>NZ_JBBMFL010000012.1:0-124916 GCF_040095975.1 Alistipes intestinihominis
ACCAAGCAGCAGGGACATTCGCAGGAGATCGAACCCGACGACGCCGTATGGCTCTGCATCGACAAGGCGCAGTACGGATTGGGGTGCATCGACTCGTGGGGACAGCTCCCGCTCCGGGAATACCGCATACCCTACGGAAATTACGAATTCCTCTTCCGGATCACGCCGGTCCGGTAAAAACAGCAAGCGGCCGACATCTCTGTCGGCCGCTGCTGTATCCGGGGAGAAGCGGAAATCTACTCCTCGATAAAGTCGATGTTCACCTCGCGCTGGAAAACCTCCTGCAACGAGATGTTCGTTTCGGTGGTGGCGATGCCCTGAATGCGCAGGATGCCGTCGAAGATCGTGCGCATGAGGTGTTCGTTGTCCACGCAGTAGAGTTTCACCAGAATATTGCCGTTGCCCGTGATGAAATGGCACTCCACGATCTCGGGGACCTTGCGCAGCTCCTCGACGGTCTTCTTCAGCAGCTGCGGGTCTTTGAGCGTGATGCTGATGTGGGCGCAGACATCGAAGCCCATCATCTTGGGATCGACGATCAGGCGGCTGCCGAGAATCACGCCGGCCTCGTCCAGCTTGCGGATGCGCTGGTGGATGGCCGCACCCGAAATGCCGCATTCGCGGGCGATCTCCAGGAAAGGCATGCGGGCGTTCTTGATGAGGTATTTGAGGATCTTGCGGTCTATCGCGTCCAATGAGGTTTTCATAGTCGTGCTTATTTAATGACGTTCAACGCTTTGCCCACCTTGACGAAGGCGGCGATGCAACGGTCCAGCTGCTCGGTGGTGTGGCCTGCGGAGACCTGCACGCGGATGCGGGCCTGCCCCTTCGGCACCACGGGATAGTAGAAACCCGTGACGAAGACCCCTTCGTCCTGCAACTTCGCGGCGAACTCCTGCGACAGTTTGGCGTCGTAGAGCATCACGGCGCAGATGGCCGACTGGGTGGGTTTGATGTCGAAGCCCGCGGCCATCATGCCCTTGCGGAAATGTTCGACATTGGCGACCAGCCGGTCGTGCAGTTCGTCGCTCTCGCCGAGCATTTTGAACAGCTCGATCCCGGCTCCGACCACAGCGGGAGGCAGCGAGTTGGAGAAGAGATAGGGGCGCGAACGCTGGCGGAGCAGGTCGATGATCTCCTTGCGGCCGGTCGTGAAGCCTCCCACGGCGCCGCCGAATGCCTTGCCCAGCGTACCGGTCAGGATGTCCACCTGCCCGCGCAGGTCGTAGAGTTCGGTGATGCCGCGGCCCGTCTTTCCCAGAACGCCCGCCGAGTGGCACTCATCGACCATCACCAGCGCGTCGTATTTCTCGGCCAGCGCACAGATCTTGTCCAGCGGCGCGGCATTGCCGTCCATCGAGAATACCCCGTCGGTGCAGATGATGCGGAAACGCTGGGCCTGCGCCTTCTGGAGACACTCCTCCAGTTCGGCCATGTCAGCGTTGGCGTAGCGGTAGCGCACGGCCTTGCACAGACGCACGCCGTCGATGATCGAGGCGTGGTTGAGCGCATCGGAGATGATAGCGTCCTGCTCCGTCAGGAGCGGTTCGAAGACACCGCCGTTGGCGTCGAAACAAGCGGCGTAGAGGATCGTATCCTCGGTGCCGAAATAGTCGGCGATGGCCTTTTCGAGCTCCTTGTGGATGTCCTGGCAGCCGCAGATGAAGCGCACGGACGACATGCCGAAGCCACGGTCGTCCATAGCGCGTTTGGCAGCGTCGATCAGCCGCCGGTTGTCCGACAGGCCGAGGTAGTTGTTGGCGCAAAAGTTCAGCACCTTCCGACCTGCAACCTCGATCTCGGCCCGCTGGGGCGAGCAGATGATCCGTTCCCGTTTGTAAAGCCCTGCGGCCTCGATTTCGGCGAGCTCACGTTGCAGGTGCTCTTTGATTTTTCCGTACATATTCCGTTATGTTTTGATAAAATTACGCGCGTTGGAGTGTCGAATTGTTACAAATATAGATAAAAATTTCAGAAACCGACACTTTCCCGGCGCTTTTTTCGCACACCGGGTTACGAATTGTTAGCCGAAGCGTCCCGAAAGCCTCCGGGCCCGATTTCCGGGCCCGTTTTTTTTGCCGCCGCCGGAAAAAATCATATCTTTGCTGAAATAAATTTCAGCTTAGACAGGCGGCGCCTCGGCATAGTCCGGGTAAACCCGGCTCTGCACTCGGCTTGCACTGTCTTTGTGACTCAAATAACAACCAGCAACCTATGAAAAAATCGTGTGTATTGGTCAGCGGCGGCGCGGGGTACATCGGCTCGCACACCACCGTGGAACTCATCAATGCCGGCTATGATGTCGTGATCGTCGATAACCTCTCGAACAGCGACATGAACGCCGTCGAGGGCGTGCGCAAGATCACGGGCGCCGACATCCCCTTCGTCGAGGTGGACTGCTGCGACCGCGCGGCTTTCCGCAAGGTCTTCGAGCAGTACGAATTCGATTCGGTGATCCACTTCGCGGCGTCGAAAGCCGTGGGCGAATCGGTCGCCAAGCCGCTCGAATACTACGGCAACAACCTCACGTCGTTCATGAACGTCATCGGCCTGATGCGGGAATTCGGACGCCGGAACATCGTCTTCTCGTCGTCGTGCACCGTCTACGGCGAGCCCGAGAAGCAGCCCGTGACCGAACAGACGCCCCGCAAGCCGGCCACCTCGCCCTACGGCAACACCAAGCAGATGTGCGAAGACATCCTGCGCGACTCGATCGCCGCCTATCCCGGGATGAAGGGCATCGCCCTGCGCTATTTCAACCCCATCGGGGCTCACCCCTCGGCACTGATCGGCGAACTGCCGCGCGGCGTGCCGCAGAACCTCGTGCCGTTCATCACGCAGACCGCCGCCGGACTGCGCGAATGCCTCTCGGTCTTCGGCGACGACTATCCGACGCCCGACGGTTCGTGCATCCGCGACTACATCGACGTCGTGGACTTGGCCAAAGCCCACGTGGCAGCCATCGGCCGCATGATCGACGGCAAGGAGAAACAGCCCTACGAGATCTTCAACATCGGCACCGGCAACGGCGTTTCGGTACTGGAGCTGGTGCACAAATTCGAGGAGGTCAACGGCGTGAAGGTTCCCCACAAGATCGCTCCGCGGCGTGCGGGCGACATCGTCGCCATCTGGGCCGACCCCACGCTTGCGAACACCGAGTTGGGTTGGAAGGCCGGCCGGACGCTCGATGAGACGCTCCGCGCCGCCTGGGCCTGGGAGAAACACGTGAGAGGGATGCAGAATTAAGAATTAAAAATTGAGTTTTGCGGTCTCTCGATCGGCCCGTAAACCGAATCGGCAATTCTTAATTTTTCATTTTTCATTTTTAATTCCTGATTATTTACACTATCTTTGCGCTCCGAAAGCAGGCGGAAATGGGATGCGGTCCGCAGAGGCCGCATTGAGAACCGCTGAAGGAAACACATTAAAAAACAAACGATTACCATGAAAACTATTTCGGTAAAGGCTGTGAAACGCAGCGATTTCGGCAAGAAAGCAGCCAAGGCTGTACGCCGCGAAGGCATGGTGCCCTGCGTACTGTGCGGCAATGGCGAGACGGAGACCTTCTCGGTCGATCCCCGCGAGATCAAACCCCTGATCTACACCCCCAACTCCTATATCGTGGAGTTCGACATCGAGGGCAAGAAAGAGCTGGCCGTACTGCGCGAGGCCCAGTTCCACCCCGTCCGTGAGGAGATTCTCCACCTGGATTTCTTCCGCATCGCCGACGGCAAACCCGTGTCGATCGCCATTCCGGTGCGCCTGACGGGCAACGCCGAGGGTGTGAAGGTCGGCGGTAAACTGACCCTGTCGGCCCGCAAGCTGGTCGTCAGCGCCCTGGTCGAGAACCTGCCCGACGAGATCGTCGTAGACGTGACCACGCTGGGTGTCGGCAAGACCATCTTCGTCGGCGACCTCTCCATCGAGAACCTGAAATTCGTGACTCCGGCATCGACCGCCGTGTGCGCCGTCCGCGTGACCCGCGCATCGCGTGGCGCCGCTGCCGCCGAGAAATAATCCGGAGCATGAAATACCTCATTGTTGGGCTCGGGAACATCGGCGCCGAGTACGCCGGAACCCGCCACAACATCGGTTTCAAAGTGTTGGACGCCCTCGCAGAGGCGTCCAACGCTGTTTTTACGACGGCCCGCTACGGCGACATCGCCGAAGTCCGGCACAAGGGCCGGACACTGGTGTTGCTGAAACCCTCGACCTACATGAATCTTTCGGGCAAGGCCGTCCGCTACTGGATGGAGGCCGAGAAGATTCCGTTGGAAAACCTGCTGATCATCTCGGACGACATCGCGCTGCCGTTCGGCACGCTGCGCCTGCGTCCGAAGGGAAGCGCCGGCGGCCACAACGGACTGAAGAACATCACCGAACTGCTCGGCACGGAGGAGTACGCCCGGATGCGCTTCGGCGTGGGCGGCGATTTCCCCCGGGGCCATCAGGTCGAATACGTGCTGGGGGAGTGGTCCGACGAGGAGCGGACGGCCCTGCCCGAGCGGCTCAAAGTCTTCGTCGATGCCATCCGGTCGTTCGCAACCGTCGGGACGCAGCTGACGATGAACTATTTCAACAAGAAATAGAAAAAGCGGCTTTCGGGCCGCTTTTTTGCCATATAACGCCCCTCGGGCGGTGCTGTTTTCTGGTGATTGCAGGGCCCGCCAAAAGCCTCAGATTTAAGGATTCAGCGCCGTCCTTTTTCTATTTTCCCCGGTTCAGTCCTGCCGCGGAAACTACGCAATCAAATATTTTTTTGCATTGCCCGACTTTTTCGTTATCTTTACTGCGTAAAGCCTCCCCGACTTTATTGTGTTCTTAACATACCACGTTGTATCGGAATCTGAAATTTTGGCGAATTTTATGGACAAATGATACAGCACCCCCGGAAGGGTGTGTGCTGTTTTCTGTTTGTTCAGGGCCCGCCAAAAGCCTCAGATTCCAGGATTCGGCGCCGCCCTTTCGTTTTGCGCGGACCTGCCGGATTCCGCTGAAAAAAAGAGCCCGGCAGGTTGCCTCCTTTTTTCCTTTTTTTGAATTCTTCAGGAAAAAAGAGAGGGGTTGCGCTCCTGCCGGGTCTCTCTTTTCCCGGCTAAGAGCCGGGTTCTATGGGCGATGCAAGCTGCCAGAGCTTCGAAACCAGTCCTGCGTCCCCGGCTCAGGCAATTACTCCTCGTCGTCGTAGTAAATCTCCTCCATCAGCCCGTCCAGCTCGCGGCGCTCCTTCTTGGTCGGGCGTCCCGTGCCGCGGTCGCGGAAAACGAAGATCGTTTCGCGGGGCACGTTGAGTTTGTCCAGCTCCTCCTGCGGCGTGATGTTGAGGCAGTATTCCGGCACGTTCTTGGCCGGCTGGCGGCTCGACACCCGTTCGAGCACCTTGTAGGAGTAGGTCACGGCCTGCTTGCGCACGGCGATCACGTCGCCGATCTTCACCTCGCGCGAGGGCTTGGCATAGGAGCCGTTGACCGTCACCTTGTTCGTGCGGACGGCGTCGGCGGCATCGCTGCGGGTCTTGAAAATCCGCACCGCCCAAAGGTATTTGTCCAATCGAATCTCTTCCATAGCTACTTTTCGTACAATGTCTCGTTTTTCGGCCGGTCGTGCGACTGCTCGTCGTTCTGACGGCTGACGCTCAGAATCATCCCGAAGGCGATCATCGTGAAGAGCATCGACGATCCGCCGCGCGAGATCAGCGGCAGGGTCTGCCCCGTCTCGGGAATCAGGTTCACCGTGACCATGATGTGCAGCAACGCCTGACACGTTATCAGCAACGCCAGCCCCAGCACCAGCAGCCCCGGGAAAGCCGTTCCGCAGCGGCGGAAGATCTCGATCCCCCGGAAGAAGACCCACAGGTAGAGCATCAGCAGCACGACAGCCAGAATGATGCCGTACTCCTCGACGAAGAAGGCATAGACGTAGTCGCTCTCGGGGTGGATCATCTCCACGCGCATGGCGCTCTGTCCGGCACCCTCGCCCAGAATGCCGCCGTTGTAGATGGCGATCATCGAGCGTTCGGTGTCGGAGAGGTGTTCGATGGGCTTCTCGGTCTGCGATTCGGTCCAGAGGTGAATCCATGTCGAAACGCGCCCTTCGGCGGTCTCGCTGCGCCCGAGGTTGAGCGTCATGACGACGACGATGGCGGCGGCGCCCCATCCCACGAGTTTCATCAGCTCGCCGAAGCGCACGCGGCCGATCAGCATCATCACCCACGACGCCAGGCACACCAGCACCGCCGACGAAGTGTGCGCCGGGAAGATCACCAGCGCCGAAACGGCCACCGGCATCAGGATCGGCCACGTGCCCTCACGCCAGATTTTCCGCTGCTCGGGCGACGAACGCCAGGTCCAGAACCTCCACGTCGGGACGATGCGTATCTTGTCGATCTTCGACTGCCGCCCGGCCAGCTGCTGGGCCAGGAACAGCACCGTGGCGACCTTCAGCGCCTCGGAGGGCTGGAACTGGAAGGGTCCCAGCGGAATCCAGCGGGCCGCGCCGTTGGTCGTGGCGCCGATGAAGTAGACGGCGACGGTGAGCGCCACCGAGAGGAAATAGGCGGGTCGGGCGAGGTAGTTATAGATGCGGCAGTCGATCCGCTGCACGACGAGCATGACGAGGACGCTGACGACCAGCAGAATCAGCTGCTGGCGCAGGAAATGCGCCGTCGTGCGGGCCGTATGGGCGTCGTAGGCCATTTTGGCCGTCGAGGAGTAGACCACCAGCACCGAGATCACCGCCAGCGCGGCGAGGATGATCCACAGCACCCGGTCGCCCGTGAAGAAGCGGAACCGGGGCCCTTCGTCCCCCTCCCGGGCACCGGCCGTTCCCTCCGCGGCACACGCCTCGTCCGCGAGCGCACTCCGGCGGAGGCGCCGGGGCGCGGCGTCGCGGGCCAGTTCGGCCGCCGCACGTTCGTCGTTCATCTCGTCCCGGTACATCGTCCTAAGCCTTTTCCGTCACCCAGTTTTTGAACAGCTCGCCGCGGTTCTCGTAGTTTTTGAACAGGTCGAAGCTCGCGCAGGCGGGCGACAGCAGCACCGCGTCGCCGGGGCGCACCGCGGCCTTCGCAGCCGTCATGGCGGCTTCGAGCGAATCGGTCGAAACCACCTCGGGAACCACCCCGGTGAACTCCTTCACCAGCTTGGCGTTGTCCAGCCCCATGCAGACCAGCGTGCGGACCTTGGCCCGGGCGAAGGCTTTCAGGGGTTCGTAGTCGTTGCCCTTGTCCGTGCCGCCGGCGATCCACACCACGGGGCGCGTCATGCTCTCCAGCGCATAGTAGACCGAATCGACGTTGGTGGCCTTCGAGTCGTTGATCCACAGCACGCCGCCCTTCTCGGCCACGGGTTCCAACCGGTGCTCGACGGGCGCGAAATCGTAGAGCGACCTGCGGATCTTCGCCGGGGCGACGCCCGCCGCGAGGGTCGCCAAAGCCGCCGCCATAGCGTTGTAGGCGTTGTGCAGCCCCTTGATCCGCAGCTTCGCGGTGTCGATCTCCACCGACGCCTTGCCGGCCGTCGCCGTGAACTTCCCGTCGCACAGGAAGGCGTCGCCCGCGCCGCTCGCCACGGCCGCATGGGCCATGAACGGCAGCTGGCGCATCCGGAGGTCGTATTTCGGCAGCTGATCGCGGATCACCGCGTCGTCGCCCGAGTAGACGAACCAGTCGCGCGAGGTCATGTTCTGCGTGATGCGCATCTTCGAGTCGGCATAGTTCTGAAAACAATGGTCGTAGCGGTCCAGATGGTCGGGCGTGATGTTCATCAGCACGCCGATATGCGCCCGGAACTTATACATGCCGTCCAGCTGGAACGAACTCAGCTCCAGCACATACCAGTCGTAATCGCCCGTGGCGACCGAATAGGCGAAGCTCTCGCCGATGTTGCCGCCGAGGGCGACGTTCATCCCGGCGTCGCGCATGATCTTGTAGATGAGCGACGTGGTGGTGGTCTTGCCGTTCGAACCCGTGATGCAGATGCACCGGGCCTTGCCCGTGTAGCGGCCCGCGAACTCCATCTCGGAGATCACCGGGATGCCCGCCGCGCGGATTTTGCACACGATGGGCGCCGTGTCGGGAATCCCGGGGGACTTCACGACCTCCGAGGCCGCGAGGATGCGCTCCTCGGTGTGGCCGCCCTCCTCGTAGGGGACGCCCCATTCGTCCAACTTGGCCTTGTAGCGGTCGGCGATGCGCCCCGCATCGGAGAGGAAGACCCCGAACCCCTTCTTTTTGGCGAGGATCGCGGAACCGTAGCCGCTGATCCCTCCGCCCAGAACGACGATCTGTTTCATATTACCTTATCTTCAACGTTACCAACGTAATGGCCGCCAGCAGCAGCGAAATGATCCAGAAGCGGAGGACGATCTTGGTTTCGAAGATACCCTTCTTCTGATAGTGGTGGTGGATCGGCGACATCAGCAGGATGCGCCGCCCCTCGCCGTAGCGGCGTTTGGTGTACTTAAAGTAGCCGACCTGCATCATCACCGAGAAGCTCTCGACGAGGAAGACCCCGCACAGCAGCGGCAGCAACAGTTCCTTGCGGATGCAGAGGGCGAAGACGGCGATGACGCCGCCGATGGCCAGCGACCCGGTGTCGCCCATGAATATCTGCGCCGGGAAGGAGTTGTACCACAGGAATCCCACCAGCGCACCCACCAGCGCCGCAGCGAAGACCACCAGCTCGCCGCTGTCGGGGATGTACATGATGTTGAGGTAGTCGGCGTAGACGATGTGTCCCGAAAGGTAGGCCAGCACGCCCAGCACCGCGACGATCGGGACCGAAACGCCCGTCGCCAGTCCGTCGAGTCCGTCGGTGAGGTTGGCGCCGTTCGACACGGCCGTCACCACGAAGATCGCCACCAGCACGTAGAGCAGCCACGTCGCCGTGGAATTTCCTCCCGTCAGCCAGCCGTAGTCGAACTCGTTGTTCTTGACGAAGGGAATGGTCGTCTGCGTGGTCTTGAGGCTCTCGGAACTGAGCACCACGTTGCGCTGGACGCTCCCGACCACCGTGCCGTCGGCATCCGTGTAGACCGTCTGCTCGGGCTGGGTGACCTTCTCGCGGACGACGATGTCGGGCGACAGGCACATCGTCGTGCCGACGATGATGCCGAGGCCCACCTGCCCCACGATCTTGAAGCGGCCCTTCAGCCCCTCTTTCCGGTGGCGGAAGACCTTGATGTAGTCGTCAAGACCGCCGATCAGCCCCAGCCAGACGGTCGAGACCAGCATCAGCCGGACGTAGACGTTGCCCAGGTTGCCGACGAGCAGCATCGGGACCAGGATGGCAATGAGGATGATGACGCCGCCCATCGTGGGGGTGCCCTTCTTTTGCAGCTGGCCCTGCAACCCGAGGTCGCGGATCTCCTCGCCGATCTGCTTGCGGCGCAGGAAGTCGATGATCCGGCGTCCGAAGATGATGACGATCAGCAGCGACAGGATGACGGCCGCCGCGGCGCGGAATGAGAGGTACTGGAACATGCCCGAACCGGGCAGGTTATAGGCTTCGTCCAGATACTTGAAAAGGTGATAAAGCATTATCTCAATTAAAAATTAAGAATTAAAAATTAAAAAAATTACGACAGCGGGAGGGGGGGGGTTACGTTGAAAATCCAAATTGAAAAAATTTTTCATTCTTCATTTCTAATTTTTAATTGAGAAGTTCGAACGATTTTCGAACTTCTTCGCGGTCGTCGAAATGGTGTTTCACGTCGCCGACGATCTGATAGGTCTCGTGCCCCTTGCCCGCTATGAGGAGGATGTCGCCCGGACGCGAGAGCATCACGGCCGTGCGGATCGCCTCGGCCCGGTCGGCGATGCGCAGGTAGCGCACCCCGGGATCGAGCCCCGCAACCATGTCGTCGAGAATCGCCTCGGGCGACTCGTGGCGCGGATTGTCCGACGTGAAGATCGCCGTCGAGGCGTATTTCACGGCGATCTGCGCCATCTCGGGCCGCTTGGTCCGGTCGCGGTCGCCGCCGCAGCCGCACACCACGATCAGCTGCTGGCCGGGCGTGCGGATCTCCCCGATGGTCTGGATCACGTTCTCCAGCGCATCGGGCGTGTGGGCGTAGTCCACGATGGCCGTCGTGCCGTTCGCCGCACGGACCTTCTCGAAGCGGCCGCTCACGGCGTGCAGCACGCTCAGGACGCGCAGCACCTCGCTCCGGTCGAGCCCCAGCAGGACCGCCGCGCCGTAGACCGCCAGCAGGTTGTAGGCGTTGAACCGCCCCAGCAGCCCCACCCACAGCTCCTGCCCGTCGATGCGCAGCAGCATGCCGTCGAGGTGCATCTCGACGATCTTGCAGCGGAAATCGGCCATCGCACGCAGCGAGTAGGTGCTCACCGCGGCCGCCGTGTTCTGCACCATCACGCGGCCGTTGCGGTCGTCGGCATTCGTCAGCGCGAAAGCCCCTTTGGGCAGTCCGTCGAAGAAGAGTTTCTTGGCCCGGATGTATTCGGCGAAGGTCTTGTGATAGTCGAGGTGGTCGTGGGTGATGTTGGAGAAGATGCCGCCGGCGAAGTCGAGCCCCCGCGTGCGCTCCTGCACGATGGCGTGCGACGAACACTCCATGAAGCAGAATTCGCACCCGGCGTCGGCCATCTCGCGCATCATGGCGTTCAGACGGATCGGGTCGGGGGTCGTGTGGGTCGCCTCGATCTCGCGGCCGTCGATCTTGTAGACCACCGTCGAGACCAGCCCGGCCTTATAGCCCAGGGCCCGCACGAGGTCGTACAGCAGCGTCACGGTCGTGGTCTTGCCGTTGGTCCCGGTGATGCCCACCAGTTTCAGTTCGCGGCTCGGATAGCCGTAAAACGCCGCCGCCATGTCGGCCATCGCCCCCGCCGAGTCTTCGACCACGACATACGCGACGCCTTCGGCCGCCGTCTCGGGCATCCGCTCGCAGACCACCGCCGCGGCGCCCCTCGCAACAGCCGACGGAATGTAGTCGTGGCCGTCGCTCTGCGTCCCCGGCACGGCGAAGAAGCAGTCGCCCGGCTTCACCGCCCGCGAATCGTAGGTCAGTCCGGCGATCGCCGCCGAGCCGTCGCCGTACAGCGTCCCGACCGTCGTATTTTCCAGCAGTTCAGAAAGTTTCTTCATTTCATTTCAATGTTATACTCACCGCCGTCCCCGGCACGATGCGGGTTCCGGCGGAGATGCTTTGCTGTGTCACGGCCCCCTGCCCCGTGAAGCGGACCTTCAGGCCGCGGCTTTCGAGGATGAAGAGGGCGTCCTTGAGCCCCATCCCGCGCACGTCGGGCATCACGCTCCGGTCTTCGGGCAGACTGGAGATCGAAACGTTCGCAAGGCTGTCCACCGTGGCGCGTCCCCACCCCGTGCGGCTGTCGAACGAGGTGCGGCGCGAGAGTTTGTCGGCCACGCGGCGGATCTGGGCGATGTCGCCGCCCTTCATCCGCTCGGGATAGCGGCGCGGCCCGTCGTCGTCGATCCGGGCATACCAGTCGCGGCCCCGGTTGTAAATGTAATCGACCATGCGCTTCACGACGGGACCCGCCAGCGGACCTCCGTAGTAGGCTTTTCCGGGCTGCGCACGGGTCTCGATGGTCGTGAGCACCGTATAGCGGGGTTCGTCGGCCGGGAAATAGGCCACCATCGAACCCAGATAGGGCCGTCCTCCCTCCGAGGGCGCCGTGATCTGCGCCGTGCCGGTCTTGGCCGCCACGCGGACACGGGCGGTATCGCGGAAAAACGCGCTGGCCGTGCCCTCCGTGCAGACCGCCTGCAAGCAGGCGCGCACCTCGCGCAGAGCCGACCGCGAGGCGATGGACGAAGCGATGGTCCGGCTCTCGAACTCCTCCTCGACCCGTTCGCCGCGGCGCAGTTCGCGCACCAGCACCGGGGAGATCATCTTTCCGTCGTTGGCGATGGCGTTGTAGAACGTGATGACCTGAATCGGAGCCATCCGCACGCGGTAGCCGTAGGCCATCTTGACCAGCATCACCCCCGGGTCGGGGACCTTCCAGTCGGTCGTGATCGAGGGTTTCCGTTCGCCGAGGCGTTCCAGCCCGACGGTTTCGCCCAGATGCAGTTCCTTATGGAGAAAATCGCTGTACTCCTGCTTCTTGCCCGTGATCCCGTAACGGTCCCAGATCGCCTTGGCGAAATAGACGTTCGACGACGAAGCCACGGCGCGCCGGAAGTCGATCTCGCGGTCGCCGCGGTGCGAATCGCGGATGTTCTTGGCCGGGCCCACCGTCACCGGGTCGCCGTTATGAGTGTCGTAGACCGTCGAGGGCGGCATTTCGGCGTCGTCCAGCAGCGTGAGCATCGTCGCCAGCTTGAAGGTCGAACCCGGTTCCATACTGCGCCCCAGGGCGTAATTCTCGCGTTCGGCGAAGGTCCCGTCGGCATTGCGGCCGAGGTTCACCATCGCCAGAATCTCGCCCGTGCGGACCTCCATCACGATCGTCGTGCCCCACAGGGCGTTCTGCTGCTCCAGCTGCCGCCGCAGGGCCTTGTCGGCCACATCCTGCAAATCGAGGTCGAGCGTCGTCACCACGTCGAAGCCGTCCACCGGGTCCACATGGTCGCCGCCCGCCACCCGGCCGTAAAAGCCGCGCGCGATGCGCTGCCGCACGGCTTTGCCGTCGCGCCCGGCCAGCTCCTCGCGGTAAGCCTCCTCGATGCCGTAATTGCCCTTGTCGCCCGTCAGTCCGATGGTGCGGCGGGCCAGTTCGCCCTGCGGGTAGATGCGTTCGTCGCGCTCGATGAGCCGGTAGACCATGCCCATATTCCAGTTCAACAGCGGATAGCGCCGGAGGGTTTCCCACTCGGCGTAATCCACCTCGCGGGGGAAGATCATCACGGGCGTATGGTCGCGGATCGTGTCGTAGATGCGTCGCGTGACATACTCCTCGCCCCGCATGCGGTCCATCATCCGCGAAAACCACCCCTCGGAGCGCAGGTAGGAGGTGTCGCGGGGATTCACCAGCCGGTAGCGGCGGGCGTGTTCGTCGCGGAACCTCTTCGAGTAGGCCGAGGCGGGTTTGTCCCGGAAAAAGGCGGCCAGCAGCTTGGCCAGCGAGTCGGCCTGCTCCCGGAATGTCTTGAGCGAATCGAGCCCCGGCGAGGCGAAGTCGAACGCGACCTGATAGCGGAAGATCGACGTGGCCAGCGGTTCGCCGTCGCGCGAAAGGATACTGCCCCGCTGGGCCGGAATCACCTCCTCGGTGAAGATGCGGCCGGCGAGACGGTCGGCGTTGTAGGCCACCTCCGCGCTGAACAGCTGCACCCAGACGAGCCGCGCGAGCACAATGCCCCCGGCGAGGATGAACAGCACGTAGAGAAGCCTCACCCGCAGCAGAATATCGCTTTTGACCTTCGACCGTTCCTGTTTCATAGCCGCTCAGTCGTCAATGATCTCGCCCGGAACAAGCGGGTCGTAAAGTTCGATGCCCCGCGCCTCCAGCTGGCGCACGATGGCCGAATGGGTCGTGCGCTGGTAACGCTGCTCCTGCATGCGGATCGAGCGTTCGCGGAGCTTCTGCACGTCGCGTTCGAGGCGCGTGTAGCGCATGTCGAGGTGCAGCGACCAGAACATCACCACGATGCTCAGGAAGAACATCCCCGCGATGGTCAGCATGTAGGGATAGTATTTCGAAACGCCCTCGCGCACGAGGATCGAACCCGAAAACAACTGCCAGAAAGTGCTCGCCCTGCGGCGGCTCTCCCGCCGCTCGCGCTCCTCGGCTTCGGCACGCTCTTCGGCCTCGCGCTCCTCGTCGGCACGGATGTCCTCCTCCGCCTCGCCGCGCTCCATGCGCAACACCTCGCGGCGCACGCGGCGCGCGAACTCCTCGTCCTGCTCGCGGCGGGCCTGCTCCTCGGGGGTCACGGGATCGAATTCGTGGTCGCGGTACATCGTATCAGCGTTTTACGGCCGCCCGGAGTTTCGCCGAGCGGGAACGAGGGTTGCGGCCGAGCTCCTCGGCCGAAGGGGTCACGGCCTTGCGCGTGACCGGCTCGAACGGCACCTGCGGACGGCCGAAAAAATCCTTTTCGACCGTGCCCGAGAAGTTGCCGCTGCGCATGAAATTCTTCACCAGCCGGTCTTCGAGCGAATGGTAGGAGATCACCACCAGCCGCCCGCCGGGTTTCAGCACCTTGAGGCTCTGCTCCAGCGCCATTTTCAGCGCCTCCATCTCGCCGTTGACCTCGATGCGGAGCGCCTGAAAGAGCTTGGTCAGGAATTTGGATTCGTCCTTCCGGGGGGTGCAGGGCTTCACCGCCGCGACCAGCTGCGCCGTGGTGGTCACGGGCTCCGCGGCCCGGGCCTTCGCCAGACAGTTGGCGACCTTCCACGGGGTTTCGATCTCGCCCCAGTCGCCCAGAATGCGGGTCAGCTCCTCCGCGGTATAGTTGTTCACGACATCCGCCGCCGTCAGTCGTCCCCGCTGGTTCATGCGCATGTCGAGCGGCGCCTCGCCACGGAACGAAAAGCCCCGTTCGAGGGCGTCGAAATGGTGCGACGAGACCCCCAGGTCGGCCAGAATGCCGTCCACCTCCATGACGCCGCGCAGCCTCAACGCGCCCCGCAGGAAGCGGAAATTGCTCTCCACATAGTGGAACCGCGCGTCGTCGGGGCAGTTGGCCAGCGTATCGCGGTCCTGATCGAAGCCGTAAAGACGCCCTTCGGGACCCAGTCCGGCGAGGATGCGGCGCGAATGGCCGCCTCCGCCGAAAGTGAGGTCGGCGTAGGTGCCCGCGGGATCAATACCGAGCAGAGCCACAGACTCTTCCAGCAGCACGGGAGTATGATATTGCGACATAACGGTTGTTTGCAAAGGTCTATTTGGGTGTAAAGTTAGGGATTTTTCAAAAAAGAATACCTATATTTGTGGATATAATTTTGTGAACACTCCATGCCAAAAATCGACATCGGCGCCATACTCAGGAAGAAGGCTCCACGACTGGCCCGCTGGATTCCGCGCCCGGCCATAAGCTGGCTGCGCCGCACCATTCACGAAAAGGAGATAAACCACATCCTCGAACACTACTGGAACCTGCCGCCGCAGGAGTTCATCCGCGCCTGTTTCCGCGAATGGCAGGTCACCTATTCGATCGAGGGGCTCGAAAAACTCGATCCCAGAGGACGCTACATATTCGCCTCGAACCACCCGTTCGGAGGCATGGACGGCATGATGCTGGCCGACAAGCTGATCGACCGCTTCGGCGACGCGAGGGTGGTGGTCAACGACCTGCTGATGCACCTCGAACCGCTGCGGCCGCTGTGGATTCCGGTGAACAAACACGGTTCGCAGAGCACGGCCTACGCTCGCAAGTTCGACGAGGAGTTCTTCGGCGAGCGGCCGATCCTGACCTTCCCCGCGGGCCTCTGCTCGCGCTGCATCGACGGCGAGGTGACCGACCCCGTGTGGAAGATCAGCTTCCTGAAAAAAGCCTACGCCTCGCAGCGGCAGATCGTCCCGGTCTTCGTCGAAGGCGAGCTGTCGAAATTCTTCTACCGCGTCTACCGGATACGCAAGGCGCTGGGAATCAAATTCAACATCGAGATGCTGTGGCTTCCCGACGAGATGTTCTCGCAGAAGGGCAAGCACTTCCGCATCGTCGTCGGCGACCCGATCCCCGTGGCCGACCTGCAACGCTACGGATCGTTGCACGAACAGACGGAAGAAGTACGCAAAAAAGCGTATTTTTTGAAAAACAGACTCGATCCCCCGGCAAAGTAGCGGTAAAATTGATATTTTTGCCCCGTCTATGGAACAGAAAGAGATGGCACCCATTATAGAACCCCTCGACCGGGAGTCGCTGCTCGCGGAGCTGACACCCGCCCGCAAAATGCGCGACACGAACAAGGCCGGGAACGAGATCTACATCTTCTCGGCCGCCGAATGTCCCGCGCTGATGCGCGAGGTGGGGCGTCTGCGCGAAATCGCCTTCCGCGGCGCAGGCGGCGGCACGGGTCAGGAGGTGGACATCGACGCGGAGGACCTCGCCCGCGACGGCTACTACCAGCTGATCGTCTGGGACCCCGCGGCGCAGGAGATCGTCGGCGGCTACCGCTTCATCGTCTGCACCACGCCCAATCCCCGCCATCTCTCGACCGAGCACTATTTCCGTTTCAGCGAGCGCTTCCGCCGCAAATTCCTCCCCCGGACCATCGAACTGGGGCGTTCGTTCGTGCAGCCCGCCTACCAGGCCCGCGGCAATGCCAAGAGCATCTACGCGCTGGACAACCTCTGGGACGGGCTCGGGGCACTGATCGTGCTGAACCCCAAAGCCAAATACCTCTTCGGGAAGGTCACGATGTACACCAACTACAAGTCGGTGGCGCGCAACGCGCTGATCTGGTTCCTGCGCCGCTATTTCCCCGACCGCGACAAACTGGTGGAGGGCATCCGCCCGATCGAGCTCGACCTCGACGACCCCTACTACGAGGAGCTGTTCTGCGGCGCGACCTACATGGAGAACTACCGCATCCTGATCCAGAAGATCCGCGAATTCAACGAGAATATCCCGCCGCTGATCAACGCCTACATGAATCTCTCGCCCACGATGCGGGTCTTCGACACGGTGTCGAACCCCGATTTCGGCGATGTGGAGGAGACGGGCATCCTGGTCACGATCCGGGACATCTATCCCGAAAAACGCCTGCGCTACACCCGCTGGCTGGGGTGGAGGGCCAACCTCAAACACCGCCGCGAGGAGTTCAGCGAACACCTGCGCGAACACCTCGAACGGATGAAGAAAAAGCGGAACGCCTAAGCGCTCCGCTTTTTTTCGGCACAGGCTCTCCTGATAGTCATTTCTTCCACAAAAATGGTCCGATCGGCCCGAATTTTGCACCCGCAATGCAATAATCGCCGGATGGACACATTTAGCGGAAAACACTGAAAACCCAAAAACATCTCTTGGTATGAAACGACTATTTCGCCTTTTCGCGGCGTTCGCCCTCCTGACGGGAGCGTGGGCCTGTTCCGACGACCAGACTTCGGAGGTCCGCATCAACGACGGCGCCGAATTCCTTTCGCTCGACTACCTGGCCCGCAGCGGAAAAATCACCGTAAACGCCCCGGCCCCGTGGACCGTCATCCTCTCGGCAGGGAGCTACGGCGGGGACGAGCAGCCCGACTGGGTGACCCTCTCGGCGGAAGAGGGACCGGAAGGTTATTCGGAGATCGACGTGAGTTTCGAGGCCAACCCCGGCGCCGCGCGCCGCGCCTTCCTGCTCTTCGTCTGCAACGGGGAAATCACCTCCTTCACCCTCTCGCAGAGCGCCCGGGACACGGGATTCGACGCCCCGGACTACTATTTCTACGCCGCATACGGCACGATGCCGGCCCTCTATGCGGGTCTGCACCTGCTCTCGCACGACAAACCGAGCTATTTCTTCTACGAGCGTCCCCAGACCTACGATCCGAAGCTGTTCCCGGACTACGCCACGGTTTTCACCGCCGCAAATCCCGATGCCGGAGCCACCACCGAGGAGATTTACGCAATAAACGAGCAGATGAAACGCCGCATTCTGGAGATCAACGCCGAGGGCCCCACGGCCGTATTCGGGCTCTACGTCACCGACCTGGCCTGCCGCGCGGGCTACGACTGGTTCGTCGGGCAGGGCATCGACTCGGCGCGCGTGAAGGTGACGATGCTCTCCGACGGCACGGGCACCTACAACAACTTCCACACCTTCTTCGGCGATCCGGCCACGGCCGAGCAGAACTGGAACGACTACGCCGCCCGGGTCGAGGCCCTCGACTGGAACCACGGCGGCCGTTATCCCGAAACCCGCGCCCCGCAGGACCTCGTCTCCGACGAATGGATCGCCTATCTCTCGACGCGCCCCAATTACCGGCTGATGCTCCAAAACGCCTCCCTGATGGAGTCGTCGGGGCCCTTTATGACGCAGAAACTCGCCGAGATGAAGATGGAGAGCGTCCAGCCCTACGAACTGCTGACGGCCCTCCCGGAAGAGGCCAAGAAGGAGTTCTACCGCATGGCCAATTTCGACTACGACCGGTTCAAGGCCCTGTTCGACGCCTCGCCGAAAGGAAACCTCATCATCCTCGGCACGAGCCACACCACCGACGAGAGCCGCCGACAGCAGGCCGCCTACGTACAGCGCATCATGGAGCAGTACGGCGCCGAATACGACGTATTCTTCAAACCCCATCCGGCCAACGGTTCGTCGTCCGACTACGAAGAGCGGTTCCCGGGGCTGACGCTCCTGCCGGGACAGATGCCGTTCGAGATCTTCGTCTGGTCGCTGCTCGACGAGGTGAACCTCATCGGCGGCTATCCCTCGACGACGTTCCTCTCCGTGCCGCTCGACAAAGTGGGATTCCTCTTCGCGGCCGACGCCGCGAGCCTCCCCCGGCCGCTGAACCTCCTCTTCAGCGACGCCCCGAACGTGGAGTGGATGCAGCCGTGACGCACGGTCGCGGACGAACGAACGGCGCCTTCCGACAGTCGGAGGGCGCCGTTCGTCGGATATGGAGTGCGGCACAACAGAACGGAGCACGACAAGCACCCCGCCGCCCATAAAAATACCCCGCCCGAAGGCAGGGTACCAGGCAAACAATCGTTTAACTAAATGATTCCGGACGAACGGTTATCGAACGAACACGCCGCAGGTCGGAGCTTCGGTCTTCTCCGTTTTCTCGGGCTCGCTCTTTTCCGTCGGTTCCGACTTCTCGTCGGGCTTCTGCTCGGGTGCGGGGTTCTCCTGCTTCGGAGCTTCGGGCTGTTCGGGCTGCTGGGCGAACGCCATGCCGCCGGCCATCAGCATCATCGCGGCCATCATTACAACTGTCTTTTTCATAGCTTTAAGAATTAGTGGTTAAACTTCATTTTCTCAGTTCTGCGGTTCGTTTCCTCACCGTTTCTGCTTTCCGGAAGTTCAAGCCGTATGCCATACGGACAGATGAGATGCAACGCATTGTCTTTCAACGGACGATGCGGCGCGCCGAAAATTCGGCGGATGTGGAAAAAGTGTGGAGCCGGGGCCGGGAGTGTGGAATTATTCCACATCCGGAGTGTGGAACGGCGCTATTCGATGCCGTAGAGATGCAGTTTGTTGTAGAGCGTCTTGCGGTCGATGCCGAGCAGTTTGGCCGCCTGCGACTTGTTGCCGCCCGCCGCCGCGAGCGCCCGGCGGATCTGCTCCTCCTCCGAGGCCCGGTCGCGCAGGGGATGGGGCGCCGCCGCGGATTCCGCCGCCGACACGCCCGTGATCTCGCCGGGAAGGTCCCGGCAGGTGATGTACTCGCCCGCGGCGAGCAGCGTCGCCGAAAGCACCGTATTCCGCAGCTGGCGCAGATTGCCCGGCCAGTCGTAGGCAGCGAGGGCCGCCGCGGCCGCCGGGTCGAATCCCACGATCCGTTTGTCCAGTTCGCGGTTGGCCTGGTCGAGGAAGAAATCGGCGTAGAGCGGTATGTCCTCGCGCATCTGCCGCAGGCAGGGCATGCGCAGCGTGAAGGAGTTGATGCGGTGGTAGAGGTCGGCGCGGAACGTCCCGCGCGCAATGGCCGCTTCGAGGTCCTCGTTGGTCGCGGCCACGAGACGAATATCGACGGGAATCTCCCGGTTGCTGCCCACGGGGCGGATGCGCCGCTCCTGCAAGGCGCGCAGCAGCTGCACCTGCGTTTCATAGGTGAGGTTGCCCACCTCGTCGAGAAAGAGCGTGCCGCCGTCGGCCGCCTCGAAAGCGCCGGTCTTGTCGGCGAGGGCTCCGGTGAACGACCCCTTGACGTGCCCGAAGAACTCCGATGCCGCCAGCTCGCGGGGAACGGCCCCGCAATCGACCGCCACGAAGGGTTTTCCGGCCCGTTTGCTCTCCCGGTGGATCAGCTGCGCCACGTGCTCCTTGCCCGTGCCGCTCTCGCCGTTCACCAGCACCGACATATTGGTCGGGGCCACCAGCCGGATGTGTTCGTACAGCTGCCGCGCGGCGTCGCTGCGCCCCTCGATGTAGTTGAGCGCCGCGGCCGAAACCCCTTTCGCCGCACGCGGAGCCGGTTTGGCCGCCGGGGCCTGCGCCTCCGGAGCGTCCAGCGCCTCGCGTATCTTTTTCAGCAGTTCGTCGGGATTCACCGGCTTGGCCACGTAGTCGCGGGCGCCGAGTTTCATGCACCGCACGGCGTTTTGAATCTCGGCGTAACTCGTCATCACGATCACCGGCACCGTCACGCCCGCCCCGGCCATCCATTGCAGCAGGGCGATTCCGTCCTCGTCGGGCAGACGCATGTCGCTCAGCACCAGCGAGAATCCGCCGGCGCCGAGGGCCGTGCGGGCCGCCGCCGCGGAGGATGCGGTCTCGACTCC
Source organism: Alistipes intestinihominis (assembly GCF_040095975.1). Classification (NCBI taxonomy): domain Bacteria; kingdom Pseudomonadati; phylum Bacteroidota; class Bacteroidia; order Bacteroidales; family Rikenellaceae; genus Alistipes; species Alistipes intestinihominis. Next base: position 20,310 of record NZ_JBBMFL010000012.1, read on the forward strand.
GAAACCGCGTTTCGAAAGCCATGTGCGCAGCATCAGGGCAAAGGTGATGTCGTCGTCTACGATCAGAATACGCTCTTCCATAACGCTACAAAGTTACCGTTTTTTCGGCTTCCGCGACAATCGCGCGGATTTTTTCGATCGCCGTGCGCAATTCGCCGCACAGCGCGTCGGTCAGGGGCCCCTCGCGGTTCTCGGCCCGGCGCAGGATGTCGGCGACCTCCGCCGCGCCGAGCATCGTGAAGATCGGCAGCATCTTGTGCGACAAGGCTCCCGCCGCCGACGCATCGCCTCTTTCGACCGCCTTTTCGAGCTCCCGGGCATTGGCCGCGGTCTGTTCGGCGAAGGAGGCCAGAATACTCCGCGCCGCACCGGCATCGTCGCCCGCATAGGCCGTCAGGGGACCGAAATCCACCCCCTCCGCCGCCGGGACCCCAGGTTCTTCCGCCGCCGGAACCGCCCCGCCGCAGGCAGCACGGACCACGGCGAGCAGTTCGCCGTATGCGAACGGTTTGCGGAGACATCCGGCGAATCCGCGGGCCGTGAAATCCGCGGCGTCCAGCTCCCCGCGGGCCGACACGGCGACCACGCGCAGCGCGGGATCGACCCCGTGCACGGCTTTCAGCACGCTGAATCCGTCGGCCGAGGGCATCTGTATGTCGGTCAGCACCAGATCGAAGCGGCCGTCGGCGACCAGTTTGGCGGCGTATTCGGGATACTGGCAGCACTCGGCGGCGATCCCCGCCCGGCGGCACATCGCGGCGGTCATCTCCAGCTGCAACGGATCGTCGTCGATCAGCAGCACCCGCAGTCCCGGCTGCGGAGGCTCCGGCTCCCGGACCTCCTGCACCGCCGCGGGCCCGGCCTCCCCGACGGGCACCGACACGATGAATTTGCTCCCCTCGCCGAGACGGCTTTCGAGCGAAATGGTCCCCTCGAGCAGCTTCACGAGGCGATCGACGATCGACAGCCCCAGTCCGAACCCATCGACGCCCTGCGCCGAACTCAGGCGCACGAACTCCCCGAAAATCCGCTCCTTCTCCTCGCGGCCGATGCCGCGGCCCGTATCGCGGACCGAGAAGACCAGCCGCCCCTGCCGAACGTCGGCGCGAAGCGTCACGGAGCCCTTATTGGTGAATTTCAAGGCGTTGGAAACCAAATTATCGGCGATCTGCCGGATGTGGAAAGCGTCTCCCGTCACCGTCCGCGCGGCGTCCGGACCGGTTTCCAGACGCAGTTCCAGCCCTTTGGCCGCGGCCGCGGCGGCAAATCCCGCCCGGATCGTTTCGAACAGCTGCGCGGGGCTGAAAGCCACCCGGGCCACCTCGATCTTGTTGATGTCCAGCCGGTAGAAATCCAGCAGGCTGTTGACCAACGCCAGCAGGTGTTCGGAGGAGTCCTTCATATTGTGCAGGTAAAGTTCCTGCCGCCTGTCGTCGGTCAGCCGCGACAGCAGGTCGATATAGCCCATCACCGACCCTAACGGGGCCTTGATGTCGTGCGTGATGGCCAGCATCAGCTTCTCGCGGGCGGCCAGCAGGGCTTCCTTGTCGCGGTTAGCCTGCTCCAGTTCCCGGCGGTAGCGGTTGCTGCGGCTGATGTCGCGCCACAATATCCCGACGAACAACAGCACGAGCACCACGGCCCCGACGGTCACGCCTCCCAGCACGCGCGACGACCTGCGGCGGAAAGCCTCCGTGCGCTCGATGCGCCGCATCAAGAACTCCGTATCCTCGGCCTCGAAGTCCATGATCAGGCGGTATATCTTCGTGTTGACCAGTTCGTTGCTGTAACTCAGCCGCAGTCCCTCCTGCCACGCCCGGTCGTAGATGCCCAGGCGGTTGCTCGTGACGCTATCCTGCAAGGCCCTCAGCACCAGCGTAATGGTATCTTTCACCGACCCGGCGGGCACCGCGGGGGCCACCAGTTCGCGGCGGGAGATCACCACGCTCGAATCCTCCTTCGGAGGACTGAACAGATCGCCCAGCCGTTGCAGAAAACGCCGCCGGGAGCGCGGCACGGCCGTCGTGTCCTGCCTCACGATGCGGCGGAACGGCGTCGTGTCAGCCACGATCCCCTGCTGGGGACCGATCAGGTCGCGGATGTTCTTGTCGAGCAGTTTGGCCGTGGAACCGGCGCGAATCGTGCGGCGCAGGCTCATCGTGCGCCGCTCCTTGTCGGCGAGCAGCCGCGTGATGCTGTCCAGACGCATCGTCTGCAACGAATCCCGGTCGCCCGTCAGCGAACGCAGCGAGTCGATGCAGGCCCTCACGGTGCGCAGTTCGCGTTTGTAACGCGCCTCGTAGGACTGGTAGCCAGCGATCATCAGCTGCCCGTAACTTTCGGCCTGATAGAGGTGGTAAAGGGTCCGGCTGACGGCGCTGTGCTTGGTCTGCAACTGCACGTAGCTGCTGTCGGGAGCCGAAAAACGGACCACCACCCGGTAGACATAGCCCACCGCGAGCACACAGACCGCGATCAGCAGGACGTAGCCCGCGACCATCTTCGTTTTGACGAATTTCGACTCCTTCACAGCGTCAAAGATAATGAAAGGAGCGCGCAACGCCAAACCCGCCCAACCCTCACCGAACCGCATCCCGGGGATTGCGCAGGGCACCCGGGTACGACGATTTATCGAAAAACGATAAATATTTTTTGATATTCAAAATTTGTTTCTATATTTGTCGCCGGAACGATCCGAAAAACAAACATTCCGCGACTATGGATTTACTCACAGCAGAACACGTCACCAAGCGCTATGCCTCGCACACGGCGCTCGACGACGTATCGCTCGCCATCCCCCAAGGCTCGGTCTACGGGCTTCTGGGCCCCAACGGAGCGGGCAAAACGACCCTGATCCGCATCATCAACCGCATCACGGCGCCCGATTCGGGCCGCGTGCTGTTCGGCGACCGCGAGATCGCCCCGGAAGATGTCTACCGCATCGGCTATCTCCCCGAGGAGCGCGGGCTTTACAAGAAAATGAAGGTCGGCGAACAGGCCGTCTTCTTCGCACGCCTCAAAGGTCTTTCGCGCCGCGAAGCCGTCGTGCGGCTGAAGGAGTGGTTCGTCAAATTCGGCATTCAGGAGTGGTGGGACAAGAAGGTCGAAGAGCTCTCGAAGGGCATGGCCCAGAAGGTGCAGTTCATCGTCACGGTGCTCCACGAACCCAAGCTGCTGATCTTCGACGAGCCCTTTTCGGGCTTCGACCCCATCAACGCCAACCTGCTGAAAGAGGAGATTCTGGGGCTGCGCGACAAGGGCGCCACGGTGATCTTCTCGACACACAACATGTCCTCCGTGGAGGAGATCTGCGACCACATCACGCTCATCAACAAATCGCGCAATATCCTCTCGGGCAAGGTCGATGACATCCGCCGCCGCCACGGGTCGAACATCTTCGAGGTGGCCTACCGGGGCGACGAAGCCGTCCTGCGGCAGGCCGTCGCCGGACGCTGCGAGATTCTCGACGGAACGCAGGAGGAGTCGGTCTACCGCATGCTCAAACTCCACGTCAACGACGACTCCGAGGTGCGCGGGGTGATCTCCGCCGTCAACGAAGCCGTCGAACTGCGTTCGTTCCGCGAGATCATCCCCTCGATGAACGACATTTTCATAAGAGCCGTCAACGGCCAACTCTAAAACGGAAAAGCCATGTCCAACATATCCATCATCATCCAGCGCGAGTTCAACGAACGCGTACGCAAAAAATCCTTTATCATCACCACGCTGCTGATGCCCGTGCTGATGATCGCCCTGATGGCCGCCCCGGCGCTCATCATGCAGTTTTCGCGGGGCGACGAGAAGGTCATCGCCGTCATCGACGAAAGCGGCCTGATAGCCCCGAAGCTCGAAAGCGACGAGGAGATCCGCTTCGAGACCACGGAACTCCCGACCGAAGAGGCCCGCAGGGAGCTGACCGAAAAATTCGGCGTGCTCTGGATCGGCGGCGACATTCTGGAAAACTCCAACAACGTCCGGCTCTACGCCAATTCGTCGTCGTCGCTCGCCCTCGAAAGCAACATCACAGGGCAGATCGAGCGCATTCTCGAAACCGAGAAACTCAAAGCCTACAACATCGAAAACCTCTCGCAGATTCTCGAACAGGTCGAAACCAAGGTCGTCATGCAGACCTTCCGCAACGACAAGTCGCAGGAGGAGGACACCCAGGCGCAGTCGTCGGCCGTGGCCACGGGCCTGGGGTATGTCCTGGGATTCATCCTCTACATGTTCCTGCTGATCTACGGCGCGATGGTCATGCAGTCGGTGATCGAGGAGAAGAACAACCGCGTGCTGGAGGTGATGGTTTCGTCGGTCCGCCCCTTCGACCTGATGATGGGCAAAATCCTCGGCGTGGCCTCGGTGGCCGTCGTGCAGGTGCTGATCTGGGGCGTGCTGATCGTCGGCGTCGGAGCCCTCGTAATGCCCCACCTGATGCCCGAAGAGGTCATGGCGGGCGCCCAGGCCATGCAGCAGGGCATGCCCGACGCGGCCGCGATGACCGACATGAATCCCGAGATGCTCCAGGCCGTGGCCGCCATGACCGACCTGGGCTATATCGTCAAGATCTTCGTCAGCCTGCTGCTGTTCGTCTTCGGCGGCTATCTGCTCTACTCGGCGATGTTCGCCGCCGTGGGTTCGGCCGTGGACAACGTGCAGGACGCCTCGCAGTTGCAGATGCCCATCACGCTGCCGATCATCCTGGCCCTGCTGATGATGTTCGTCGTGATCCGCGACCCCAACTCGCAGATGGCCTTCTGGTTCTCGATCATCCCCTTCACCTCGCCGATCGTCATGATGGCCCGCATCCCCTACGACATCCCGCTGTGGGAGATCGTCCTCTCGCTCGTGCTGCTCTACGGATCGTTCGTGGGCATGGTGTGGGTGGCGTCGAAGATCTACCGCGTGGGCATCTTCATGTACGGCAAAAAACCGTCGCTCAAAGAGCTGTTCAAATGGATTCGGTATAAGTATTGAGTTTTTTCCGTTAGCGAAATAACAGATTTACTGAAAATTTTCATAAATTTGTCCCGGATTAGGACTTACCGAAAATCATTTCAACAAAATACTTAAAAATCAAACAGCTATGATCTCGATCGACAACTACGATTTCAAAGGCAAACGCGCGATCATCCGCGTGGATTTCAACGTGCCCCTCAACGAGAAGGGCGAAGTGACCGACGACACGCGCATCCGCGCCGCCATGCCCACCGTCAAGAAGGTGCTCGCCGGCGGCGGCTCGGTGATCCTGATGTCGCACATGGGACGCCCCAAGAAGAATCCCGATCCCAAATATTCGCTCGAACAGATCGTTCCCGCCGTCGAGAAGAACCTCGGCGTGAAGGTCGAGTTCGCCGGCGACTGCATCGGCGAGAAGGCCGCCGAAATGGCCAAGGCCCTCAAGCCCGGACAGGTCATGCTGCTGGAAAACCTGCGTTTCTACGCCGAGGAGGAGGGCAAGCCCCGCGGCCTGGCCGAGGACGCCACCAAGGAGGAGAAGGACGCCGCCAAGAAGGCCCTGAAAGAGGGTCCGCAGAAGGAGTTCGTCCAGAAGCTCGCTTCGTACGCCGACTGCTACATCAACGACGCATTCGGCACGGCCCACCGCAAGCACGCCTCGACCTACTTGATCGCCAAGAAGTTCCCCAACGACAAGATGTTCGGCTACCTGATGGAGAAGGAGGTGAAGGCCATCTCCTCGCTGATGGAGGCCCCGGCGCATCCGTTCTGCGCCATCATCGGCGGTTCGAAGGTGTCGTCGAAAATCGGCGTCATCAAGGCCCTGATCGAGAAGGTCGATTCGATCGTCATCGGCGGCGGCATGACCTACACCTTCGCAGCCGCACAGGGCGGCAAGGTCGGCGACTCGATCTGCGAGCCCGACATGTTCTCCGTAGCGCTCGAAATCCTCGAACTGGCCAAGAAGAAGGGCGTAGAGTTGGTGATGTCGCCCGACGCACTGGTCGCCGACGCATTCTCGGAGGATGCCAACACCAAGGAGGCCCCGGCCAACGACATTCCCGACGGCTGGGAGGGTCTGGACATCGGTTCGAAGGGCAAGAAGCTCTTCCGCGACCACATCCTGAGCTGCAAGACCATCCTCTGGAACGGTCCCGTGGGCGTGTTCGAAATCGACAAGTTCGCAACCGGCTCGAAAGAGGTGGCGCTGGCCATCGCCGAGGCCACCAAGAAGGGCGCCTACTCGCTCATCGGCGGCGGCGACTCGGTGGCCTGCATCAACAAGTTCGGTCTGGCCGACCAGGTATCGTACATCTCGACGGGCGGCGGCGCGCTGCTCGAATACATCGAGTTCGGCGACCTCCCCGGCGTTGCGGCTATCCGCGAATAGACCGGACATCCCGCGAAACAACGATCCGAACGGGGGCTTCCGGTTTGTCCGGAGGTCCCCGTTCCTTAAAAACCCGAACAATATGAAAAAAATCATTCGTTTTCACGCACCTTTTCTCGCCTCGGCATTGCCTGCGCAAGCGCGGCACTGCTCTCGGCTTATCGAAAACGTTCTTTTCGCAGCAACGATAGCCTGTATGACAGCCTGCCAGAATACCCCGAAGACCCCGGCGATCGACATGGCCAACTTCGACCTTTCGATAGCCCCCAACGCCGATTTCTACGAGTACGCCACAGGCGGCTGGCAGAAAAACAACCCCCTGAAACCCGAATACGCGCGCTACGGATCGTTCGACATCCTGCGCGACAACAACGAAACGCGCATCAACGAGCTCTTCGCCGAGATGGCCAAGACGACGGCCGCCCCGGGCACCGTCGAGCAGAAGATCTCCGACCTCTACAAGATGGGCCTCGACTCGGTGCGTCTGAACGCCGAAGGCGCCGCGCCGATCAAGGCCGCCGTGGAGGAGATTCTCGCCATCGGCGACCGCCCGCAGCTGACCGCCGCCATCGCCAGGCTCCACACCTCGATCGCCAATCCGTTCTTCGGCATAGGCGTGCAGTCCGACCTGATGAACAGCGACATCAACGCCCTCTACGCTTCGCAGCCCGAGCTGATGATGGGCGACCGCGACTACTACCTCGACGCCGAAAACGAGTCGATCCGCACCGCCTACAAGGAGTATCTGGGCAAGATCTTCCGGCTGGCAGGCGTTCCGGAGGCCGACATCGAGAAGGCCGTCGCCGGCGTGATGTCGATCGAGACGAAGCTCGCCGAGAAGAACTGGTCGAGCGTCGAACTGCGCAACATCCCCGCCATGTACAACCCCACGTCCAAGGCCGACTTCGAAAAGACTTACGACGCCATCGACTGGGCCGAGTACTACAAGACGATGGGTATCGGTGATTTCGAACGGATCATCGTGACGACCCCCTCGGCGCTGGCCAACGCCAACGAACTGATGAAGAACGCCCCGCTGGACGACATCCGCTACTACCTGGCCGCCCAGTACATCGACGCGGCAGCCGGCTACCTGAGCGACGACTTCATCGACGCCTCGTTCGACTTCTACGGACGCGCCATGTCGGGCAAGCAGGAGCAGAAACCCCGCTGGAAGCGTGCGATGTCGGTGCCCAACAGCACCCTCGGCGAAGCCGTCGGCGAGATGTACGTGGCCAAGTACTTCCCCGAAAAGGACAAGGCCCGCATGCTGGAGATGGTCAGGAATCTGCAAACGGCGCTTTCGCAGCACATCGCCGGGCTCGACTGGATGTCCGATGCCACGAAGGCCAAGGCGCAGGAGAAACTCGCGGCCTTCACCGTGAAGATCGGCTATCCCGACAAGTGGAAGGATTACACGACGCTTGCGATCGACCCCTCGAAGAGCTACTGGGAGAACATCGTCGAGGCCAACAAGTGGTACACGGCCGACAACATCGCCGAGCTGGGCAAACCCGTGGACAAGGACGAATGGCACATGACCCCGCAGACGGTCAACGCCTATTACAGCCCCACGACCAATGAAATCTGCTTCCCGGCCGCCATTCTGCAACCGCCGTTCTACAATCCCGATGCCGACGATGCCGTGAACTACGGAGCCATCGGCGTGGTGATCGGCCACGAGATGACCCACGGATTCGACGATCAGGGCCGCAACTTCGACAAGGACGGCAACATGAACAACTGGTGGACCGACGCCGATGCCGCCGCATTCAAGGCCAAGACGGAGATTCTGGTCAAGCAATTCGACGCGATTGAAGTGCTTCCGGCCAAGGGTGACCAACCTGCGGTCTTCGCCAACGGCGCCCTCTGTCTGGGCGAGAACATCGCCGATCAGGGCGGTCTGCGCGTAGCCCGCACGGCCTATCGCAACTCGCTCGAAGGCAAGGCTGAACCCGCCCCGATCGACGGATTCACCCCCGAACAACGGTTCTACCTGGGGTATGCCACGCTGTGGGCCCAGAACATCCGTGACGAGGAGATCGCCCGTCTGACGAAGCTCGACGTACACTCGCTGGGCAAATGGCGCGTGAACGCCTCGCTGCGCAACCTGCAAGACTTCTACGACGCATTCTCGATCACCGACGGTGCGATGTTCATGCCCGAGGAAGAACGAGTAATCATCTGGTAACCCGCCTAAGAGGCGGGATTTAGGGGGCAACGGAAAGCCGGTGAGGCTCTGACCCTATACTGCGCCCCGCCCGCCTAAGAGCCCGCCTAAGAGGCGGGATTCAGAGGGCGATGCCGGGTCATCGGGCTTCCGAGCCGGTTCCGCGCCCGGCGAAACAAAAAGAGGATGTCTAACTTGGAGTTAGACATCCTCTTTTTCATTTCAACACCGGAACCGAGAGGCTGGGCACAACGGCCGCGCCCCTCGAAGCCGATTACCACATAACGCTGATATCGTAAGCCGAGACGCCGTTGGACAACGACTTCGTTTCGACGCCGTTGAGGCCCCAGAAACGCTCCTCCGTCAACATAAAAATCGTATACTGCGATCCGGCAGCCACATTGATGACTTTGAAGTCATAGCTTCCGGCAGCCGACTTTGCGGCCGACTCCAGCTGTGCGAAAAGATCGTTCTTGACAGTTCCGATCATCAGCAGCGACATGGTCCGGTCGTAGCACGAACGCAGTATGCCGTTCCTGCCGCCGAAAGCCGCGATCTGATCCGCCGTCTCGAAACGCGCCGTCAGGAAGCTGACATCGAACGACACGTCCTTCGTAGCGGTCACCACGCCGTCCTCGTCCTTGTCGGAACGAACGCCGGCCAGCAGGGTCTTCACCTCGGTCACATAACAGCCGCTGCCCGAAGGAACCCCGGTCGCACCGGTGATATAGGTGTTCAGCGTCCCCCAGGGACCCAGATAGAGCATACTGCCCTCCGCCTTCTTATTGGCCATTTTGTTAAAGGCGAAAGTCATCCAGCGCTCCGTATCCCATGCGGCTTTCATAACGGCAGCCTGATTGCCGTCGTCCACGCGGTCGATAATCGTCATCCACGTATTTTTGTCGTCGAGCGCATTCAGGTAATCGACATAGCCCGTTCCGAGCGAAGCGTCGCTCAGCGAAGAGACGAATTGCACGTCGGTCGTAAACTTATCCGACGGAGCCGGAATCGGAGCGTCCGAAGGATATTCGTCCAGCCCGTTGTCGCAGCCCGTAAGGAGCGGAGCCGCCATCGCAAAGGACAGGAAAATCGAAATGTATGTTTTCATGTTTTTCATCGCTTTGATTTACTTCGAGTCTACAGATCTAATTTTTCAGCACCGCCGTGCCGGTAATGGGGCTGTGGTCGGAAAGCGCGTCCGCCTCGGCGGTACGGATTACCTGATAGTCCGAGCAGGTCCATTTCTGCTTCGGGAAGCCGATCAGATAGTCGAGTTTGCTGCTTCGTTCGTAAGTCCCGTCGTTGTTGCAGAGCCGGTCTCCCGATTTCACATATTCCGCAATTGCAGTGGAGGAAGGACCGCAGTTCATATCGCCCGCCAGCAGTACGGGAATGCCTTCGTCCACGGCCGGCTGTATGGCATACTCAAGCACCTCCTTGGCCTGTTCGAGGCAGGTCACGTTGCCGCCGAAAGCATCGAGGTGGGTGCAGACGATGCGCACCTTCACGCCCTCGGGATGCGAATCGGTCGGAACCAGCACATCGGCCCAGCCCGCCGAACGCTGGTCGGCGCCCTCATACATGCCGAGCAGCACGCGGCCCGTATTCACGATCGGATATTTCGACAGAATCACATTGCCGTAGTAGCCGTCGTTGCCTCTCTTATTGTAGGAGTGGATGAAGAACGAGTACATCCCGAGCTCTTTGGCGAACTCGTTCGCCTTCTCCTTGAGGAACATCGCACCGGAGAGGGTCTCGAACTCGTTGAAGAAGATGATTTCCGCCTGCTGTTCCTGAATCAGGGTGACGAAACGGCTGATGTCCTTGCTCACGTTGCTGTTGTTGTAGAACTCCAGGGCCTTGACATTCCACTCCAGGCATTTGAGCTGAACATCCTGCGCCCGTACATTCGTCAGCGGGAGAGCCAGCCCCGACAGCAGGAGCGCTCCCAATATATATCTATAAATTTTCATATGCTTATATCGAATTTGCGTCGGTTAATACCCTTTGTTCTGTGTCAGGTTCTCCGTACCGGTGAATGCCCGCTCCGGAATGGGGAACACCTTGTTGTAGGTGGGATTGTACGTCCGGGCCGGATAGACTTCGACCTCTTCGGTGACGATCTGACCGTCCTGCCCCTTCGAAATGACACTGTGCAGCGGCGTCGTAAGCAGCGTCGGAGCCAGCCCCCAGCGGATCACGTCCACGAAACGGCTGGGCTGGAATTCGAAGGCGAGTTCACAGCGGCGCTCGTTCTGCAACTGGGCCTTGGTGGCCTGGCTGTTGCGGGGCAGACCGGCACGCTCGCGGATGTCGTTGAGCAGCTCCTTGGCCTCGCCGTCGCCTTCGCCCTTGGTCCAGATCAGCGCCTCGGCCTTCATCAGCATCACGTCGGCATAACGCATCAGGCAGCAGTTGAGCGAATTCCAGAGCTTGTCACGCAGATTGGAAACCTCGCTGTAACTGCCCGTCTCCCACGGAGACATGAACTTGCGCAGGACCATTCCCGCAGAGACGTGAGCCGTGGTTCTGCTGGATATCGACGTGACGGAACCGTCGGGCGAGTAGCCGGCGAAAAGAATATCCCGCCCCATGAACTGAATGTGCTGGCCCGGCGAGAGGATCGTCGCATCGCGGCGCGTATCGCCCTCCTCGAAGGCTTTGTAGAGCTCCAGACTCGGCGTATAATAGCCCCACGTATTGTAAAGGCCCCAGCCGGCATTGACGAACGATACGCCGTGATAACGGGCGCCGTTGGTATTGCTGCCCTCCAGGGAGAAGATGTACTCCGAAGAGTGGTTCTGCTCCTTGCGCCAGAGGTTGGCGAACGACTTGGACTTGTCCGACGAATCGACGTAGAGCGACCGCTTGTCGGCCCCGGTCATGTTCATCACCTTGTCGCACATCTCGATCACGACATCGTAGTACTTCGCGTCGTACATCGAGGCGTAAAGCGCCGCACGGGCGGCATAGGCCCAGGCCGCAGCCTTGTGCGGAAGACCGATCTGATCTGCCGGAAGTTGCGAATAGTAAGGCAGGATCTCGCCGGCCGCACGGAAATCCTCGATGATCTGGTCGTAGTTCTGAAGCACGTGCGACGGACGCGGAGAGTCGATCTCGGCGGTCGGCGTCTTGTCCGTGATGATCGGAATGCCGCCGTTGGTGTCGTCACCGTAGTAGGGCACCATCCACAGCATCGAGAATCCACGGAAGAAGAGCGCCGTTCCCAACGCCTGGTTCTTGAACGACCCGTCGAGGTTCATGTCGGGGACGAGTTTGATGATATTGTTGGCCTTGGCTACGTTCTGGTACATCACCTCCCAGACGCGCGACACGTCGTTGCTGTTCGACGGGGACATGCGGAATTCGCGGATTTCGTCCACCGACGCACGGTCGCGGCCGATCAGAATGTTGTCGCTGGCACACTCCAACCACATGTGGCCGCGGCCGCAGATCTCTTCGCTCCAATAGGGCGAGACGAAATGGTAGAGCCCGTATATGGCCTGCATAACGTCCTCCTGCGTCTTCCAGGTCTCGTCTTTACCGTAGGATTCCCGCTCGAGGAAATCGGCACACCCCGACATGGCGAGAACGCCGACGACCAGGCAAATGCTGAATATGATTTTTTTCATGGTCCTTAAAGTTTAGAAGTTGAGGTTTACACCGAAGTTGAAGAAACGCGACGACGGATAGATGCCGGCATCGAGACCGTAGTTGCCCACCTCGGGGTCGATGCCCGAATAACCGGTGATCGTCGCAACGTTGTCGATGCTGACATAGACGCGCAGCGAACCGTTCGTCAGACCGATATGGCGGGCGATGTGCTTGGGCAGCGTATAGCCCAGGGTGATATTCTTCAAACGCAGGTAGTCGCCCTTTTCGAGGAAGGCATCCGAGAATTTGGTGTAGTTGCCGTTATTGTCTTCGGCAAGGCCCAGACGCGGATATTTGCTGCCCGAAGGATTGAAGTCCCACGTATCGAAAACGTCCTCGATCAGATTGCCGAAATCGCCTCCATGACCGTTCATGCCCATCTGCTTGGTGCCGTTGTAGATGTAGTTGCCGGCAACGCCCTGGAACATGAAGCTGAAGTCGAAGCCTTTCCAATCCAGCGAAGCCCCGAACGAGAAGGTCTGCTTGGGCGTATAGCAGCCCGTCAGCACCTTGTCGGCGTCCGTGATGACACCGTCGCCGTTCGTGTCGATGAACTTCAGGTCGCCCACCTTGGCGTTGGGCTGCACCTGCATGACCTCGCCCGTCTCGGCGTTCTTGCTGACGTAGCGGTCGATCTCCTCCTGCGAACGGAAGATGCCGTCGGTGCGATAGATGTAATAGGAGTACCACGGATGTCCGACGCCCGAATAGAGAATCGACTGGCTGTTGATGTTGGGATTTTCGTGTCGCACGAGCGGCTGCGAACCGTACTCTTCCACGTTGCTCTTGTTGGTCGAGAAGTTGCCCCAGACGCTATAATTGAGCTTGCCCTGCGCCGCCGTATTGCGATAGGCCACCGAGAACTCCCAGCCTTTGTTGGTCACACGGCCCATATTGCCCATCGGCGAGGTGGTGACGCCCATCTGCGGGGGCGTAGGCACGTAGTCCACCAGGTCGCGCGTCTCCTTGTCGTAATAATCGACGGAGATGTCCAGCGTGTTTTTCAGAAGCGTCAGGTCGATACCGGCGCTGGTCTGCACGGTCGTCTCCCACGTGGCGCCGGGATTGGCGATGGTGTCGTAATAGCTTCCGTAGACGGTGTTGCCGCCGATGAGCGAACCGTCGGGATAGATGGAGAGCGGCACATCGACCGAAGAGGTGTTCGGGTAGAGGTCCACGTTACCCACCATACCCCAGCCGGCGCGGATCTTGATCAGATCGAAGACACCGGCGAGCGACGAATTGGCGAAGAACTTCTCCGAGGAGAGTTTCCAGGCACCGGAAACGGCCGGGAACCAGTCGTAGTTCTTCGAGGAGGGCAGCTTCGACGAGGCGTCGCGGCGAATGCTGGCCGTCAGGAAATAACGGTCGTCGAACGAATAGCCCAGACGGGCGAGGAACGACACCATGGCATACTCGTAGTAGTTCTCCGTCGGGTCGCGGTACCACGATCCGTTCTGCCAAAGGTTCTGGTATTTGTCCCACGTGTCGCTGGGATAGTTCTGCGTCCGGAAGTCGTACAGGCGCAGTTTCTTGTAGTCGGTCGTAAAGCCCGCCATGGCCGAGATGTGGTGCTTGCCGAAGACCTCGGCATAGGTGGCCGTCGTCTCCCACAGATAGTGGAACGTGCGGGTGTGCTCCTGCTCGCGGAGCGTCGTGGTGGAGCCGCCCGGAACGTCGATGACCGGCTGGAAGGCATCCGTTTCGAGAACGTCGAGATCGGCCGTGAAATCCGATTTGAGGGTCAGTCCCCGCACGGGCTTCACCTCGAACGAGGTCGTCGAGAAGAACCGCATCTCCGGAGCGCGGCTGTGCATCGTTTCGAGCTGGGCGACGGGATTCACGACGTTGGGGCCGGTGACGCCCGCTGCCATATCGGCCGACGAAGCGATGCCGCCGTATTTGGGTTTGCCCTTGTCGTCGTAGATGATATTGCCCTCGGCGTCGCGGTCATACACCGAAGCCGACGAGGGGAACCACATGGCGCCCAGAATAGGTCCGGTATGGGAGCGGTTGACTTTGCCCTGTCCGTCCAGGTATTCGAACGAAACATGCTCCGAAACCTTCAGCCATTTGGTCGGCCGGAGGTCCGTATGGAGTTTTGCGCCCAGCGATTCGCTCCAGGTATTCATGATCGTACCCTCCTTCTTGTCGTAGGTCACCGAAAGAATCGACGAAATCTTCTCCGTTCCGCCGCTGAGCGAGATGCCGTAGTGCTGCGTCATGCCCGTCCGGAAAATCTCGTCGAGCCAGTCGGTACGGGTCACGTCCGCACCGGCGTACACCTCCGGATTGGCCAGGTTGGGCAGCGATCCGTTCACCGAATTGCCGACGGCCTTGGCCCATACGTCGCAGTATTGCCGGGCATTGAGCATGTTCGGCAGATTCATCGCCTTCTGGACACCGATCGCGGCATTCACGTTCACGCGCATCTTGCCCGCCTCGGCCTTCCGGGTGGTGATCAGGATGACGCCGCTCGATCCGACCGACGCACCGTAAATGGCCGCCGATGCCGCATCCTTCAGGACCGTCACCGTCTCTACGTCCTCGACCGAGTAGGGAGCGTTGGGAACGCCGTCCACGACGACCAGCACGCCGTCGCCCGAGGTCGGATCGTCATCGTTGCCTTTCGAGCCGCGTCCGCGGATGGAGAACGACGCCTTGCGCATCGGGTCGCCGCCCGATTGCAGGATCGTCACGCCCGGCATGCGGCCCTGGAGCAGGGTTCCGAGGTCTGCGGCGCGGCTGCGCGCCCCCTCGTCCACCTTGACCGTCGTAACGGCCATCGAAAGGTCCTCCTTGCGCTGGGAGCCGTAACCGATGGCGACCACCTCGCCGATCATCATGGCATCCTCCTCCAGCGTAACGTCGATCTGCGTGCGGTTCGCCACCGCAACGCTCTGCGTTTTATAGCCTACGAACGAGAAATCCAGCGTGGCGTTCTTGGCCACGGAGATCTGGTAGCGGCCGTCCACATCGGTCGTAACACCGTTGGTCGTGCCGCGCTCTATGACCGAAGCGCCGATAAGCGGATTTTGACCGGTATCGGTCAGGCGGCCCGAAACCGTGACACGGTCCTGAGCCTGGGCCGGAAGAATGAGCATGCAACTCAGCAGGCTCATCAGAAGAAAACGGACGATCCTCCGTCTCTTCCCCGTAAAAGTCAAATTCATTTCCATAAAGTTAAGGTTAATAATTAAGATATCTGGTTGTAAGCAGCGACAGAGAATAATTTATTAAATTATTTAATAAATACCCGACACCGTAACGCATTTGTAATATTCTCACTTTTTCAATATTCAAAATTATCCATCTTAACAGTCGGAACGGGCGAATTTTACGTATTTAAGTCCTCACATTCCGCACAATTGAGAGGACGAAAAAACCGGGGAGGACTTTTCGTCCTCCCCGGTTTTCAGACGGGCTCCGGCGGCCTAATCCGCCAGCGGATGCGGCGCGTAAACATATCCGCAGGCGTCGTAGAGGCGCGTCAGGCGTCTCAGCCGCGGCAGAAACTCCGCATAGTCCTTCCGGTCGGGCGCCCAGCCCACCTCGGCGAGCGCACCCAGACGCGGCAGCAGCATGTACTGCGCCTGCGCGAAATCGGGGATATACTCGGTCCACAGATTCGCCTGCACGCCGAGGACCGACGCCCGCTGCACGGAATCGAGCCCCTCGCAGGGATTCAGGGCATAGACCTTGTCGAGCGGCAGGCAGCCGCCCCATGCCAGCGGCTCTCCGGCGGTGTCGGCGGTCTGGTAATAGTCGAAATAACAGTGGGTCGTGGGCGCCATGACGACCTCGTTCCCCCGACGCGCCGCACGGATGCCGCCCTCGGTGCCGCGCCAGGACATGACGACCGCCGTCTGCGAAACGCCGCTGTCGAGAATCTCGTCCCAGCCGATCAGCCGCCGGCCGTGACTCCTCAAAAAACGCTCGATGCGCGTGGTGGCATAGCCCTGCAACTGGCGCGGGCGGGACAGCCCCTCGGCGCGCATCCGTTCCCGGCACCGGGGACACCGCTCCCAGCGGTCGGTCGGGCATTCGTCGCCTCCTATATGTATATAAGCCGACGGAAAAAGAGCGACGACCTCTTCCAGCACCCCTTCGATGAAACGGAAGGTCGAATCGCGTCCGATGCAGAAGACACGGTCGTCGATGTCCCACGTCTGGCGCACCTCGTACTGCTCCCCGGTGCAGCTCAGCCACGGGTAGGAGGCCAGCGCGGCCACGGCGTGTCCCGGAAACTCGATCTCGGGAATGACCGTGATGAAGCGGCGGGCGGCGTATTCGACCACATCGCGGATCTCGTCCTGCGTGTAGAACCCTCCGTGAGGCGTCTCGTCATAGCGGCAGGTCTCGTCGTACTCGCCGCCCGGGTCCTTGCCGATCAGCGTGCGGGCGCGCACCGAACCGATGCGCGTAAGTTCGGGATATTTCACGATCTCGATCCGCCAACCCTGATCATCGGTCAAATGCCAGTGGAAAACATTCATCTTGTGCAGAGCGAGCAGGTCCAGCACGCGCTTCACCTCCTCCACCGTAAAGAAATGCCGCGCGACATCGAGCATCATCCCGCGGTAACCCATCCCCGGATAGTCCTCGACGACCACGGCCGGCAGTTCGACAGCCTTCACCCGTCCCGCCCCGAATGCCGCCGCGGGCAGCAGCTGGCGCAGGGTCTGCACGGCATAGAAAGCCCCCTCGGGACCTCCGGAAAGTACCTCGATCCGGTCGGGCGCGATCGTCAGGGAGTAGCCGTCCGAGGGGATCGAATCGGTCCCGATGAAATTCACCGCCCCGTCCTGTGCCGGGGCCGCAGGGCACACGGTCAGCCCCCGGCCGAAAATCGGACACAGCACGTCGTCCAGCGCATCGGTCACGAACGACATCCGCTCGTCCGCCGACCGGACGACCACGCGCGTCGATGCCGACAGTCGGAAAACCCCTTCGGCGGGCGTCACGCTCACCGGCGCAGGCACCACGGAGACCGGGCCGTCCACCGGAACCACACGGCCGCACCCGCAGCACAGCACGCCCAAAACAAGCAATATCCGTAATTTTCCCATAGCGTTGTTCTATTCGCAGGCCGAAGCCCCCAGCAACCCGACATATTCGATCCCCGAGCAGCAGATATGCAACCTCTCGACGGTCTTTGCATAGGGGAACCGTTTCAGCTGTTCGTACATGGCGTCGCGGAAAAACCCGAACGCATGGGAGATACTCCCTCCGAAGACGATGGCCTGCGGATCGTAGGCATAGAGCGCCAGCATGACCAGCTGCCCGATATGCGTTCCGAACTCCTGCCACAGCTCCAGCGCCCGGGAATCGCCGGCCAGGGCCCGTTCATAAGCCTCCTTGCCCGACGTGCCGCGGCCGACGAAAAAGCGGCTGCTGCAATAGTATTCGTAATCGCGGTCCAGATAGGGGATGCCCCCGATCTCCCCGGCGCCCGTGTTGCGGCCGCAGTAGAGTTTCCCGCCGATCACGACGCCGGCGCCCACCCCCGTGCCGAGCGCGATGCAAACCACGTCGCGGTATCCGTGCGCCTCGCCGAAGCGGCAGACGCCCAGCGCAAAGCAGTTGCAGTCGTTGTTGACCGAAACGGGCACCCCGAAGCGTTTTTCGAAACGCTCTTTGAGATGCACCTCCCGCCAGGAGGGAATGCCGACCACGTCGTAGACGATTCCCCGCTCCGCATCCACCACCGAAGGGACACCGATGCCGATGCACTCGACATCGGGCGTGATGAGCCGATCGACGAGCGAAGCGATATGATCCAGAACCTCCGCCTCGGAACCATCCGCCCGGCAAGGTTCGGAAATCATCCGCACGATCCGGCCGCCGGCCACCAGACCGACGCGCACGTTCGTGCCACCCAAATCCACTCCTATTCTCATCGCTCCACTGCTATTTCCGTGATTTTACCCTCCGCGAAACGGGCATGATCCACCATGCGGCCGTCGTCTTCGCGTATCCAGGTCTCGAATCCCCGCTCCCCTTCGGTCAGCAGCAGCAGCCGCACGCCCGGACGCAGGTTGTTGTAAGTCGTATTGTCGCCCGAGAAACGGCCGTAACCGAGGCAAACGCCCTTCTCGGCCACCAGGTAGTCGATGTCGTGGTCGTGCCCCACGAAGGTTCCCGCCACGCTGCCCGTCTCGATCATGGCCGCGAACATCCCCGTATTCAGCGCGCCCGGACACTCCGCCTCGGCGGCCCGTCCGATATGCGTGTTCGAGGGATTGCGCCACGCCGCGAGGTACTCCGGCAGCACGATGTGGAAGAACGCCAGCGAAGGCACCGCACGGCCGCCGTTGGCCGTCCGGCGGGCCGTACAACGGTCGCGCAGCCACGCGACCTGCTCCGGCCGGAACCAGTCGTAGCCGTCGATCCCCTCCAAGAGCGACTCGGAGTGCGAATCGAGGCAGTAGAGCAGCCACGCGGGCCGCCGCGAGCCGCTGCCGAGAATCTCCAGCTCCCGGTCCGCCAGCTCCCCGGCCGCGTCGAGCGTATTCAGGCTTCCGGGATACGAGGTCACGATACGGCCGATCTGCTGCCGGCTGAGGTCCTGCTCGGAATCGTGGTTGCCCAGCACCACGCAGAAAGGCACCCTGCGCGCAGTCATCGTATCGAGCAGGCGGCGCCACATGCCTTCGGCCGGGGCCCCCGTCACCACATCGCCCGTGAAGACGACCAGATCGGGACGTTCCGTCGCCAGAATGCGGTCCAGGCGGGCAAAGGTCTTTTCGGCCTCGGCAAGCCTCCGGGGTTTGGAGGGGTCGAGGTGCATATCCGTGAACTGCGCTATCTTGAAAGTTTTGTCGCTGCCGAAGCGCAGCACAGGCTGCTGCGCCCGGACGGAGGCCGCACCCCAGACGAAGAGGGCGCAGGCCGAGAGAATCCACTTGTTCATCTCCTGAAAATTCATTGGTTCAACTTCACGCTGCC
The DNA here is from genome assembly GCF_040095975.1 of Alistipes intestinihominis. Classification (NCBI taxonomy): domain Bacteria; kingdom Pseudomonadati; phylum Bacteroidota; class Bacteroidia; order Bacteroidales; family Rikenellaceae; genus Alistipes; species Alistipes intestinihominis. The sequence goes on from NZ_JBBMFL010000012.1 coordinate 39,428, forward strand.
GCTCTTCTCCACCTGCACGGTGCTGCTGCGGCCGTCGCCCCACGTCACCACCAACTCGAACGGCACGTTGGTCGAGACAGTCACCGCGGGCGTTTCGTCGGCCGATTTGCGGGCGCGGACCCTCAGGTCCACGACGCCGTCGGGACCGAACGGATAGCGTTCGATGCCGTGCGCCTCGGTCCGGGTGAGGTCCCACTCGATCCGCCGCTCCGAATAGTCGGACTTGATGCCGAGGATGTACTCGATGAAGACGGCGATGGGCGGCAGTCCGGTCCATCCGACGAAATCCTTGCGGGCCATGAATCCGGGTTCGAGCTTCTCCGGCGCGTAATACTCCCAGAAGGTCCCCGTATTCTTCCACACCTCGAAGACCGCGGCGTAGTGGTTCTCGGCGATCCGCTGCGCCTCGGCGCGGTAGCCCTTGCGCCAAAGGCCGTCGATCACCATATAGTTGGCCCCGGGCCAGACGCCGCCCTGCCAGTAGCGGCCCAGAGCGTTGTATTTGCGGTGGTCGGCCGAGAGCGACGGCACGCGGTGAGGACGGTCGAACTCCGTCGAGTCGCTCAAGTGAGCCACGAAACGGTCCAGACGCTCCTTGCCGAGAACGTCGGTCTGCAACGCCCAATAGGCGTAAATGCCTTTGGCCGTACCCAGCGACCCGTCGGCGTAACGGTCGAAGAGGAAGCCCTCCGCGTCGTTCCACATGAAGTCGTTGATATGCTTTTTGAGGAAGCGGTTTTCGTCCTCGACCTCTTCGATCTCCTGCCAGCGTTCGATGTAAAATCCGATCTGGAGCAGCGACTCGTTGACGAGCATCTGTTGCAAATTGGCGTCGAGCCACTCCATGTGGCCGTTGGAGAAGATCTGATTGTACCCCTCCGGAACCCGGGGCGTATTGTCCATGCCCGTGCCCCAGCCGCTCGACCAGTAGGTCTCGTTGGGCCACGTCCGGTTCAGCTTCCACCACTTGGCATAGGCGCACAGGGCCGGGAAAACCTTGTGCAGGCGGTCGATGTCCCCGAACTGGCGGTAGTACATCAGCTCGGTCCACGGAAGCAGGTTCGGCCCGGTCGAGGTGGGGTCGTAGCGTTCGAAACAGTCGGAGCCGTCGGCGCGGATCTCCCGGCAGATGAAGCCGTCGGGATGCTGGTGCGAATAGAAGTTGTCCAGCGTCCGCTGGAAGGGGAAGAAGCGGTAGCCGTAACGGGCGAACATCATCATGAACGAGGCGTCCCACATGAAAATATTGCCGTTGTAGGCGATGTCGAGGTAAGGAGAGACGAATCCCGAACCCTCCCGGGGCTGACGGATGTTGCCCACGGCGATCCGCCAGGCATGCCAGTACATTTCGATCTCCCGGTCATGCCCCTCCCAAATCGGTGCGGGCAGAATCTTCCGGGCCTCGGCGAACGGACGGGGCCGTATCGTCTCGGGTTTCATCGTCCGGAAATCGTTCTCGGCCACGAACACCTCCTTGACGTAGGTGTTCTTATAGGGCAGCTGGTAGGGTCCCGAACGCAAATCCTGCGCTCCGGCCGCAACCGGTGCGGCTGCGGCGAGCAAAACGAGCGCCATATCTCTTCCGATCTTCATACCGGTCTATTTTACAAGCGATTTGATTCTGCGCGGAATCTCCGTATTGCGGTAGGTGCCGCGGAAACGGTCGGAACCCGGCCCGTAGGCGAAGACGGGAAGCATGACCGGCGTGTGGTCGTCGGAGACGTAAACGCCCATGATCCGCCCCGTAGCCTCGTCGCCGTCGATCAGCGTCAGGCCGCCCGTCTCGTGGTCCGCCGTGACGACGACGAGCGTCTCGCCGTTCGAATCGGCGAATTTCAGCGCCTCGGCGACCGCAAGATCGAAGCTCAGCGTTTCGATGACGGAGCCGGGCAGGCAGCGAGAATGGCCCGCATAGTCGATTTTGGCTCCCTCGACCATCAGGAAGAAGCCCTTGCCGCTACGCTCCCGCAGCTTCTCGATGGCCCCGCGCGTGGCGTCGGCCAGCAGGGTGAGGTTCTTCTCTTCGGCGGCTTCGTCCATCTCCTCGTCGATGCAGATCACCTTGCCCTTCGCGGCGTTGAGCTCGTCCACCGAACGAACGAAATCGTACTGTTTCGAGAGCTCGCCCACCAGGTCGATGCCGTCGTCGCGGTGCGTGAATTTGCGGATGCCGCTGCCGCAGAGCAGGTCCAGACGCCCTTTCAGCAGCCACGCGGTCAGCTCGTCCGAATTGTCGCGCTCGACCGAATGGCCGAAAAACGCCGTCGGCGTGGCGTCGGCGATGTCGCCCAGCGTCACGACGCCGACGGCACGGCCGCGGTCGTAGAAGAAGTCGCTCAGCGAAGGATAGGCCGTTCCGTCCACCCCCGCCGAGATATGACGGTTCGCATGCACCTCGCCCGTAGCCAGGGCGCTGCCTCCGGCGGCCGAATCGGTCGTAAAGGCGTCCAGCGCATTGTTCTGCTGCAAGCCGATGTTCTTCAGCCCCATCAGCGTCAGATTTTTGTTGGCGAACATGGCCGCCACGATCTGCGACAGCCCCATGCCGTCGCCGATCAGGAAGATCACGTTCTTCACCTTTCCCTTGCCCCCGTCGTTGCGGTAGGTCGGCGTATAAACGTCGATGCCCTTCGAAAGCTGCAACTTATCGCTCTGGAAGCCCTTGAAATCGCGGGTCGCCTTGTCCAGACGCTTCGTGCCCGTCACGGTCGAAGAGGCCGCGCGGCGCTCGCCGATCTGGAAATTCTTGTTGCCGAAATCGTTGAAGAACTCGGCGCAGAGCTCCGGACGGTCGGTGTTGATGTAGTCGATGCCCATGTCGTAGAACGTGTAGTAGACGGTCACCCCCTCGGGAGCTCCCCAGAAGCGCACGGGCTTGTCCCACGCATGGGCCTTGTCGATGACCCGTTCGAGCTTCTCGCGCTCGGCGGGGATGATGGAGCCCTTGCCGTTCCATTGGGAGAACCGTTTGAAATCGGCGCTTATCAGGGCTACGCGCTCCAGCTGGCCGGGCGTGTACTCCGCGTCCCACGCCCCGTCGAAACGGATGTAAGCCGGGTAATCGCCGAAATCCGCAGGCTCGGGAACCCGCCCCGTCACGGTGACGCGCACGGCGTCGGGATTCACCGCGGGATCGAACACCTCGGGCCAGCGCCCCAGCACCTCGGCGACGGCGCGCAGCGTCGGACCGGTCTCGGACTTGAGTTCGACCATCAGTTGCAGATGCCGGTCCGAATCCCTCCAGACGCGTCCGCCGTTCCGTTTGAAAAGCGTCACGACAGGCTCCACGTAGAGCGCCTCGAAGGTCATGTCGGGCGACAGCTCCCCGACCTCGTGTCCCACGAGCAGCTTTCCGTCCTGCAGGAACACGTCGGCCTCGATCGAGGCGACCTGCTGGGCGTAAGCCTGATAGAAGGGCACCCGCCGGGCATAATCGTTGTGCGAATGGATCAGCACGGGCGGCTGGGCGGCAGCCACGCCGCAGACGAACAACGCCGCGGCGGACAACCCGATTCTCAAAATCTTTTTCATAGCGGTCTATTTTTTATCGTACATATTTCAAACGGGCCTCGACGGGTGCATGGTCGGAGAGGTACCCTCCGCCGAGCGTGTCGGGCAATATCGAGCAGGAGCGGACCTCCAGGCCGCCGCCGCAGAACACATAGTCGATCAACGGACGCTCCTCCTCCGGAAGCTGCCCGAAATCGGAGAAACTCCACGCCGTTCCGTGCCGTTCGGGCGCCGTGTCCCAGGCGCTGCGCAGGGTTCCGTCGGCCACCACGTGCGCGATGACCGGCGACGAGGGTTCGGCGTTGAAATCGCCCGTAAGGATCACCGGACGGCCGTCGCGCAGCGTCTCAATGCGCCGCAGCAGCAACGCGACACCCTCCCGGCGGGCCTGCTCCCCGACATGATCGAGATGGGTGTTGATGAAGAGCAGTTCGCGGCCGCTTTTATCGCGCAGCACGGTCCATGTCGCCAGTCGTTCGCAGGCCCCGTCCCACCCCTTCGAACCGGGCGTCTCGGGCTCCTCGCTCAACCAGAACACCCCGGAGTCGAGCAGTTCGAAACGGTCGCTGCGGAAAAACACGGCGTTGAACTCGCCCGCCCGCGCCCCGTCCTCCCGGCCGACGCCGACCGCCCGGTAACCGGGCAGCAGGGCCTGCAAGTCGTCGAACTGGTTGGCAAGCACCTCCTGCGTCCCCAGCAGATCGACCGCCTCCGAGCGGATCAGCCCGGCGATCCGTTCGCGGCGGAAACGCCAGTTGTTCATCCCGTCTTCGGGATTGTCATAGCGCATATTGAGCGTCATCACGGCCAGCTCTTGCGGGGTGTTGCAGGAAACCGCAGCCGTCAGCGTCAGCAGAAAAAGCAACTTCTTCATGGCCGTATCATTTTACGAACAGATTTTCAGCGGGAATCGGCGAGAACGCCGCCTCGCCGGGGGCTTTCCAGCCCCATTCGAGCTCCTGCCCCTCGTAATCCTCGAAATAGAGCAGTTCGCAGGCATGCAGCCCCGCTTCGAGGGCCACGCGCCCGGTGGCCGTGACCGCGGCGTGCGAACTGTCGTTGTCCACGACTTTGCGGCCGTCGATCAGCAGCACGCTGCCGTCGTCGCTCCGCGTGAAAAACTCCCAGACGCCCCGCTCGGGAATCCGGATCAGACCCTCGAACACATAACCGAAATGGTCCTCCTGCGGCGCTTCGGCAATCGAAGGAGCAGCTATCACGCCCGTGGAGACGAATTTCCCGCGAGTGATGTCGGCCACCTTCGAGAAGGTCCCCTCGTAATAGGCGAAGCGGACTCCCGGAACAGTCGCAGCCGCAGCCGCCGGGGAGAGGAAAACGGCCTTCTCGGCCCGCAGCGTCAGGGTCTGGCTGGGTGCGGCCCCCGCCTTGAAGCCTTTGGCGCAGAGCGTCAGCGAACGGTCCACCCGCAGCGGCGTCCGGTAAAGCGCCGAGAGCGAATCGGGCTCCGAGCCGTCGAGCGTATAGCGGATTTCGGCTCCCGGAGTCGTCGTCGCCAGCGCCACATCGACCGGCTCGGTGAAGAGACTCACCGACTGCGTCGTATAGGGGATCGAGACCGCCTCGCCGCGGGTCAGCGAATAGGGCTGTGCGGCCGGGTCCGACGCCCGGTCGAAAGCGGGCTGAGGCACCATCTCGAAATGCAGCTCTCCGCCCTCCATCAGCTGATCGTAGGTGATGAAATTCTTGTCTATCGTCTGCCCGTCGAGCGTCACGCTCCCGACATAGCGGTTGCGCCGCGGCTTGTCGGCCGTCACGGTCAGCGTGCGGCCGTTGGCCAGCCGCACGGTCGCCTTTTCGAACAGCGGCGCCGTCAGCACGAATTCGTTCGAACCCGGACACACCGGATAGAAACCCAGCGAAGAGAAGATATACCAGGCCGACATCTGCCCGCAGTCCTCGTTGCCGATGATTCCCTCCGGGGTCGGGGCATACATCTCGTCGAGCAGGCGGCGCGTCAGCTCCTGCGTCTTCCACGGCTGACCGACATAACTGTACAGGTAGGCCATGTGATGGCTCGGCTCGTTGCCGTGGGCATACTGCCCCATCAGGCCCGTAATGTCCACCAGCCCCGCATCCTCGTGCGGCGATTCGAGCGTAAAGAGGCGGTCCAGCTCCCGGACGAAAGCCTCCCGGCCGCCGAAAAGCTGTTCCAGACCGTTCACGTCGTGCGGCGCGAAGAAGCGGTACTGCCACGGCGTAGCCTCGGTATAGTCGCGTCCGGCCATGAATTCGTCGAAAGGCTCCGACCAGCCTCCGTCGGCCTGCCGGCCCCGGAAAAAGCGGGTCGCACCGTCGAAGACACGGACGTAGTTGAGCGCCCGGCGGTCGTACTCGCGGGCCGTTTCGGTCCGCCCCATCGCCTCGGCCATGCGGGCGACGGCCCAGTCGTCATAGGCGTATTCCAGGGCGCAGGAGACCGATTCGCGGCAGACGTTCGACGGGATGAAGCCCTGCGCCACGTAGTATTCCGAACCCTTCTTGTTGATGTTCGACGAGCGGATCATCGCATCGAGCGCCTTCCCGGCGTCGTAGCCACGGATGCCCTTCAGATAGGCGTCGGCTATGACCGACACGGCGTGATAGCCGATCATCGTGCCGGTCTCTCCCGAGGCGAGGGGCCAGACGGGCAGTTCGCCCGTCGCGTCGTACATGTCGAGCAGGCTGGCGATCATGTCGTTCACACGCGCCGTATCGACGAGGGTTTGCAGCGGATGCCACGCCCGGAAGGTATCCCACAGCGAGAACGTCGAATAGTACGCACGGCCGTCGGCGACGCGGGCGATGGTCCGATCGCTGCGGCGGTACTCCCCGTTGACATCGCTCATCAGATTGGGAGTCAGTTTGGCGTGGTACTGCGCCGTATAGAAATTGATCCGCTCGCCGCGGGTGCCGCCCTCGACGACGATGTCGCCGAGCGCATCGCGCCACAACGCCTCCGCGCGCGAGCGCACGGCGTCGAAATCCAACTCGGGAACCTCGGCGATCCGGTTCTCGCGCGCATTTTCCGCGCTCACGGACGACAGTCCGACTGCGACGGTCAGCGTCTTGAGATCGGGGGCGAACGTCAGCACGGCCTGTCTGTCCCCGAGCAGCTGCACGTCGGCGAAAGGCTCCGAGAAGCGGGCCGAGAAGAAAACGTAATGGTCGGAGACCCATCCCTGCGTGCGCCGCATGCCCGCGATCTCGTCGGGCGCCGTCTGCCGCAGCTCGCGCAGGTCGATTTTCTCATCGGTGATCGTGTGCATCAGATCGATGACCACCCTCCGCGGCCCGGCGCCGCGGAACGCATAGCGGTGCACGCCCGTACGGGGCGCCGCCGTGAGTTCGACCGCAAGCCCCTCTTCGGGCAGTTCGACCGCATAATAACCGCAGGAGGCCCGTTCGCGGTCGTGCGAAAAGGCGTAAGGCTGCGGCAGATACTCGCCGTCGCACACCACTTCGGTCCGGGTGGTGGGATGGAACAGGATGTCGGCCAGATCGGCGCACCCCGTTCCGCTCAGATGCGTATGGGAAAATCCGTCGATCGTCGTGTCGTCGTAGTGATAGCCCGCACAGGCGTCCCAGTCGTCCGCCCGCGTATCGGGGCTGAGCTGCACCATGCCGAACGGAGTTGCGGCACCGGGATAGGTGTGGCCGTGGAATCCGGTCCCGATGAAGGGATCGACGTATTCGAGCGGATCGAAAGAGCGGGCACAGGCGGCGCCCGCAAGCGCTGCAAATGCCAAAATCAAGGTTCGCATCATGGTCGTTCGGATGGGTTGGAGTTTCGTGTACACAAATATACACAAGGCCGCCGCCGCAACCAGCGGCGATTTCCGCTTTTGCATCCTCATTTCACGCAGACATTTCGCCGGAGAAACCCCGCACCGCGAAAAATTGCGGACAAAAAAGCGGACCGGACAGCGCCGTTTCTGCAAAAAAAGCTATCTTTAACCCACAAAAGAGCACCAAAATGGCACGCATTATCTTTCTGACGGATTTCTCCGAAGCCTACGCCCGGGGCCTTCTGTTGGGTATCGCACGCTACGCCCACGACACCGGACAAGCCTGGAGCCTTTGCCGGCTGCCTCTCTCCATCCGCGACAAATTCGGCATCGAAGCCGTGATCGACTGGGCGCTGCGCATGCGTGCCGATGCCGTCATCGGACAGTTCTACAACACGGACAACGTCGAACTGTTCGCCCGCAACGGCATCATCGCCGTCGCACAGGATTTCAAAGCCCGCTTCACGACGATCCCCAACATCACCGGACCCCACTACCGGGCCGGGCAGATGGGCGCGGAGTACTTCCTGAAAAAAGGATTCCGCCACTTCGCATTCTACGGCACCCGCGGAATCGTATGGTCCGACGAACGCTATCAGGGTTTCCGCGAAACGGTCCGCCGGGCCAATCCCGAATTCACCTTCTCGGCGCTACGGAACACGTCGCAGACCGACCTGTGGCTCTACGACCCGATCCAGCTGACCACCTGGCTGCAATCGCTGCCCAAACCGGTCGCAATCATGGCCTGCGACGACAATCAGGCCTATCACATCACCGAAGCCTGTTTGCAGGCCGAAGGCGGAGGGGGGGGGAAATTCCGCATCCCGGACGACATTGCCGTACTCGGCGTAGACAACGACGAGACGATCTGCCGGCTGTCGGACCCGAATCTCTCGTCGCTTAACCAGAACATCGAACAGGGCGGATACGACGTGGCCCGGCTGATCGACCGGATCATCCGCGACCCGAAGGCCGAACGGGAGGATGTCATGGTGTTCCCGACCCACATCGTGACCCGTCAGTCAACGGACATCTACGCCAACAACGACCCCCACATCGCCGAGGTGCTGAAATACATCCATGAAAACATCAGCCTGAAAATCTCGGTCGATAATCTGGTCTCGCTCGTACCGCTCTCGCGCCGCCTGCTGGAGACCCGGTTCAAGAAGAGCATGGGCACGTCGATCTACGACTATATCATTCAGGTCCGGATCGAAAAGATGACGCAGCTGCTGTGCGAAGGGATGAGCGTCTCGGAGGCGGCCGTCGAACTGGGATTCTCCGACCTCAAAAACGTTTCGCGCTCGTTCAAACAGATCAAGGGCATAACCCCCTCGGAATACCGGCAGCAGGTCATACGGGCCAAATTCTGACGCACGGCGAACCTGCGCAAAACGAAGACCCGGACGCGCATATCGGGAAGCGAGCGGACGGCAATCCTGCTATTTTTGCAGAAACCAATAACTCAACCGCATGAAAAAACTGCTTCTTCTGCCCCTGATGCTCTCCGCGGCGGCAGCCGTCGGCGCATCCGGCCCCGATTACGGGACATCCAACCGTCCGGAAGCCTCGGAGCGGCTCTTCACTTCGCAGGCCGTCGAACGGCAGATCGAACGCATCCGGCAGACGGTCACGGTTCCCAAGCTGGCATGGATGTTCGAAAACTGCTTCCCCAATACGCTCGACACCACCGTCCACTACCGTCAGGACGAGGAGGGCGAAGACGACACCTTTGTATATACGGGCGACATCCACGCCATGTGGCTGCGCGATTCGGGGGCGCAGGTGTGGCCCTATCTCCCGCTGGCGCGCGAGGACGAAGCCCTGCGCCGGCTGATCCGGGGCGTCGTCCGCCGCCAGCTGAAATGCCTGCTGACGGACCCCTACGCCAACGCCTTCAACGACGGCCCCACCGGAACCGGCTGGCAGGACGACTGGACGGAGATGAAGCCCGAACTGCACGAACGCAAATGGGAGCTGGACTCCCCGTGTTACGTGATCCGACTGGCCCACGGCTACTGGAAAGCCACGGGCGACGCCTCGGTGTTCGACGCACGGTGGACCGAAGCCATGCGCCTCGTGCTGAAAACCCTGCGCGACCAGCAGCGCCGCGAAGGGCCGGGGGCGTACCGATTCCAGCGCGTGACCGAAGATGCACTGGACACCCAGCTCAAAAACGGATACGGACATCCGGCCAGACCCGTCGGACTCATCGCCTCGTCGTTCCGGCCGTCGGACGACGCCACGACCTTTCCGTTTCTGATTCCGTCCAACTTCTTCGCCGTCTCGTCGCTGCGCAAGGCTGCGGAGATCCTGCGCACGGTAAACCGCGACGAAACCCTGGCATCCGCCTGCGAAACGCTCGCCGACGAGGTCGAACAGGCCCTGAAAAAGCATGCCGTCTGCGACCATCCGCAGTTCGGGAAGATCTACGCTTTCGAAACAGACGGCTTCGGCAACCGCCTGCTGATGGACGATGCCAACGTCCCCAGCCTGCTCGCCATGACCTATCTGGGAGACATCGCGCAGGACGACCCCGTCTACCGGAATACCCGGCGTTTCGTATGGAGCGAATCGAACCCCTATTTCTTCCGGGGCACGGCGGCCGAAGGGATCGGCGGGCCGCATATCGGCGCCGACATGATCTGGCCCATGAGCCTGATCATGCGGGCTCTGACCAGCGACGACGACGCGGAGATCAAACGATGCGTCGAAACGCTCGTAAACACCGACGGGGGAACCGGATTCATGCACGAATCCTTTCACAAGGACGACCCTTCGAACTTCACCCGCCCCTGGTTCGCGTGGGCCAACACGCTTTTCGGCGAGTTGATTCTCCGGCTGGCCGACGAGGGCAAAACCGACCTGCTGAACAGCATCGAAGTGCGTTGAACAGACACCGGGGAAGGCTCAAAAACTCGCACGGCCGCTTTTGGCGGCCGTGCGAGTTTCGTCAATAGAACGTCCCCTTGGGGGCGAAGATCGCATAGCCGAAATTGAAGGTCAGGTACATGTTCTTCCAGTTCTGCACCTCGTATTTCGTCAGGGCGAGGCTCACGGGACCGATCGGCGTATGGTAGACCAACGATGCCTCGGCGACGCAATGCCAGCGCCGGTCGGACTCCCCGAGCGGATTGAAGTCGCGCTTGTCGCGGTACATGGCGTAGAATCCCGTGCGGAAGAAGAAGTTGGGCATCAGGTCGAAGGTCGGCATCAGCCCGCCGGCCACGAAGCGCCGGGCCCGGAAGTCGGGCATGTAGACCATCTGCATATGCGACACGGGCGCGTAGTCGGGCATCGACATCAGCGTCGCCGATGCGGTCCGGAACCTCGGATGGTTCGTCAGAACGGCATCCACGTTGATGCCGAACGAAAACCAGCTGATTCCCGGCACGTCGAAGAACTTGTCCCAGGTGAAACGCCCGCCGAACCACTGGCGGGTTTCGCGCGAGATGAAACGGCCCGAATCATAGGGCTGGTACTTGTCGCGGCCGGTGATAAAAACAGCCGAAAGCCGCAGATCGGAACCCCGCCGGGGATAGAGGAACTTGTCGAGCGTATTGCGGGCGACCCCGGCCCGCAGGCCGAAGAACGAGAAGCGCGAATGGTCGGTGTCGTCGGCGAACAGCACGTCCGAATCGTAGCGGTAGTTGATGTGTCCGGCATTGGCGCGCAGCGTCAGGACGCTGCGGTGGGTCAGCGGCATTCCCACGCCCGTCGAGAAGAAGCTCTCGCTGTTCTTGACCTGCTCGGCATTGCGGACCTTGGTGACGTTGCCGAAGTAGCCGTGGCGGAAGTTGCGGACCGCGAAGTTGTAGGAATAGTCGAGGAAAATCGGCTTCCAGGCGTAGAAATCCGTGCGGCCGCCGACCGCACCCCACGTGTAGATGGGCCCCAGATAGAGGTCGGCCCCCAGCTGCTGCGACACACGGCCGATCCAATGGTGGTTGACGCCGATGTAAGCCTGGTTGAAAGCCGTCGAGGAGATGTTTCCGCCGACGGTGATCTTGAAATTGGGCCGCGTCTCGAACCGGGCTTCGAACGAATAGCCCTTCCGGAGCGAATCGTAACGCACGACGGGGAAATCCATCGTGAAATCGCCGCCCGCAAGCACCTCGAAGAGATTGTCTTTCAGCTCCTCGAAGCCCATCGGCCGCTGGATGCCCGGCGTGCGGCGGTCCACCTGCACGAAATCGCGGATATACTCCCGCTGGGTGCGTTTCAGCCCTTCGAGCTTGTAGTCGTTGAAGATCAGCGGCGGACACTTCGCGCGGAAAGCCTCGCGGCGCCCGGCGTAATAGGCCGAATCGCGCCGCTCCCCGACCTTTTCGAGCAGCTGCGGCATCGCCGCCATAGCGTCCTCGTAACCGGCGTCCATGATCGCTTCGGCCTGGTCGAAGTCGAGCATGTTGACATCCACGGCGCGGCGGATCGTGACGCTGCGCCCCTCGGGCAGCGTGTAGTTGGTGTCGTGCATGGCCAGCATGAAAGCCTGGTCCATGATGTTGCTCTGCTCGCTGGGCGGGGTGTTGCCCTCGGTGCAGATCGACCCGACGATCACGTCGGGCCGGAAATCCCGGTCGAGAGGCTTCCAGGGGAAATTGTCGTAGATGCCGCCGTCGTAGAGCAGCATCGAATCGACCTTCATGGGTTTGAATACCAGCGGAATGGACATCGACGAACGGACCGCTTCGCTCAGGTCGCCGCGGCGCATCACCACCGGTCCGCGGTGGTTCATGTCGCTGGCCACGCAGAGGAAGGGGACCATCAGACGGTCGAAATCACCGTCCGCCGCGGCCGTCGCCGGAGCGAACAGTTCCGTTAGGGCCATGTCGATCTGCGTCGAGGAGATCAGGTTCCGGGGTGCCCGCAGCCGCTTTCCGGCGGGGCTTTCAACGTCGATGCGCATGCTCAGGAAGCCGGGATTGCTCCCCAGCTGCCGGTAGTAGGCCATGTAGCGGTTGGGGTCGATGCGCCCCGACACCCACTCGCGGACCACGCCGGAGTTGACGATCGCACGCATTTCGGCCGGGGAGTATCCGGCGGCGTACATCGCGGCGATGATCGAGCCCATCGAGGTTCCGGCCACATAGTCGATCGGCACGCCGTTCTCTTCGAGCGCTTCCAAAACGCCGATATGGTAAAGCCCCTTCGCACCGCCGCCGCTCATCACGACCCCGACCTTCTGGGCCGAGGCGGGGAGCGCGGCCAGCAGGCACGTCAGGACAAATGAGCCGATTTTACGCAACATATCTCAATTTTTTTATAACTTTGCACGTTACTACGATGTCTCTCAAAAGTAGACAAAAAAGAAACACGAGCAAAATATGACCGACAAAATCAATGAACTCCTCCGACGAGTCGAGGAGTTTAAGCCCAAAGCCGCCGCCGAGATCGAGGATTTCCGCATCAAAATCCTCGGCAAGAAAGGCGAGCTGACCGCCCTGATGGAGGAGTTCAAGACGGTTGCCCCCGAGCTCAAACGCGAGTTGGGACAGCAGCTGAACCGCCTCAAAAACGAGGCCACGGAGCGCATCAACACCCTGCGCGAGCAGTTGCAGAACGCCGCGGCGGACAACGCCGCCCGGACGGACGACCTGACGCGCCCCGGATCGGCCGAACACCTCGGGTCACGCCACCCGATTTCGTTGGTCAAGAACCAGATCGTCGAGGTCTTTTCCCGGCTGGGATACACCGTGGCCGACGGTCCGGAGATCGAGGACGACTGGCACGTCTTCTCGGCCCTGAACTTCCCGCCCGAGCACCCGGCGCGCGACATGCAGGACACGTTCTTCGTCGAGAAGGACCCCGACATCCTGCTGCGCACGCACACCTCGTCGATCCAGGTCCGCACGATGGAGCGCCAGAAGCCCCCCATCCGCGTCATCTGCCCCGGCCGCGTGTTCCGCAACGAGGCCATTTCGTACCGTGCGCACTGCATCTTCCACCAGATCGAGGGTCTCTACATCGACGAGGGAGTCTCGTTCGCCGACATGAAACAGTCGCTGCTCTACTTCGCCAAGGAGGTCTTCGGCGAGCAGACGGTGATCCGCATGCGCCCGTCGTATTTCCCCTTCACGGAGCCTTCGGCCGAAGTCGATGTTTCGTGCAACCTCTGCGGCGGCAAGGGATGCCCGGTCTGCAAAGGCACGGGGTGGCTGGAGATCATGGGCTGCGGCATGGTGGACCCGAACGTGCTGAAAGCCAACGGAATCGACCCCGAAAAGTACTCGGGATTCGCTTTCGGCATGGGTATTGAACGCATCGCCATGCTCAAATACGGCGTGAAGGACCTGCGTCTCTATTTCGAAAACGACGTGCGGTTCCTCCACCAGTTCGACGAAGCGCTCTAAACCCCCGCCGCCCATGAAACGCCTGACAGCGACAACGCTTTTCTGCCTGCTCTTCTTTTCGGCGTTCGTCGCCGGGAAGGGCCCTGCGGAAACGCCCGGATACCCCGATTCGCTGCGCAGCGTGTGGCTCTACACCGAGGGCATCAAGCAAAACATCATCGCGGGCGACACGGCCCGGGCCCGGGAACTGTTTCTCGAAGCGGTCCGCAACGACTCGACCTATGCCCCGGCGTGGTACGAACTGGCCGGGAACCTTCTGAATTCGTCGCCCGAAGAGGCCGTCGAAATGGCCCGCCGCGCCTACCGGCTCGACACCGCGAACAAATGGTACCACCAGTTCTACGGACAGGCGCTGATCATCTCCAACCGCCTCGACGAAGCGCTGAAAGTCTACCGCCGCCTGCTGGAAAACGACCCGAAGGACCCGGACAACTACCGCATCGTGGCGGCCCTCTACGAACAGAAGCGGTCGCCGTTCATGGCCCTTGCGACGCTCGATTCGGCAGAGCTGCGTTTCGGACGCATCCCGCTGCTGAGCGCCATGAAACGGCAGATGCTGGTGGCCACGAACCAGATCGGCAAAGCCATCGACGAAGCCCGCGCAATGGTCGAAGCCGCACCCTACGAAGCGCAGCACCACGTCGTGCTGGCCGACCTCTACGGGCTCGACGGCAAGGACTCGCTGGCCCTCGCCGAGTACGGCCGGGCGTTGCAGATCGACTCCACGAACGTACAGACGCTGATGTCGCTGGCTGATTTCCACACCGGACGGCAGGATTACCGCTCGCTGCTGGCCGTCACCCGGAAACTGTTTCTCTCGGACGCCCTGCCGCTCGAAACGAAGATCAAGCGCTTCGAACAGTTCACCTCCGACACGCGCTTCTACCGCGAATACTATTTCCAGCTGAACGACCTGGCCTCGATCCTGGCGATCCGCTATCCCGAGGATCGGCGCGTCGTGGAGCTCTACGCCAACCACCTGATCGCCTCGGGCGAACTGGAACAGGCCCTTACGCTCTACAAGAGCCGTCTCGGAGACCGTCCGCCCGTGGAGGACTTCTACCGGACGGTGATCGACATCGAAACCTATCTGCAACACCCCGATTCGGTGGAAAAATACGTCGGCAAGGCGCTGGAACTCTTCCCCGACAAGGTCGATTTCCACATCTCGAAAGGGCATGTGATGAACAGCTCGAAGCAGTACGGCCAGGCGGTCAAAGCCTACAAGGAGTCGCTCCGCTACGCCGACACCGACTCGCTGCGGGGCGTGATCTGGGGCATGATCGGCGACACGTGGCACCAGCAGGCTGCCGCGGGCATCTCCGAACAGGACGAGAGCCGCACGGCGAAGGAGGGCCGTTCGGGACCCTACCGCAAGGCCATGAAGGAGTGTTACAAGGCTTACGAGCGCAGTCTCGCGTACCGTCCCGACAACCCCTTGGTGCTCAACAACTACGCCTATTTCCTCTCGCTGGAGGAGCGCGATCTCGAACGGGCCCTCTCGATGTCGAGCCGCGTGGTGGCGCTCACCGACAACAATCCGACCTATCTGGACACCCATGCGTGGGTGCTTTTCAAGCTGGGACGCACGGACGAAGCCAAGAAGGTCCTGCAAAAGGCCGTGGCGCTCGACGGGCAGAAGAGTCCCGAACTGATGGTCCACTACGGCGACATCCTTCACGAACTGGGCGAACAGTTCATGGCCGAAATCTACTGGAAACGCGCCCTCGAAAAGGGCTACGATGCCCGACAGATCGAACTGCGGCTGAAACAGCCCGCCAAAAGCTCCAAAACCGCCGAATAACACGCCATGAGACCCTTCCGCACACTGCCCCTCGTCTTCCTGCTCTTCGCCTTTGCGGCCGCCGCCCAGCACGACAGCCGCATCGAGGCGCAGAAAAAGGTCATCGCGGTCCTCGAAAAGCGGATCGCCTCCGAGGAGCAGGAGATATCCAAGCTCCAAAAGGGCCGCTCGGCCACCGAAGAGCGGGTCCGCCGTCTGGCGCGTCAGATCGACTCCCGGAACCAGCTGCTCGACGAAACCGAGAAGCAGGCCCGCCTGCTGTGCGAGGAGATAGCCCGCACGGACAGCGTGGCCGGCAATCTCTCGGCGACGCTCGAACGCGACCGTGCCCAATACGGGGAGATGGTGCGCGAAGCCTACCGCAACTACAAGCACAACAACTATTTGACCTTCCTTTTCTCGTCGCGCGACTTCGCGGACGTAGCCCGCAAGATCACCGCGCTGCGCGAAGTCGCCTCGCTGCGCGAACGCAAACTGCGCGACATCGAGGAACTGACCGTTCAGATGCGTCACGAAAAGGAGGAGCTCGACCTCCGCAAACGGTCGCTCGACTCGGTGACGCGAAGCCTCTCGGCCCAGCGCGCAAAACTCCAGCGCGACGCCCGCAACGCCAAGGCCAGCATCCGTTCGCTATCGCAGAAGGAGAAGCAGGCCCTCCAGCGCAAGATGTCGCAGGAACAGCAGCTGGGCGTGGCGATCAGCGAACTGCGCAAGCTCACGAAGGGCAACACCGAAGGCGCCTCGTTCTCGACGAAGACATCGGGACTGCGGCTTCCCGTCACGGCCGGGCGCGTGAAACGCTACAAGGAGAACATGGCCGAAATCACGGGTCCGAAGGGCGCCCACGTGATCTCGATCTACGACGGCAAGGTCGTTGACATCAAACGCAACCGCATCACCAACAAATACGACGTTTACGTGGCCCACGGCGAATACATAACCTCCTATGCCAACCTGGGGACGATCTGCGTCGAAAAGGACCAGAAAGTGGCGAGAAACGCACAGTTGGGAACCATCGGCTCGTCGGTCAACGTGATGACCATGGAAACCGAATACAAACTCGTCTTCGGCATCTACCCGCCCAATCCCGGGCAGAAGATGCGCGCCGAAGACTGTTTCAAGTGAAACCGCCGCCCCTGCGCACCGAAGCCCGGGACGGGCACGACTTAACAACGACGAAAAATGGCTGTCAGATACTATACCGACGACTGCTCCTACCGCCTCCCGCAGAAACGCCTCACGGCCCGATGGCTGCACGAGGTGGCACAGGCCGAAGGCTATACGCTGGGCGATGTCACCTATATCTTCTGCTCGGCACAGCGCCTGCTGGAGATGAACCGCCAATACCTCGGGCACGACTATTTCACCGACGTTATCACCTTCGATTACAGCGACCGCAAAGGCACGCGGATCGTTTCGGGCGACATCTTCATCGATGTCGAGACCGTGGCCGACAATGCCCGTCAATACGGCTTCACGGCGTTGCAGGAGATGCGCAGGGTAGTGGTCCACGGGGTGTTGCACCTCTGCGGTCAGGGCGACAAGACCCCCCGCACCAATGCGCAGATGCACCGCAAGGAGGATAAATACCTGAAATTCTGGGAGAACGAACAATGACACTCGATTACGACATCATCGTCATCGGCGGCGGACACGCCGGATGCGAAGCCGCCTCGGCCGCCGCACGCTTGGGCTCGCGCACGCTGCTGCTCACGATGGACATGGGCAAAATGGCCTCCATGTCGTGCAACCCGGCAGTCGGAGGAGTTGCCAAAGGTCAGATTGTCAGAGAGATAGATGCATTGGGCGGTCAGATGGGCCGCATCACCGACCTGACGACCGTCCAGTTCCGGATGCTCAATCGTTCGAAAGGCGCCGCGATGTGGAGTCCCCGGGCGCAATGCGACAAAACCCGCTTCTCGGAGGAGTGGCAGCATACGCTGGAAAACACCCGAAACCTCTATATCTGGCAGGATGCGGCGACCGAACTGCTGTTCGACGACGCCCTGCGCACGGATTCCGCGCGACTGGCCACCCCGGGCGCAGAAGCAAACCCGAATCGGAACAACCTCCGGTCCGCCGCGCAAACGTACCGTATCACGGGGGTCCGGACCCGCATGGGCGTCGAATTCACCTGCCGCGCCGTCGTGCTCACCTCGGGAACTTTCCTCGGAGGACTGATGCATTGCGGAATTTCGCACGCCGAAGGCGGCAGGGCGGGGGACGCCGCTTCGCACGGAATCACCGAGTGCCTTCGCCGAATCGGTTTCGAAAGCGGACGCATGAAAACCGGAACTCCGGCGCGTCTCGACGCCCGGACCATCGACTTCGAACGGCTCGAACCCCAGTACGGCGACGAAAATCCGGCTAAATTTTCGTTTTCACCTGATACACAACCGGTTAAAGACCAACTTCCTTGTTTTTTGGTCTATACCTCCGCCGAGGTTCACGACATCCTGCGCAGCGGTTTCGACCAGTCGCCCCTGTTCAACGGAACCATCCGCGGCATCGGTCCGCGCTACTGCCCCTCGATCGAAGACAAACTCCGAACTTTCGCCGATAAGGACCAACATCAGCTCTTTCTGGAACCCGAAGGACGCACGACCAATGAATATTATCTCAACGGTTTTTCATCGTCGCTGCCCTGGGAAGTGCAATGGAAAGCGTTGCATAAGATTCAGGGATTCGAAGATTTGCACATCTATCGCCCCGGATACGCCATCGAATACGACTATTTTCCGCCCACGCAGCTGCACCATTCCCTCGAAACCAAGCTGGTTTCGGGACTCTATTTCGCCGGACAGGTCAACGGAACGACCGGTTACGAAGAAGCCGCAGCTCAGGGGCTGATGGCCGGCATCAATGCACACCGGGCGCTGGCAGGGGAGGAGCCTATCGTACTGAAACGCGACGAAGCCTACATCGGTGTGCTGATCGACGACCTGGTGACCAAAGGAGTTGACGAACCTTACCGGATGTTCACCTCACGGGCCGAGTATCGCATTCTGCTCCGGCAGGACAACGCCGACATCCGGCTCACTCCGTTAGGGTACGAAATCGGACTGATTCCGCAGAAAAGATACAACCATTTCGTCAAAAAAAATACGCTCGTAAAATCGCTTGTAGAGTTCGCGCGCCGGCAGAGCATCAAAGCAGTCGAAATCAACGACTATTTGAAATCGGTAAATTCAGAGCCTTTGACGCAGGGCAGGAAGCTCTACGACATCTTGATGCGCAACAATGTCACCTTCGAATCGCTGCAAAGAGTTCTTCCGAAGCTGAAAAAATTCATTGCTGATAACGAAATGAGCGCCGAAATGATCGAGGAGGCGGAGATACAGATCAAGTACAAAGGCTATATCGAACGCGAGAAATTCATCGCCGAAAAGCTCCGCCGCCTCGAAAATATCGCCATTCCGAGCGATTTCGACTTTCATTCGATGAATTCGCTAACCATCGAAGCCCGTCAAAAACTCTCGCGGATTCGGCCGACAACGATAGGGCAGGCGTCGAGAATTCCCGGAGTTTCCCCGGCCGACGTGAATGTTTTGCTAATAAAATTCGGTCGATAAAGGTTCCACGTGAAACAACAAACAGAGATAATATAATAAACGTTCCACGTGGAACAAAACAACAAGGGCCGCCAAAAGGCGGCCCTTATCAAATCATCAAAAGTAAAACTACAACACAACCATACACCAGCCGTATTTATCTTCAGCTCGGCCGTATTGAATATCCTGTAAACGGGTATAAAGTTCCAGACAAGTTTTACCGACTTCCTCGCCGTAGCTATACTCAGCTTTGGTCTGCATATCGTAAACAAACCCGATAGGGGAGATAACCGCCGCCGTTCCGCAGGCACCGCACTCCTCGAAAGTAGCCAGTTCTTCGACTGGAATATGACGTTCTTCGACAGTCAGACCCATATCGCGGGCAAGCTGACGAAGACTCATATTAGTAATAGAAGGAAGCACCGAAGGCGATTTCGGAGTAATATATTTGCCGTCTTTGATACCGAAAAAGTTCGCAGCACCGCATTCTTCGATGTATTTATGCTCGGCAGCATCGAGATACATGATATTGGAATAACCCAGTTCATGTCCTTTTTCTCCCGAAAGCAGGCTGGCCGCATAGTTGCCGCCGACCTTTACATCGCCTGTTCCACGTGGAGCAGCGCGGTCCTGTTCACGATCGACAGCGACACGGATAGGCTTGATACCGCCCTTGAAATAGGCGCCCACGGGCGAGCAGTAAACGATCAGCAAGGCTTCCTTGGCAGGTTTAACACCTAATCCGACTGTCGTTCCGAACATCACCGGACGCAGGTAGAGCGAAGCGCCCGTTCCGTAAGGAGGGATGAAACGCTCGTTACGTTTGACGACTTCGACGCACGCATCGACGATCATTTCGACAGAAGGCACCGGCAGACAAAGACGCTCGGCCGACGATTGGAGACGCCGCGCATTGTCGGCGACGCGGAAAAGACGGACCTTTCCGTCAACGCCCCGGAAGGCTTTCAGACCTTCGAAGAGTTCGATGCCGTAGTGCAGGCACGAAGCCGACATGTGCATCTTGATATACTCGTCCTGCGTAACCTCCATCGGGCTCCATTTGCCATCGGTGTAAGAGTAGCGGACATTCCAATCGGTTTTGCAATAATCAAAACCCAAGGCGCTCCAATCTGTTGTTTCCATATCAAATCAGTGTTAAAAAATTCCAAAATTCATACGATTCATTTTTCGCCTATCCGACGACAGCCCCGTTGTTGGTCGGTTCTCCGGGCTGTAACAAACGCAATTTTCCCGACGCATCTTCGGCCATCAGGATCATACCGTTGGAGAGTATGCCCTTCAATTCGCGCGGAGCGAGGTTCACCAATACGAGAACCTGTTTGCCGACGAGCTCTTCGGGCGTGAAGTGTTCGGCGATTCCCGATACGATCACCCGTTTGTCGATACCCGTATCGACCGTCAGTTTCAGCAATTTTTTGGTTTTGGCCACCTTTTCAGCCTCCAGAATCGTCGAAACGCGAATATCCATTTTCTGAAAATCGTCGAATTGAATCATATCTTTTTGAGGTTCAATAGATTGATTCATTTCGGCGGCTTCATTGGCGGCCTTCGTCGCGGCAAGTTTGTCCAACTGGCGCTGGATCACGTCGTCTTCGATCTTTTCAAACAGCAGGGCAGGTTCACCGATCGTGTGTCCGGCGGGAATCAGATCCATCGCTCCCAGCCGCTCCCAGCCGAATTTCTCCACGGCGAGCATCCCGAGGATCTTCGCCGCCGAGAAGGGCATGAAAGGTTCGATGGCAATGGCCGTATTCGCCGTAATTTGCAGGGCGATATTGAGAATAGTCTCCACCCGTTTCGGATCGCTTTTGATCACCTTCCACGGTTCGGTGTCGGCGAGATATTTGTTGCCGATACGCGAGATGTTCATGGCGTCTTTCAGCGCCTCGCGGAAACGGTAATTTTCGATATTGGCCTCCAGCGAAGCCTTCACGGCGGCCACTTCGGAAATAGTCTGACGATCGTAATCGTTCAGCTCGCCGCAGGCCGGGACCTTGCCACCGTAGTATTTCTGCGTCAGCACCAGCGCCCGGTTGACGAAGTTGCCCAGCACAGCCACCAGTTCGTTGTTGTTGCGAGCCTGGAAATCCTTCCACGTAAAGTCATTGTCCTTGGTTTCGGGAGCATTGGCGCACAGGACATAACGCAGCACGTCCTCCTTGCCGGGGAACTCTTCGAGATATTCGTGCAGCCACACGGCCCAGTTGCGCGAGGTCGAAATCTTGTCGCCTTCGAGGTTCAGGAATTCGTTGGCCGGCACGTTCTCGGGCAGGATATAACCGCCGTGAGCTTTCAGCATCGAGGGGAACACGATGCAGTGGAAGACGATGTTGTCCTTGCCGATGAAGTGCACCATCTTGGTGTCCTCCGACTTCCAGTATTTCTCCCAGTCAGGCGTAAGGTCCTTTGTAGCAGATATATAACCGATCGGTGCATCGAACCACACATAGAGCACCTTGCCCTCAGCGCCCTCCACGGGAACCGGAATGCCCCAGTCGAGGTCGCGGCTGACGGCACGCGGTTGAAGCCCTCCGTCGAGCCAGCTCTTGCATTGCCCGTAAACGTTCGTTTTCCACTCCTTGTGTCCCTCCAGAATCCATTCGCGGAGGAACTCCTCATAACGGTCCAGCGGCAGGTACCAGTGCTTCGTTTCGCGTTTCACGGGCACCGACCCCGACACGGCGCTGTGGGGTTCGATCAGCTCGTCGGGCGAGAGGGTAGAGCCGCACTTCTCGCACTGGTCGCCGTAGGCGCGGTCATTGCCGCACTTGGGGCACGTGCCGACAATATAACGGTCGGCCAAAAAAGTCTGCGCCTCCTCGTCGTAATACTGCATCGAGGTCTTTTCGATGAACTTGCCCTCGTCGTAGAGTTTCCGGAAAAAGGCCGAAGCGGTCTCGGCATGGGTTTCGGACGAGGTCCGCGAATAGATGTCGAACGACATTCCCAGCCCCTCGAACGATTTCTTGATCAGCGCGTGGTAACGGTCCACGATCTGCTGGGGCGTGACGCCCTCCTTGCGGGCCTTGATGGTAATGGGTACGCCGTGTTCGTCCGACCCGCAGACCGAAATCACGTCGCAGCCCTTGAGCCGCAGGTAACGGGTGTAGATGTCCGAAGGTATGTAAACTCCCGCCAGATGGCCGATGTGCACGGGGCCGTTGGCGTAAGGGAGTGCGGATGTCACGAGGTAGCGTTTGAACTCTTTTGCCATATGTAAAATAGATACAGTATTACTAATTTCTGTCAAAATTACTAATTTTTAAGAGAATCGGGAACGAAAAGCGCATATTTTATGAAAGGTTCAAAGAAAAGAAAGCGCACCCCGCCGGGCACGCCTTCTCTATCTCACCGGAAAATCCGGTCTTTATTCGAACTGCAACTCGTCGAGCAGCCAGCCCGCACCGGCGAACTTGTCGATCACGAAGAGCACGTAACGCACATCCACGGCGATCGTGCGCTGCAATTCGGGTTCGAAGGCCACGTCGCCCGACATCGCCTCCCAGTTGCCGTCGAAAGCCAGTCCGATAAGCGATCCCTTGGCGTTGAGCACCGGCGATCCCGAGTTGCCGCCCGTGATGTCGCAGTCGGCCAGGAAGCAGGTCGGAAGCTCCCCCTTGGCATTGGCGTAACGGCCGAAATCCTTGGCGGCATAGAGTTCCTTGAGCTTCGCAGGCACGGTGAATTCCGTCGGATTTTCGGGATTCTCCTTCTCCATCACGCCTTTGAGCGTCGTATAATAGTTGTAGCGGATGCCGTCCGCGGGATTGTAGGGCAATATGCGTCCATAGGTCAGACGGATCGTGAAATTGGCATCCGAAGCCCACGCTTTCTTGGGCTGCATGCGCATCAGACCCGCGATGTAAAGACGGTGGCCGTCGGCGTATTTCTGACGCCCCTCCTTCTGGGCCTTGCTCAGTTCGCGCATCTTCCCGACGATCGACTCGCTCAGCACCGCCGCCGGGTCCTCCTTGAGCTCCTTGCCCGAAGCGACGGCCGCCAACGCCCGCTGTTCGTCGGCGAAGACCGAATTGTCGTAGAGATAATCCACATAGGCATCCGTATCGCCGCCGAAACGCTTGTCGATCACCTCGGCGAAGACCGAAGGCAGCTCTTTGCAGTTCTCCTTGACGATCCGGAACATCCGCTTGGCGACACGGCGGTCCGTGGGCATGTTATAGTCCTTATAGAAACCTTTCAGGGCCTTCTCCAGCTCAGCACCTTTCAGCGAACCCGAATAGCGCGCCGGGGTAAGAATCTCCACGGCCCGAAGGAATGCCTCCTGCAAATACTGCAACGACGCATACGAGGGAAGCGTCTCCTCCACCGACTCGCGGATCTTGTCCAGCGCATCCACGTAGCCCTCGGTCGGCAGCGTGTTCTTGGCGGCCCACGCCCGGAAAGCGGCCTCCTGCTCCTGTTTGCGGCCCTTTACATCCAGCCGTTTGATGCCGCGCGACATGCCGATCGAATTCTTCCAGTAGTTCGACGACTGGGCGTATTTCGAGGCATACTGGATGCGGACCTTGTCGCTGGCGGCCATATCCTCCTTGAGGATCGCCTGCCGCTCGCCGCGGATGAAGATGCGCTGGGGATTCTCCACCTCCAGCATCCGGTCGATCTCGTAGGAGGTCATGTAACGCTGCGTCGATCCCGGGAAACCCATGATCATAGCAAAGTCGGCTTCGTCGTAGCCGTTCAGCGAGACTTTCAGGAATTTTTCAGCCTTGTAAGGGCGGTTTTCGGGCGCATAGTCGGCCGGCTTGTTGTCGGGTCCGGCATAGACCCGGAAGATCGAGAAATCGCCCGTATGACGCGGCCACATCCAGTTGTCGGTGTCACCGCCGAACTTGCCGATCGACGTCGGGGGCGTGCCGACCAGCCGCACGTCCGAAAAGACCTCGATCACGAAGGCGAAGAACTGATTGCCTCCGAAGAAGGGTTTCACCGAAATCTCCATACCGGGGTTCTCCGCCTCGAAGCGGCTCTTCACGGCCTCCGCATGTTCTGCGACCAAGCGCGAACGCTCCTCGCCGCCGGCGATGTCGGGCACGGCACCCAATACGTCGGACGTTACATCGACGATCTTGCGGATAAAGCGCACTTTGAGCCCCGGAGCGGGAATCTCCTCGGCGCGCGACATGGCCCAGAAGCCGTTCTTCAGATAGTCATGCTCCACCGACGACAGGGCCTGGATCGACCCGTAGCCGCAGTGGTGATTGGTGAAGAGCAGACCGTCGGGCGACACGATCTCGCCCGTGCAGCCGCCTCCGAAGATGACGATGGCGTCCTTCAGCGAGGAGTTGTTCATGCTGTAAATCTCCTCGGCCGAGAGTTTGCAGCCGCGGGCCTTCATGTCCTTGGCATTCATCTTCTGAAGGTAGGGCAGCATCCACATGCCCTCGTCTGCCGCGGCCGAAAAGGTGACGCACGCAGCAGCAAAGAGTAAAAAGAGTTTCTTCATGTTTTCTTATTATTTTTTCAATTAGATTTTTATAAAAAAGAAAAAGAATTAAAATCCGAAAGAAGAAAAAGTCTATTTGATGGCGATCATATTCCGGATCGAGCGTTCGGCGCTGCGGCGCACCTCCTCGTCGAGGACGATCTCGGGGGCTTCGTTTTCAAGACACGCACAGATATTCTCCAGCGTCACCATCTTCATATAGCGGCAGTTGTTGCAGGCGCAGGTCTCGTCGTCGGGAGGCGCCGGAATGAAGGTCTTTTCGGGGTAGCGCTTTTTCATCTCGGCCAGAATCCCCGACTCGGTCACGACGATGAACGCCTGCGCGTCGCTCCGCCCGCAATACTCCAGAATACCCGCCGTGGAACCCACGTAATCGGCCGCTTCGAGGATATAGGCGCGGCATTCGGGATGCGCCACGACCTTGGCTTCGGGATGCTCCCGTTTGAGTTTCAGGAGCTTTTCGAGCGAAAACTCCTCGTGGACATGGCAAGCGCCGTTCCACAGCACCATGTTCTGCCGTCCGGTCAGCTTCTGAATATAGGAACCCAGGTTGCGGTCCGGGGCGAAGATGACCGGCTGGTCGGCGGGGATCGACTCCACGACTTTCAGGGCGTTGGACGAGGTGCAGCAGATGTCCGTCAGGGCCTTGACGCCGACCGTGGTGTTGACGTAGGAGACCACCGTATGACCGGGATGCTGCGCCTTGAAAGCCGCGAATTCCGCGGCGTCGCACGACTCGGCCAGCGAGCAGCCCGCCTCGGGACAGGGTATCAGCACCTTTTTTTCGGGGCAGAGGACCTTGGCGGTCTCGGCCATGAAGTGCACTCCGGCGAAAAGGATGATGTCGGCATCGACCGACTGCGCCTTCACCGACAGGGCGAGCGAGTCGCCCAGGAAGTCTGCGACGGCCTGCACCTCGGGAGTCGTGTAGTAGTGAGCCAGGATCACGGCTTTTTTCTCCCGTTTGAGTTCCTCGATGCGGCGGGTGAGTGCGGCGGAGTTTTCGACGTTCATTTTTTATTTTTATTTCTTTAATTAAATTAAATAATAAAGAAGAATAGATATAATAGCTGTTGATATTGTTGACAACCGGGAGTGTTATTTCCCAATCAACAATTTTTCTTTTTCATGTTTCTTATTTCGAATTTTAATCTGTTAGAAATCAAAAAAATAGGAAAATAATCAACAATTGTTGAAAATAGTTGCGGACATACCGACAGCCATTTGTTTTCAACATTCCGTGCCGTTTCCGTCGGGTTCGGCCCCGGCATAACTTCTCATAAAAAAATTTGGTTTCGGGAAAAAACCGATTATACCTTTCCTCATTTCTGAAAAGCAAATTTTCGGGACTCGATTTTTCACCTTTTTTCCAACGGTTATCGACAGGTTATCGGGGGAGTTATCAACCGTTTTTCATCACTTTTGAAACCACCTTTTCGGCGATTTCCCGGTAGTACTCCTCGACGCGGGGGTCGATGCCGGCCGCAGGGCGTCCCTTCTCCCCTCCTTCCATGATCGACTGCACGATGGGGATTTCGCCCAGGAAATCCACTCCGCTCCGTTCGGCGAAAGCCCGGGCTCCGCCGCGGCCGAAGATGTAGTAGCGGTTTTCGGGCAGCTCGGCGGGGGTGAACCACGCCATGTTCTCGATGATGCCCGCCACGGGGATGTTGACGTTTTCGTTGCGGAACATCTCCACGCCGCGCACGACGTCGGCCACGGCGATCTGCTGCGGCGTCGAGACGATCACCGCGGTGTCGATCTTCAGCTCCCCGATGATCGAGAGGTGCACGTCGCCCGTGCCGGGGGGCAGGTCCGCCAGCAGGAAGTCCAGCGTACCCCACCGGGTCTGGTGGATCATCTGTTTCAGGGCGCTGACGGCCATGGCTCCGCGCCACAGCAGGGCGTCGGTGGGTTTGATGAAGAAACCGATCGACATCAGCCGGATGTCCATCGACTCGGCCGGGACGATGCGGTCCGCACCCTCCTCGGAGACGGCTTCGGGAACATACCCTTCTACCCCGAACATTTTGGGCTGCGAAGGTCCGTAGATGTCGGCGTCGAGGATGCCCACGCGGAACCCCATGTTCCGCAGCGCGACGGCCAGGTTGGCCGTGACGGTGGACTTGCCTACCCCGCCCTTGCCCGAAGCCACGGCGATCACTTTGGCGATGCCGCCCGTCGTGGTGTTCTGCTTGGGTTCGGGGCGCGGTGCGGCGCCGCCCTCCTTGACGACCACCAGCACTTCGGCGTCCGGAAAAGCCTCGCGCAAAAGAGCTTCGGCCTGGTTCTTGATCTTCACCGCGAACGGATCGCGGGCTTTGGCGAAGCGCAGGACGACCGTGACTTTCCCGTTCGCGGCGGCCGTATGTTCGATGAATCCGCTCGTAACGATGTCCTGCCCCGTTTCGGGATGGACGACCGCTGTGAGCAGGCGTTTGATTTTTTCTTCCATGCAGTAAGAAAGGTTTGTCTTTGACAAAGATAACGCATATTTATAGAATTAATGGTGTATATCTTACTTTTTTATCGAAAAACGATAAATTTTATTTGTTTTTCGTAAAATATCGTTATATTTGCTCCTGATAAAAAAGACTTGTGAACAAATAAATAAAGGATTATGAATTTTGTGAAGACTTTTCTGGCCGGGCTCCTTGCGGTCATCGTGGGGACGTTCCTGGTGTTTTTCCTCTGGATTTTCATTCTGCTGGGCATCGCCGGGTCGATGGAAAAAAGCGTTGCGGTGCATCCCGAGTCGATCCTGAAAATCGACTTCTCCGAGGTGCTGACCGACGCTCCCTCGTCCGATCCGCTGGCCGGCATCGACCTGATGACACTCCAAACCACGCGGCAGCTGTCGCTGTTCAAGGCGCTCCGGGCCATCGAGGCCGCCGGGGCCGACGACCGCATCAAGGGCATCTACCTGCGCATGAACGGCGGGGGCGGCGTTACGGGTTCGGCGCTGCTGGAGGAGCTTCGTGAAGCGCTCCTCGAATTCAAGCAGAGCGGCAAATTCATCGTCGCCTACAACGAAACCTATTCCCAGGGGCAATATTACCTCGCCTCGGTCGCCGACAAAATCTACTTGCAGCCCGAAGGCGGCATGGAGTGGTCGGGGCTGGCTTCGGACGTGATGTTCTACAAAGGGCTGTTGGACAAGCTCGACCTTCGCGCCGAGGTGTTCCGCCCTACCGCCTGCAAGTACAAGAGCGCCGTGGAGCCGTTCATCCTCGACAAGATGTCCGCCGCGAACCGCGAGCAGATGCAGGCGCTGGTCAATTCGATGTGGGGAACCATTTCGGGCGCCGTCTGCGAATCCCGCGGCATCGACTCCGTGAAGATGCGCCGGATCACCGACAACCTCCAGGTGACGCTTCCCGAGGAGGCGCTCGAATACGGATTCGTTGACAGCCTGCTCTATGAAGACCAGATGGAAGACGTTTTCGCCGAACTCGGGGTCTCTGACGACTATGATTTCATCACGCTGGGCGACTACGCTTCGCAGGTCGGCGCCGATCTGAAAAACATCTCTGCCGACCAGGTGGCCATCGTCTATGCCGACGGTCAGATCGTCGATGGCGAGGGATACGGCAAGGAGATCTACGGCAACACGCTGGCCGCGAAGATCGCCGGCGTGCGCGACGACGAGAAGGTCAAGGCCGTGGTTCTGCGCGTCAACTCCCCCGGCGGCAGCGCGCTGGCTTCGGATGTCATCTGGCGGGAGGTCGAGTTGCTCCGGGCCGAGAAACCCGTCGTCGTGTCGATGGGCTCCTATGCCGCCAGCGGCGGTTATTACATCTCCTGCCCGGCGGATGTGATCGTGGCCGACAAACTGACCCTTACGGGTTCGATCGGGGTCTTCGGCATGATCCTCGACACCCGCGAGGCGTTGAAGAACAAACTCGGCATCACCATCGACGGCGTGCAGAGCAACGCCTCGTCGAGCTTCCTCGCCACGCAGCCCCTCACCCCGGTCCAGCGCTCGATGATCATGCGCGGCGTGGACAAGGTTTACACCACCTTTACGAAGGACGTGGCCGAAGGCCGCAACCTGCCCATCGAGAAGGTCCTCGACATCGCCGGCGGACGGGTCTGGTCGGGTGCGGATGCGCTGGGTATCGGCTTGATCGACACCTACGGCGGTCTGAAGACGGCCATTGCGCTGGCTGTGGACAAAGCCGATCTGGGCGACAACTACCGTGTGACCGAGGTGACCGAGACTCCGACCGGATTCGCGGCTTTCATCGCGTCGCTCAACATGAGTGTCCGCGAGGCTTTCACCCGTTCGGAACTGGGGCTGATGATGAAGGATTACAACACCGTCCGCGAAGCCTTCCGCCAGCAGGGCGTGCTGATGTACTCGCCCTACAAGGTCGAGATTCGGTAGCATTATCGCTCGATGAAAAAAAGGCTCTCCACTTGTTCGGAGAGCCTTTTTCCGTTTATCGGCACGGCATCAGTCGTCGATGCCGACGGTCGTGATCCGGTCGTGTTCGAAGAAGAAATATTTGCCGCTTTCGCATCCGACCACCAGATTCGGACCCTTCGACGTGTCGCCCAGCATACAGGGTTCGGGGGCGTTCGAATGGGCGCCGAGGTAGAAGTCCTTGCCGTCGATCTGCAACTGGACGGGCTCCTTGAAGACCATCTTTTCATTGGTCCCGGCGTTGATCAGCAGCATTACCTGCAAACCTATTTCCTTCTTTTTGAAACGGCTGTAGGGAAGTCCGCGTTCGGGCGAGGGATACGACGACCGTTTGACCGAACCGATCAGCAGGTCGAGTTTTCCGTCTCCGTCCCAGTCCACGAAGCGCAGTTTGCCGCGGCCCATCTGTCCGAGCGATTCCATCGCATTGTTGTGGCCGGTGATCTGCGAACCGTCCGTCAGGCGGAGTTTGCCCATGTCCTCGACGTTGAAATCGTCGATCTGGCGGTACATGTGCAGGGCGTTGTCCTTGTCCATGATGACGATGCGGTTGCTGCCGCCGATCCGGGCGATGGCCGGGCGGACGCGCCAGGTGCCGTAGAGTTCGAGATTGTCCACGCTCAGGGCCACGGGAGCGTCGAGTTCGGGTTTCTCGCGGGTGCCGCGGTTGAGCATCACCTCGAATTTGGCCCGCGAACCCGAGACCACGACATCGGGCAGTCCGTCGCCGTTCCAGTCGCAGACCGTCGGGCAGAGATAGCCCCACGAGGCCTCGAAAGGACCCTGCACGACATGATACCCCGGGCGCAGCAGGATCGGGCTGCCTCCGGCGCAGACCTCCTCCGAACGGGCGAAATCGGGTTTGGTGTTCGTGCCGCGGTTCTTGAAGAAGAGCAGCCGTCCTTCCGAATTGCCGGCCACGATGTCCAGTGCGCCGTCGCCGTCCCAGTCCACGACGCTGGGCACCGTCAGCGAGCCTCCGTAGAGCGGGGCGTTGCGTTGCAGCACCGGCGCCGGGTCGGAGTAGATCGGGGCTCCTTCGGGCGTGAAGCCCAGGAAGCGATAGCGGTACATCGCCGCTTCGCCGCCGATGATCAGGTCCTGCCGGTCGTTCCGGCCCGAGGGATAGGGAATGACGCGCGAACTGTAAGCCGTATGCACACGGATGCGCTCGTTGTCGCGCATGGCGTGGAGCGGCGGCAATCCCCCGGTCGGAATCTTTTTCCGGTAGGGAATGAACTTCATGCTTCCGAGTTTGTTGGTGAAGAGGTAGCCGTCGCAGCTGCCGTCCGCCGAGCGCACGCAGGCCAGTTCGCTGGCCCCGATGACGAGGTTCATGTTGTTTCCCACCTGTTCGACATCGGTGATCTGGTTCCAGTTGCCGGCGTCCAGCGTCATGCGGAAGAGTCCCGATCCGGGCAGCGCTCCGCGGTAGATCTCGGCGCCGTCGTAGTAGGACTGACGGTCGCCCTTGAAAGTTTCGGGGCGGTAGGACTGTCCGTCGTGGCAGAGGATCGCCAGTTCGATGTCGCGTTTGCCGCGGCGGATGCAGTCGAACGACGCTATCGGATAGGGAATGCCTTTCAGCACGCTTTCGGCGATCGTCGTGAAAGCCCGGCCGTCCCAGCGGGTGACGACGAGGCGTTTCGTGGAGAGGCGCAGCAGGTAGACCTCCTTGCCGTCCTGGAAGATGCGGATCTGAGAGGGGAAGTTTTTCTCCTTGTCCCAGGGGGTCGCCACGCGTTGCGGCGCGGCGTATACGAGTTCGCCCTCCGGCGTGGTCCCGTCGTAGGGACAGCGCCAGAATCCCCGGGCGTCGGGCATTCCGCTCGCTATGAAGACGAAAAGATCGGGATATTGCTCCGAGGAGATGTAGGCGAAGCCGCGCGGGGCGTTGCTGTATGTCAGTCCGAACGACATCGGGGCGAGCCCCTCTTCGCCGCCGGCCGCGATGGGTCGTGCGTGTTGCAGCGGCCCTGCCGCCCAAAGGCTTTGCAGCGTCAGGGCGCAGAGGACCGCGAGGATAAGACGTGTCTTTTTCATGGCGTCAGGTTATTTCGTGTAGACGATTTTCGGTGCCAGAAGCGTCACTCCGGCGAAATCCTTGGTGCGGGGGAGCGTCACGCTTTCTCCAGCCTTCACGTCGCGGTAGTAGATGCCGAGGATGCCGGGTTTGCTTTTGTCGTGCGTGGTGTAGCGGATTTCATCGTCGCGTTCGGGTTTCCAGCCGTTCAGCACGTCGGCCGTGTGGCTGTTGCGGCGTACGGCGATGTAGATGCGGCATTTCTCCCGGGCAGTCACTTTGCAGGTGAGCATCTGTTCGCCCAGCCCGGCGTCGTGTATCAGCATCTCGTAGCCGGCGAAGCGTTCGGGGAGCTTGGTCAGCGGGTAAACCCGGTTGGTGAAGAACTTTTCGCCGAGGCGGAAACTCCCCACCGTGAAACCTTTGCCCGAAGCCGTCACGGCGGCTCCCGAGAGCGATTCGGCGGGCTGGCGGGCCGGAGCGGCCTTGTCGTCGGCATCGCTGCGGAAAGGGGCTACGGGGAGTCCGGCCGTATCGAAGAGATTGCCGATGGCGCCGTCGCTGAAACAGTAGCGCACGGCCGTCGGGCGGGCCACCTGTTTGCTCCAGACGACGAGCCGGTTGTTTTTGTCGTCGATGATTCCCTGCGCCGGGACGAATTTCATCGAGGCGTCGCACACCTCCAGTCCGCGGATGGCGTCGTCCTTGCAGACGATGCCCCCTTCGGCGTTGTCGAACGAGACGTAAACCTGCGATTTCCGGAACTCCGCCTGCCGGAAGGTCGGGCTTTTGTATTTCCGGCCGCTCTTGCCGTAGACTTCGGCGAGGGCGAAGCCGGCCAGCCGGTCGCCGACGCCTTGTTTGTAGCGGGGATGGATGTTCGTCACGTCGTCCACCAGATCGGAGATGACCGCCATGCCCGTCGATGGAACCGTCGCGGCGACGCGGGCCTGCTGTTCGCGGACCACGGCGCCGGAAGTGCCGCCCTCGGCGCGGGCGTGGGGGGCTATCTGCACGAAATAGAAGGGCAGCGTCCGGCCGAATACCTTGCGCCACGACTCGATCATCATCGTGAATTCATCGCCGTAGAGTGCGGCGTTCGTCTTGTTGGATTCGCCCTGATACCAGATGGCTCCGGCGAAGGTCGTGTGACGCAGCGGGTGGATCATGGCGTTGTAGAGCGAGCCGATCTGCCAGAGTTTGCTTTTCGGCTGTTCTTTCCATGAGGCGACCATCTGTGCGTTCTTGCCCATGACGTTGGCGGGGGTCCAGACCTCGACGGGAGTTCCGCCCCACGACGAGTTGACCAGTCCGACGGGCTGCTGGAGTTCATCGGCGAGGCGTTTGCCGAAGAAATAACCCACGGCGCTGAAATAGAGGGCGCTTTTGGGGGTGCACACCTGCCAGCGGCCTTCGCAGTCGTCCTGCGGATACGGGGTGCTGTTTTTCGTGACGGTGAAGAGGCGTATTCGGGGATTCATCGGGCTTTCGAGCTCTTTCTTCATATCCGCGATGCCGTTGGCCGCGCTCCAGTTCATGTTCGACTGTCCGCTGCAAAGCCATACCTGGCCGATGAGGATGTCATCGACTTTCCGGACCGCCTTTTTATTGGTGGCGAAGGTGATCGAACGGGGTTCCGCCGAGGCGGCGGGGGTGGTCAGTTCGACGCTCCAGGCCGTGTCGTATCCCACTTTGACCGTCACGGCTTCGCCCCACGAAGGGGTGACCGTCAGCGTGGCGTTGGGATCGGCCCAGCCGTGCAGCCTGACGGTGGTTTTTTCCTGAAGGACCATATGGTCGCCGATGATGGCCGGCAGCCGGAGGAACGGTTGCGCCGCCGCGGAGAGGGCGCCCAGCAGGCAGAATCCCGCGAGGAGAAGCGCTTTTCGGATGCTGTGTTTCATGGTATCTGTTTGTTTTTAAGGTTTGTGTAAGGTTCGGACGTTGTCGGGGGCGGCCGCTCCGGGTTCCCGGAACCGTTCGATGCGTTTGAATACGAGGAAATTGGCGTCGTGCTGGCGGTTCGGAAGGCCGCGGGGCTCCTCCACGGCCAGCCGGATGACGGCGATCAGGTCGTCGCCGTCGAACTGCCAGTCGATGTATTGGAAACCGTCGAAAAAGGGGTTGTCGCTTCGGATGACGATGCGTTCGACATCCCAGCGGCGGAGGTCCTCCGAACTGATGAGCGCCAGGGTGTTGCGGATCAGTCCGCAATGGATGCCGCCGGCATAGATGCCTGCGTGGGCGAGGCCCCGGAACTCTTCGCAGACGACGGAGGTGAGCGACCAGTAGCGCTGCGACAGCGAATCGTAGCGGATGGTGAACTTCTTGCCGCCGCCCGGCATTTCGACGATGTCCCTGCGGGGATCGAACGCGAGCCGTTCGGGGCTTAACACGCGGACGATGGCCGCCGAGCGGCCGCAGGTGTGCTCGTCCACCCGCAGGACGTTGACCAGCGATTGATCGGGGGCGACGACGATGTTGCCCTCGATCCACTGGCGGAACCTGTTCCCGTCTATCCATGCGGGATCGTAGTCGAGCTGTTCGGAGAGGCGCCAGCTCGAAGCCTGCATCAGATCGGCTCCGACGGGTGCCGACATGACGAACGCCCGGCGCTGTTCGCCCGGCGTGTTGGTCTCCATGGCGCGCCAGATGCGTCCTCCGTGCACGACGACCGGAACGGGGGCCGAATGGTACTTGCCGCGCCGGAGGATGCCCTCGTCGGAACGTGTTTCATCGGGGAAACTCCACGTGCGGCCCATATCGTCCGAGCGGCAGATGATGATGTCGCCCTGAGGCGTGGCCGTTCCCATCATGTATAGCGCACCCTGATGGAGGAACACCGTGTAGAAATTGATCGGATAGCGTCCCCGCGACCAGTGTTTCCAGGTCGCACCCCGGTCCGTCGAGCGGTAGAAATCGACGTTCCGCTGGAGATTCGCGCCGCTGCACGCCGCCAGATAACTGCCGTCGGGGAGGATCAGCAGATTGGGATTGGTGATGTGCGTGCGGCGCAGCTCCCGGACCTGTGCGATGACCACCCCGGGAACGGGCGCCGTGCCGGCCACGCGAAGGTTTTCGGCGAAGAGCATGCAGGAGGGCCCCTCCTGCTGCGACGGGAGTTCCAGCCAGCGGCCGGGGGTGTCGTAACTCCGCCGGTAGAGCCGGTAGCGGGTTTTATCGACGAAAAATCCCTCGCCCGTGGGGAGCCATTGCGTCGTGTCGGGCCGGGCGCCGGAGAGCGCCAGCAGCAGGTCGCAGGGCTTTGACGCCCGCACCGCTTCGGGGCCCCGGAACTCCCGCAGGCTGACGGCATAGGTCATCCCTTCAAGCCGTGCGGGGAGGCTTTTGCCGAAGCGGTTGCGCTTGTACTGGGGAAAGACCTCCGCACCGGGCTGCGCCTGACGGATGTCGATCAACCGTCCCCGGACTTCGATGATCCCCTCCCCGCGCGGGGAGGCCGCAAGGGGTTGCGGCTTTCCCGTGCAGAGAAGCAGGAGCAGCGGAGCGAGCAGTCGGATTCGGCGCATGGCGGTCAGAGGTTTCGGAAGTCGGCGATGCGCAGGAAGCTCAGGATATTGGCGTCGTGCTGGCGGTAGGGCAAGCCGCGGCGTTCGGGGCAGGCCATGCGGCATACGGCCACGAGGTCGCTGCCGTCGAACTGCCAATCGACGTATTGGAATCCGTGGAAGAAGGGGTCTTCGTTTTCGAGGACGACCTTGTAGGGAACCCACGTGATCAGATCGGTCGAGTAGCACAGCACCAGCCGGTTGCGGATCAGGTCGCGGGTGATGCCGTTCAGATAGAGGCCGTCGTTCTTCATTCCGACGTATTTCGAGGCCGCAGGATTGGAGAGGGTCCAGTAGCGGCGGCTCTGCTCGTCGTAACGGATCGTGAATTTCTTGCCGCCCCCGGGGAAGGTGATGAAGTCGTTGGAGACGGAGAAGGTGAGTTTCGACGGGCTGGTGACGGTGACTTTGGCCGCCAGCTGGCTGGTCTGCCGGCTGCTGGCCCGAAGGATGTTGTAGAGACCGTCGGAGGTGGCGACCATGTTGCCCTCGATCAGCTCGGTGACGGTCTTTTCGTTGACGATCATTTCGTTGTCGGTGATCAGGTTGTCGGATTTCGTCCAACTCGACGCGTCGAGCAGGTCGGCATCGACGGGTGCGGAAATGACGAACGGACGTTTGATGGAGGTGTCGCTTCCGGCCGTTTCGCAGGCCCGCCAGAGGCGGCCGTCGTAGACCACCACCGGCACGGCGGCCGAGTGGAAGCCTCCGGTGAGCAGTTCGCCGTTCGTGGCGTCGGTGGGTTCGGTCCAGGTCACGCCGTTGTCCTCCGAGCGCGAAATCAGCAGTTTCTGGTTTCCGGCGCCGGCGCCCATCATGTAGAGTGCGCCCTCGAAGACGAAGAGGTTGTAGTAGTTGCGGATGCCGTTGAGGGCCGTGACGTTCTCCACGAGAAGCGACCAGGTGGCGCCGCGGTCCTTCGACACGAAGAGCGCCGCGCCGTCCGTGACTCCGGTGCACGAAGCCACATAGTTCCCGTTGGGGAGGATGGCGATCGAGGCGTTGCTGACGGTGCTGCCGCGCAGTTCGGGGACCTGTGCGACGACGGTTCCCGGTACGGGATCGCAGGCGACGCTCAGGGTCTCGGCGAAGAGCATCGTGGCATATTCGCGGTCGGCCGGATCGGGGATTTCGATCCATTGTCCCGGGGTGCGGCAGACGTAGGAGTAGAGGTGATAGGTGAGGTCGTTCACCGTGAAACTCTTCTCCGTGGCGCTCCACCCTGCGGCGTTCAGCCCAGAGGAGGTGGTGGCCATGTAGACCGTTTGGGCGCTGCCGCAGCGGAAAGCCTCGGCGCCGCGGGCTTTCAGGAGCCCGGTGGCATAGGAGAGCGGCGTATCGAAGAGCGTTTCGATGTCCGAGTCGAAAATATAGTCGGATTGCTGGGGGAACGCCTCCTTTCCGGCTGCGAACGTCCGGATGTCGATGAGCGTTCCGCGAACCTCTACGGCCCCGGCGGGCAGAGGCGTTTCCGCGGCACCGCCGTCCTCTTTCTCGCAGGCGCCGAAAAGAAATCCGGCGAGAAGAAATAAAAGCGCTGTTTTGATGCTGTTTTTCATGGTAATGAGTTTTCGGAGTGGGGTTATTCGGTGACGGTGACGCTCTTCCGGAGCAGGATTTGTTTTTCTCCGGCCAGGGTCGTCACCGTGCCGACCACCGCTACCTGGTAGGTGCCGGGGGCGGTGAACGTGTACTGATAGCTTGCGGGCTGCTCGTCGTCGGAGCCCTTGATCACGAAGGGGCTGTCCTTGCCCACGTTCTTCGCCTCGGGGCGCGTCAGCTTCGGCATCACGAGGTAGGAATCCTTGTCAACTGTGGGTCTGAATGCGGCTCCCAGACGCAGGACATAGGGATAGCCTGTGTAGGCGAAGAGTCGGAACGGATTGGTTCCGTCGCCGGCATCGAAGGTCGGGCCCTGAACGAAAGTCGGATAGCTCGGGTCGCTCACGCCGTCCACATATTTCTGGCGGTAGATCTCCGTATAGGAGCTCTCCGACTTGTACTGGGCCCGCACCCACATGTCGTAGGAGTAGAAATAGGTGCGGCCGTTGCCGACTGTGCCCGTTTCGGGGTCGATGTAGTTAGCATCGTATTTGTCCACGTGGTAGAAAAAGGCGATCCAGCAGCTGTTGCCTTCGCCCGAGAACCAGTCCGTGCAGTCGGCCGTGCCCGCATCGGAGGGTTTGGTCGAAGTGCTGGCGGCGGGGTATCCGGGATCGACGCCGTGCACGGGCTTCTCCATGTCGAACCGGTCGGAAACATCGGTCCATGTGGCGGCGAGAATCCCCTCCTGGGTCATCGTGCCGTCGAAATCGGTCGAGTACATCACCTTGGCGGGACGGCGTTGTGTGCCGCTGTTGAGCAGCATCATGAAATTCATCGTCATATCGGGCTCCTGCATCCGGTCTTTTTCCGCATAGGCGTAGTCGTGGCCCTCCTCGCCCGACCAGAAGTCCACGCGGTCGGCGATGCCCGTCATGGAAACCGTCAGGGGCTCTCCGACCTTGCAACTCAATACGGGGATTTCGGCCTCGAATTCGTCGGAGAGCACGAACTCGTCGAGCGAAAGCTCATAGGACTTGGTGTAGTGGCGGTTCGGGCGCAGCACGACCTGTTCGGGGATGGTGTAACCGTAGATCGAATTGTCGATGGCCGTCACTTCGAGGCGGAGCGTACCGGCCGGATGGGTTCCGGGAGCCGCCACCAGATAGGCGCTGGCATAATCCGTCTTCGTGACGGCGAGGTTCGTGTCGAAGGTCAGCGCGAGGCTCTGCGAACCCCCCCCCTCCCCGATGACGACGGGCAGTTCCGCTTCGGGATCTATGGCCCGGGTCAGGTCGATGGTTCCGGCCGGGATGGCGAGCGCCGCGGCGTCGGAGAGCAGGCGGACCTGCTTGACCGGCACCGAAGCGAGGGCGCAGTCGGCGGTCATTTTGAAGCGCAGTTCGACGATCGAGAAGACGTTGGCAAAATTGAACAGGATCGCTCCTTCGCCCACGGTTCCCGCAGGGATGTCCACCGGTGCGGCCGTCATCAGCCCGTAGCGGGCGATATGGGCCGGGGAGTTCCCCTCCGACTGGGTTTGCAGGGCCGGGAGCGAGAAGGGATGGGCCTCGGGATTCGGCGTGCGATCCGTGATTTTGGCATAGGGATAGTAGGCGTAGTAACTCTGGGCGGCGGTTTTCGTCCACGTGAAAAGTTCGTAGGAGTCCGATGCCGAGAACGAGCAGCGTGTGGCGTCGCTCTTGTAGGGGGTGGCTGTGTAGGCATAGTTGTCGCCCGAGGAGCGGCCGTCGTTGCGGCCGTAGATGCCCACTTCGTCGGCCTCGGCCCAGGCGATGGAGAGCGTCCGGTCGTCGTTGGTTCCGACCTCGGTGCGGGTCGTCGCCGTTCCGCCTGCGGAGAAGAGCACCGCTTGCTTTTCGCCGGGGAGCGTTTCGCGCGGCATGGTGTCGTCCTGACTGCACGCCGCCAGGAACAGCGACGCAGCGATGATCGTAAAGGTTATGCGGTTCGTCATGGTCTTGTCGTTTTATTGGTTCCACTCTCCGGGCTGCGGCGGCGTGATGCCGCCTTCGTCCTCGATAATCCGGACCGAGACCTTTCGGATGACCTCCTTGCGGCCGTAGACGTTGGCGTTGGCCGCCACGAAGGCGATTTCATAGTCGCCCGGTTCGGTGTAGGTATAGGCGTAGCTGCTCAGCGAAGCCTCGGCCATCGCCTTGATGCCGACGCCGAAGTCGGGACCGTCGTTGATCTGGTCCATCCGGTAGATGGGTCCGCTGACGGCCCAGCATTCGCGGGAGACCGTGGGCTGGAACTCGCTGCGGAAAAGGATGCGCGAGGCATTGATGTCGGGCAGCGAAGTGGCTCCTTCGAACGAGGCCGCCTGCACGAGCTGCCAACGCATGTCGGCGAAATCGTAGAGCGTGGAGACCGACTCTCCGGCTATGCCGTTGAACTTCGTCGCCTGGATGTTCCATTGCGTGCGGCCGTTCTTTATCGCGGCGTCGTAGGGTTCGACTACCCAGTGGAAACTGAAATAGAGCGGGGTTTCCGGGTCGGAGAAGTATTCGGTGACATTCACGTCGCCCGACAGCAGAGCGGTTATCCCGGTGTCGGTCGGCATCGTGAAACGGTCGGTGATGTCGATCCACGTGGCGGCCCGCACGGCCTCTTCGGTGTATTCTCCCGAGAAGTCGGTGGAATAGCAGACCGGGACATGCGAGGGATTGGGGTTTCCGGCCGTTCCTGCGGTGGTCGTCGTGGAGAAGGAGAAGGTCATCTCGCTGTCCGTGATCCGGTCGGTATCCTTGTAGGCGTAGTCGTTGCCCTTCTCGCCCGAGTAGAAGATGATGAAGTCGGGGTTGCCGCTGAAATGGAACCGGACGGGTTCGCCGACCTTGAAGGTTTCGGCTTCGAGCGATACGTCGAAGTGCACGTCGTCTACGTCGTCGAGGTTCTTGCGGCATCCGGTCGTCAGCACGGCGAATGCCGAAAACAACAGAAGATATTTCATTGTTCGTTTCATAATCGTTTGATTGTTCGGATGTCACCATCCGGGGTTCTGGACCAGCGCACGGTTGACACCCAGTTCGTAGGTGGGGATCGGCCATATCTCGTCGCGGCGGTTGACGTTGTTGTAGGTGCGCCGGGCGTTTACGTAGTACGAGGAGGTGTAACTGTCGGGAATGGCCGCCGCGAGGCTGCGGGCGTAGCGCATCCGGTCGTAGAATTCGCCCCAGCGCACGATGTCGTCCTTGCGGAGCAGCTCGAAGCCCAGTTCGCGCGGCCGCTCGTCCTTGATGGCCTCCAACAGGTAGCTCTTGTCGCCCGTTTCGAGATCGACGCCCGCGTCTGGTGTGTTGATGTCCTTTCCGAAGCCGCGGCGGCGCACCTGGTTGACATATTCGTAGGCTTGTTTCAGGTCGTCGGCGCTGTGGTTGTCGGGGTCGGCAGCGACGCCTTCGGCCCAGATCAGCAGGATGTCGGAGTAGCGCAGCAGCGGGAAATTGATGGGCGTGTAGTTGGTCGATCGCGGTTGGCTGAGTTCGTATTCGCGGCGGAATTTGCCGCAATAGCGGGTCCAGATGTAAGAACTCGTCAGTTCGGTCTTGGTACCCGTCGTCGTGTTGTAGGTGAAGGGTGCGATGGTCCAGTCGCGCCGCAGGTCGCCGGTCTCGAAGAGCGTGAAGAAATAGGGCGTCGTGCGGATCGCGCCGATGGAGTAGCCGAAGAGATCGACGACCGATTTCCCGGTGTCGCCGATGATGTTCGTGCTCGAACAGCCGATGCCGTTGTTGCGGCCTACCATGCCGGCCGTCGTGGTGTAGGTCCCCTCGTTCGTGCCCCAGAACTCCACTTCGAAAAGGCTTTCGCCCGCGTCGTACTTGTCCTGGATGTAGTTGATGAAGACCTGCTCGTAGGAGGCGTTCATCGCGTGGCTTCCCGTGTCGATGACTTTTTGGGCATACTCCTTGGCCTTGGCGTACATTCCCGGCTCCTTCACGGGGTAGCCCGCCATGTAGAGGGCCACGCGCGCCAGCATTCCGTAGACGGTCGATTGGCTGACACGGCCCGGCGACTGCAATTCGGCGGCCGTGCGGACCAGCGGAGCCGCTTCCTCCATGTCCTTGATGATTTGCAGGTAAACGTCGCGCGTGCTGCTCTGCGGCGTCTGCACGCTCTCGCGGTTGCCGTCTTCGGGGACGCTGAGGATCAGCGGGATGTTGTGGAACCGGACGACCAGCAGGAAGTGGTAGTAGGCCCGCAGAAAGAGCGCCTGCCCGTATATGTTGTTGCGGGTGGCTTCGTCGAGCTGCGGCTTGTCGATGTATTTGATGAGCATGTTGGCCCGGCCGATTCCGTCGTAGAGGTCGCGCCAGAAGGTGAGGATCTTGGCGTCGGCGGGCGAGACGTCGTAGTCGCCCACCGAACCGTAGTCCGAGGAGTAGCTTTCGTAACCGATGTCGGCCGACAGCCCCATGCGGCCCAGCAGGTTGCCGCCGTAGAGCGTCGTGTTGGCCAGCGTGGCATAGACCCCGTTGAGCGCCGTGTTCATTTCGGTTTCGTTGTTGTAGTAGTTCGACGGGGTGACGAAATCCTGCGGCTCGGTGTCCAGCAGGCTGCACGAGGCCAGGAACAGTATGCAGAGGCTTAATAAGATGGTGTTCTTTTTCATATCCGTAGGCTCCGTTAGGTTAGAAAGTGACCTTGATGCCGGCCGTGTAAATCCGGTTGCGGGCATAGGCCGAGTAGTCGAAATTGGGTGTCAGGGCCGAATTGCGAGTCGAGACCTCGGGGTCGAGGCCCGAATAGGAGGTCCAGGTCCAGAGATTCTGCCCGGCGATGAAGACCTGCACCTGGTTCAGATGGATCTTCCGGGTGAACTTCTTGGGCAGGGTGTAACTCAGCTGAAGGGTTTTCAGCCGCAGGAACGAGCCGTCCTCGATGGTCCGTGAACTGTATACGCCCGCAGGGCCTCGGCCGCCGACGCGGAAGTTCTTGCTGTCGGTGTTCGTCGGCGACCAGCGGTCTACGTAACTCTTGTACTGGTTGATGGATTTGTTGGCGTAGTTGCCTTCGAAGATGATGCGGTTGGCGTTCATCACGTCGGAGCCGTAGCGCCACTGGAAGAAGACGTTCAGACTCAGGTTCTTGTAGGTGAAGTTGTTGTTGAATCCGCCCATGTGGATCGGCTCGCAGCGCCCGATGACCACCATGTCCTGATCGTTGACCACGCCGTCGCCGTTCTGATCGACGTATTTGATGTCGCCGGGCTGGATCGAGCTGCGGTCGTTGCCGTTGGTGGCGACGCCTTTTTTCAGCGTGTAGTTGCCTGCGGCGTCCTGATCGAAATCCTCGTAGCCGTAGACCCCGGCCCATTCGATGCCGTAGAACTGCGCGACGGGCTGTCCGACTTTGGCCAGATAGAGATAGGTGGAGTTGAAGTCGCCCGTGAAGCTGATTTTCGAGAGGTAGTTCTCTTCGCCCTCGGAGAGCGCCAGCACCCGGCTGCGGTTGAAGCTGATGTTGAAATCGGAGCTCCACTCGAAGCGGCGCGTCTTGACGTTCACCGTGCTCAGAGAGATTTCCAGTCCGCGGTTGCGAACCTTGCCGATGTTCTTGTAGACCGAGCGGTATCCCGAACTGTAAGGCAGATTGGCGTTCAGCAGCAGGTCGCGGGTCTTCTTCTGGTACCAGTCCACCGTCAGGCTGATGCGGTTCTTGAAGAGACGCAGATCCAGTCCGGCATCGACCTGCTCGGTGCTCTCCCAGATCAGGTCCTGATTGCCCAGGCTGCTGGTGACGATGGCGTCGGCGGGCTGGCCGTTGTTGAACGAATAATAGTCCGAAAGGGTCAGCGACGGGTGCACCGAGTAGTCGCCGATGCGGTTGTTGCCGGTGACACCGTAGCTGATGCGCAGTTTGGCGTCGTCGATGAAGCGCAGGCGGCGCATGAACTTCTCCTCGCCCAGACGCCATGCGAAGGCTCCCGAGGGGAAATAGCCCCAGCGGTTGTCGGGAGAGAATTTCGACGATCCGTCGGCGCGGAACGAAACGGTGAACATGTAGCGCGACCGGAAGCTGTAATTGATGCGTCCGAGCCACGACATGAGGTAATTCTCCGTCAGCAGCGCCGTCATCGAGTCGGGCAGACCGTCGTCGATGCCGCTGATGCCGAGCGATTCGTTGGGGATCTGCATGCTCGAATAACCGAAGCGCCGCTGGCTGCTGCCCTGCATCGTGAATCCGGCCACGGCGTTGAGTTTGTGGCGGCCGTTTTTCCAGTCCTTCTTGTAGGTCAGCATGTTCTCGTTCATCCAGTCGGTCCGGTTCGTATTCAGCACCGAGCCGTTGACGCCCTTTGAGTTGGTGAGCGTCTGATAGCCCTTGTAGGTCTTGGAGTTGTTGAACTCGGTGGCCTCGGTGAGGAAGCGCGAATAGCCGCCGCTGATGCTCAGACGAAGGTTTTTGTGCAGGTTGTAATCCAGCTTGGCATTGGAGATGAAGGTCTGCTTGCGCGTGACCTTGTCTTCGTTCTTGCTCGACAGAATGGGGTTCATCGTCGATGAGTTGTTGCCGTCGAAATAGTCGTCGAAAAGCTCCTCCTCCGAGTTGACATTGGTGATGACCGGGCGGTAGGCCCATGTGCGGTACATCAGGTACGAGGCATAGGCGTTGCTCGTCGTCAGGGCGGAAGACGAGGTCTGTCCGTAGGTCTTGTCGCCCATGTAGCTGGCGTTGACGGTCACCTTGGCGTTCTTGTTCAGCTGCTGGGTCAGCGAGATGCGGCCCTGATACTTCTCGTATCCCGAGTTGAGGATCACGCCCTTCTGGTCGGCCATCGAAAGCGAAACGGCATACTTGGTCTGCTTCGTGCCGCCGGTCATCGAGAGATTGTGCATGTGGATGGCCGCGTTGCGGAAGAGCTTGTCCTGCCAGTCGATCCCCTGCCCCATCCGCTTGTAGTCTTCGAGCGTGCGGTCGAGGTTGTTCAGATAGGTGTCAACGCTCGACGGCTGGCGCTCGATCTGGTACATGACGAAATCGTAGGCGTCCATCATGTCCATCTTCTTGGTCACGGTCTGGAATCCGTAGGTTCCCGAGTAGGCGATGACGGGCTTGCCCTCCACACCCTTTTTCGTCTCGATGATGATGACGCCGTTGGCGCCGCGGGCTCCGTAGATGGCCGTCGCCGAGGCGTCTTTCAGCACCGTGATCGAGGCGATGTCCGCCGAGTTGATGGCGGCGTTCGAGAAGTCCTCGATCGGGAATCCG
This sequence comes from Alistipes intestinihominis, assembly GCF_040095975.1. NCBI lineage: Bacteria > Pseudomonadati > Bacteroidota > Bacteroidia > Bacteroidales > Rikenellaceae > Alistipes > Alistipes intestinihominis. The sequence goes on from NZ_JBBMFL010000012.1 coordinate 82,715, forward strand.
TCGATGACGTAGAGCGGTGCGTTGCTTTGGGTGAGCGAATTGGCGCCGCGGATGACGATGTCCATTTCGGCTCCGGGCTGTCCGTCGGACGACGAGACCGAGACACCGGCCAGGCGTCCCTGGAGAGCCTGATCGAAGTTCATGACCGGGGCTTTCACCAGATCCTCCATCTTCACGCTGCTCAGCGTTCCGGTGATGTCTTTGCGGGCCTGTCCGCCGTAGCCGATTTCGATGACGACTTCGTCGATGGCGCTGGCCGACTCTTCGAGGGTGACGTCGATGCGCGTGCGGTTGTTTACGGCGACCTCCTGTTCGGCGTAGCCCAGCAGCGAGAATACCAGCACGTCGCGCGCCGACGCTTGGATGGAGTAGCTGCCGTCGCCGAGCGTGGTCGTTCCGCGGGTCGTTCCCTTTACGAGGACGACGGCTCCGGCGATGGGCTGTTTGCCCGGATTGGTCACCTTGCCTTCGACTTTGCGAGGTGTCTGGGCCGATAGCGGCGTCGGGCTGCCTCCTGCGAGGAGCAGGAGCAGCAGCACGGCGCGGCATATCATCTGTATGGGTTTCATAGGTCGATGGTTGTAGGTTTGGGTTGTGGGTCGGTTAACGGTAGACGGGTCCGTAGTTGTTGCAGGCGCGGTAGTCGGACCCTTCGGGGTCGGAGCCGAAGGCGGCCCAGGCCGAGGGACGGAAGATCTTCTCCTCGTCGATGTTGTGCATGCAGACCGGGATGCGGAGCATCGAGGCGAGCGTGATGAGGTCGGCTCCGACGTGTCCGTAGGTGATGGCCCCGTGGTTGGCACCCCAGTTGTTCATCACGTTGTAGACGCTCTTGAAAGCTCCCTTGCCCGTCAGCCGGGGTGCGAAATAGGTCGTGGGCCACGAGGGGTCGGTGCGTTTGTCGATGTATTCGAAGATCGCCCGATCGACGTTCACGGCCCACCCTTCGGCGATTTGCAGCACCGGACCCTGGCCTTTTATCAGGTTCAGGCGGCACATCGTCACCGGCATGTCGCCGCGCGTGAAGAACTTCGACGAAAAACCGCCGCCGCGCATGTATTCGCGGCCGGCCGGGTGCCAGGTCGTCGCTTCGAGGCACCGTTCGGCCTCCTGTTCGGTGATCTCCCAGAAGGGTTTCATCACGGGGTTGCCCTCGGCGTCGGACATCGCGCCCGAAGCGTCCAGCGTGCTGCTTCCCGAGTTGATCAGGTGGATGATGCCGTTCGCGGCCTTGCCCGTCAGTTTCCTGCCCGTGGCGCGCTCTACGGCTTCGGGGCTCCAATAGGTGCGTACGTCGGAGAAAAGCTGCGCCTGATTGGTCAGCAGGTGCATGAAGAGCATCGAAACGCCGTTCAGCGTGTCGTTTTCGGTGGCGAAGGTGTAGGCTTCGCGGATGCCGTTCCAGTCGAACGACGTGTTGAGGATGGCCTCCGAGAAGTCGCCGTCGGGGCGGAAGTCGGTCCACTGGCGCTGGCCCTGGAAACCTCCGGCGATGGCGTTGTGCCCGGCGGCCTCCTCTTCGAAGCCCATTTCGGCGAGTTTCGGATTGCCGACCATCAGGTCGCGGAAGATCATCGTCATCTTGACCACATACTCCCACACCTCGTCTTTCTTTTCGCGCGAATAGCGGAGGTGTTCCGGGTTGAGGTCCTCGCCTTCGTGCGTCTTGCAGTGCTTTTCGACCCAGGCCATAGCCCGTTCGAACTCCTCCTTGTCATAGATGCCCAGTTCGATGCGGCGCGCGATCTCCGAGCAATCGACGGCTTCGTTGCGCATGCCCAGATACTCCTGGAAGAAGTCGGGATCGGGCATCGAACCGGCAATGCCCATCGACACGGAGCCGATCGAGAGGTAGGATTTGCCGCGCATCTCCATGACGGCGACGGCCGCGCGGCCGAAGCGTAGCAGCTTTTCCTCCACGTCGGGGGTGATGCTGTTGTCGTTCTGCTCCTGCACTTCGGAGCCGTAGATGCCGAATGCGGGCAGCCCTTTCTGATTGTGCCCGGCCAGCGCCGAGGCGAGGTAGACGGCTCCCGGACGCTGGGTCTTGTTGAAGCCCCAGATGGCTTTGGGCATCAGCGGGTCCATGTCGATGGTTTCGGAGCCGTAGCACCAGCAGGGGGTCACCGAGAGGACGGCCCCGACGTTGTTGTCGCGGAATTTGTCGGTCGCGGCGGCCGCTTCGGCCACGCCGCCGATCGTCGTGTCGGCGATGACGCATTCGACGGGTGCTCCGTCGGCATAGCGCAGCTTCGCGGCATAGAGTTTCGCGACGCTCTGGGCCATGCCCATGGTCATCTCTTCGAGGGATTCGCGGATACCGCCGCGGCGGCCGTCGATGATCGGACGGATACCGATTTTAGGATGGTTTGTCATAGGTCGGATGGTTTTTCGGTTCTTATTCGTAAATTTTCGGATGAGGGAGAGTCACGAAATCTTCGTCCTCGATCATCTTGTAGGTCAGTCTCAGGATCAGGTCGTTGCGGATCTCTTTCAGCGCCGGATCGTCGATCAGGTTGTGCTGTTCGCAGGGGTCGTTCCGCAGGTCGTAGAGCTCGAACATCGGGCGTGTCGGCGAGAAATAGAGGCGGCTCGAAAGCGTATCGAGCTCTCCGCTCTTGTGCATGCGTTTCAGTTCGGCGAACATCTCCGTGCCGGAGAAATCGACGGGCACCCACGGCAGACCGGGCAGCAGGTTGTAGATGAGTTTGTACCGTTCGCCGACGATGCAGCGCATCTGGTCGAAGACCGAGGTTTTGCCCGGCAGCGAATTGGTCGCATGGCAGCTCCGCACGGAGTAGACCCACCTTTCGGCCGGGGTTTCGCCCTGCACCATGAGGGGCAGGAGGTCCGCACCCTCCATCTCTTCGGGAACCGGCAGCCCGGCGGCCGCCAGACAGGTCGAGGCGATGTCCACGTTGGAGACCACGGCGTCTGTCACGGCCGGGGCGATGCGCCCGGGCCAGCGGACCAGGAACGGCACCCGGATTCCGTTTTCATAGAGCGTGCCTTTGGCCATGAACTGCGCTCCGCCGTTGTCGCCCATGAAGATGACGATCGTGTCGTCGCTCAGGCCGTGTTCGTCGAGGTAGCGCAGCACCTCCCCGAAATCGGAGTCCATCCGGTGTATCTCGTCGTAATAGGCCGCCAGGTATTCGCGGACTAGCTGCGTGTCGGGATAGAACGGCGGGAGGGTCAGCGACCGGGGGTCGTGCACCTTCGGGGCGTCGTAAGGCGTGTGGGGATCGGAATAGCAGAGTTGCAGGAAGAAGGGCTTGTCCTTGTCGCGGCGCTCCATGAAGGTCCGGAACTGGGCGTTGATCTTCCAGTGGTTCTTGCCCCTGCTGGCGTCGGCGACGACCATGCAGGTGTCGAGCCGGTCGGGGAAGGTCTTGTAGCCGTGCTCTGCGTAGTAGAGTTCGACCTCCTTGATCTTTCCGACCCGGCCGCTGACGGCTCCGTCGAGGTGATAGCCGCGCCCGGCGACGCCCGTGTAGTAGCCGTTCTCGCGCAGGTATTCGGGAAAGGCGCGGAAGCGGCGGGCGAGCGTCACGTTGAAACGGGTCATGTTCACCGCCACGGGCGAACGCCCCGTCATGATCGAGGCGCGCGAAGGCACGCTTTGCGGCGAGGTGGCGTAGGCGCGGTTGAAGCGCACGCCCTCGGCGGCGAAACGGTCGAGATTCGGCGTCCGGATGTCGGCGTTGCCGTAACAGCCGACGGCGAAGGCGCTCTGGTCGTCGCTCAGCACCAGCAGGATGTTGGGCTGTTTCTGGGCCGCGACGGCGGCGCTGCCGCCCAGGACGCCGCCGCAGAGCAGCAGACCGGTTTTCAGTCGGGTTTTCATGCGTTTTCGGCTTTGCGGTTCGTGAGCTTCGTAAGCAGGAAGCCCGTCAGGAAGATGACCGTCGTTCCGAAGACGATCGTCAGGTAGGTGTGCAGCGGGCTGTGGAACCGGTAGAAGGGCGAACCTTCGTTGATCAGCGGCGAGAGGCTCATCCAGGCGATGGTCAGCAGTCCGAGGATCACGGCGACGACCGCATGGGCCCGGCGCACGGTTTTGCAGACGACGCCCAGCAGGAACAGTCCCAGCATGCCGCCGCTGAAGATCGACGCCAGCTTCCACCAGGCGTCCAGCACGCCGTCGATGCGCATCATCAGCAGTCCCATGACGATGCCCAGTGCCCCCACGACGAACGACGTGGCGTAGAGCACCCGCATGCTCTTCTTTTCGGAGAGCTCCTTTTTCGAGAGCCGCTTGGCGAAGTCCGTCAGCACGATTGTCGCCGAGGAGTTGATGCTCGTGGCGATGGTGGACATGCCGGCCGAGAAGAGCGAGGCGATCACGAGTCCGGTGAGTCCCGTGGGGAGTCCGTGGACGATGAACCACGGGAATACCTGGTCCGAGGGCGTGCCGGCGGGCAGCAGTTCGGGACGCGCCGTGTAGTAGGAGAAGAGCGCCGTGCCGATGTAGACGAAGACCAGCGACACGGGGATGTAGAGCAGTCCGCCGAAAAGGGTCGATTTCACGGCTTCGGCCGTCGAGCGGGTCGTCATGTAGCGCTGCACGTAGTTCTGGTCGATGCCGTAGTTCTGCATGTTGACGAACAGTCCGTAGATGAGCACCACCCAGAAGGTCGGTTCCGTAAGGCTCGCGCCGAAACTGCCGAGGCTGAACTTGCCGTGGGCCGAGGCGATTTCGAAGAGCTGTCCGGGGCCTTCGGGCATCGTGAAGGTGAGGATCGCGGCGCAGGCGATGGCCCCGACGATGAGGATGATGCCCTGGATGGCGTCGGTCCAGACCACGGCGGCGATGCCGCCCAGCAGGGTGTAGATCAGCGTGGCGATGCCCGTGCAGACGATGATGGTCTGGATGTCCCAGCCGAACATCGTGTTCAGCGGCAGGGCCAGCAGCAGCAGGATCGAGCCCACGCGGGCGAGCTGCGTCAGCAGGTAGCAGACCGCCACGTAACAGCGGGCCCAGTAACCGAAGCGCATTTCGAGGTAGTGGTAGGCCGAGACGCTGTCGATTCCGCGGTAGAGCGGGATGAAGACCTTGGCCGCGAGCCACGTGGCGATGGGGATCGAGAGGCTGAATACGAAGGGGTTCCAGTTGCCTTTGTAGGCGTCGCCGGGAAGTCCGAGGAAGCTGATGCTGCTGACGAACGTGGCGAAGATCGACATGCCCACGACCCAGGTGGGCAGCGATCCTTCGGCGGCGGTGAATGCCGCGGCGCCCTTGCGGCTGCGGAAGTAGAACGAGCAGCCGAAGAGGGCGACGCCGCCCACGAAGATGAAGAAGACGAGGTAATCGAGTAAGGTTATCTCCATTTTTTGTCGGGTTAGGTAGTTCGGTCGTGTGTCATTCGCCGCAGGCGGTTCCCAGCGCTTCGAGGGCCTTGCGGATGCGGGCGCGCTCCTCGGTGCGGAAACGGCGGTAGGGGTAGGACATGTAGTCGTCGCAGATGCCCATCAGCGAGAGCGAGCACTTCACGCCTTTGAGGTAGCTGGAGCCGTATTTCCCGACGGTGTAGAGCGACGTGCTGATCTGCATGATCTTCCGTTGCAGCGCGCGCATCGTGTTCACGTCGCGGTTGCAGGCGGCGTAGTACATCTGCACGTAGAGTTCGGGGAAGATGTTGGCGCCGCCGTTCACGCCGCCGTCGGCCCCCATCACGACGCTTTCGCCCGTCAGCTCCTCGGGACCCACGTAGAGGGCGAAATCCTCGCGGTCGCCCAGGTGGTAGAGCAGCGTCTGGAAATAGGTCATGTTGGCCGAACTGTCCTTCAGCCCGACGATGTTCGGGTGTTCGGCCAGCGTCTTGACGGTTGCGGGTTCGAGGAACACCTTCACGTGCGACGGCATGTTGTAGAGGAAGAGCGGCAGCGGCAGGGCGTCGGCCAGCGCCGTGTAGTATTCGATCAGCTCCTGCTGCGAGGGCGCGAAGTAGTAGGGAGCGGCGGCCACGACCGCCACGGCGCCGCATTTCGCGGCATGGGCGGCCAGTTTGACGCTCTCGTCGAGCGACGTGTCGGTGACGCCCACCAGCACGGGAACGCGCCCGGCGACCTGACGGCAGACCAGTTCGACGAAATCGTAGCGGCATTCGTACGAGAGGCTCTGGGCCTCGCCGGTGGTGCCGAGGAGGAAAAGGGCGTGGACGCCGCCGGCGAGGATGTGCTCCGTGAGCCGTACGGTGCCTTCGCGGTCGATCTGGTCGTCACCCTTCAAGGGGGTGATCATCGGGGGAATGATCCCTTTGATAGTCTTCATTTTTTTATGTTTTAGGTTTCAGTCAGTTGTTCGTTCTGTGCCGTTCGATCCACCGGATGACGGCCGGATAGGTTTCGTCGCCGTACTTGTAGCGTTCGCGCATCCAGAAGCCGTGGCCTCCTTCGGGATAGATGTGCATTTCGGCCTTCACTCCGCGGCGGTTGAGGGCCCGGTAGAAGGCGATGGAGTTGTCCGGGACCACCGCTTTGTCGTCGTTGCACAGCAGAAGCATCACCTCGGGCATCCCTTCGTGCACTTGTCCGAAGGTGGAGTGACGTTTGCGCAATGCCTTCTCTTCGCTGCGGGCCCCGAGGAGGTTCTCCCGGGTCCGGACGCTGGAATAGTTCATCGAGACGACCGGGTAGACCAGAACGGCGAAGTCGGGGCGCGTTTCTTCGCTCGTGTATTCCGTGATGAGCGTCGAGGCGAAATGGCCTCCCGCCGAGAAGCCGATAATTCCCACATTGTGAGGATCGACACCCCATTGTGCGGCGTTCCGGCGGATGACGCGCATCGCCTGCTCGCCGTCTTCGAGCGGAATCCCGGGATGGCCGTTCGGCATCCGGTATTTGAGGATCATTGCGGCGATGCCGTGTTCGTTGAGCCACTCGGCGGTCTTGTAGCCCTCGTGCGTGATGCAGACTTTCTCGTAGCTTCCGCCCGGCACGACCAGCATGGCCTGCCCCGTGGCGCGCGCCGGATCGGGAAGATAGACCAACAATTCGGGGTCGCTGACGCCGACGTAATATCCCTTGTCGTTCACGCCTTCGGGCTGCTCTTCCAGGCCGCTCTTCGTCGGGGTTCCCTCCGGGAAGAGTTTGACGTGCAGCGGTTCGGCGGCCTGCGATACGGCGACGGCCAGCAATAGGGCGCAGAGTGTCGTGAGGCAGGTTTTCATCGCGTCTGTTTCTGTTGGTTCGCCATCCGGTAGAAGTGGCCGTCCTCGGCCCCCAGCAGGAGTTCCGGCGTACCGTCGCCCCGCCAGTCGATGGGGGTCGGACAGGTCGTGTGGCCGGCCAGTATGCGTTCGCCGACGTTGCCCATGTATTCGTACCACACCTCGCCCCGCTCCTCGCGGACGTTGCGGAACCAGCAGGCGTTCTGGCTGTCCACGATCAGGTCCAACCGTCCGTCGCCGTCCCAGTCCGTGAAGCAGATCTTGCGGCGTCCGGATTGTCCGCCGATGCCGTCGTTCAGCCGCAGAAGCCCTTCCGACGCATCCGCTACCCCGCTTCTGGAGTTGTAGAGCGAGCAGTTCGTGCCGTGGAAGATGCGGCGTCCGGGGCGGAGCAGCAGTTCGCCGTCGGGCGTGCGGAAACGTTCGTAATAGGCGAGGTAACCCTCCTGGTCGAGGACGATGAGGTCCGTCAGCCCGTCGCCGTTCCAGTCCATCGCCACGGGCGTCGTGCGCCATTGCGTGACGAGCGTGCCGGGCTCGGGCGTCCACCAGTTCCAGGCGGGTTTGGGGGCCTCTCCCTCCCAGGCCACGCGCACGGGCTGCGCCGGGGCGAGTCTCAGCTTGTCTTTGCCGCCGAGGTTGCGGAACCATTCGATTTTGCCCCAGATCGAGTTGATGATGATGTCGGGAAGTCCGTCGCCGTCCCAGTCGGCCACGGAGAGCACCGTATAGCCCCATTTGCGTTCGGCGGGACCCTGTATCGAACCGTTCTCCCCGGCCTGGATGCGGATGGGCTTGCCGTTGACGGTGAAGAGGCGCGGAGCGTCCCACACGGGGTTTTCGCCGCCCGAAAGGTTGCGGATGAAAGCGATTTCGCCGGCCGAGTTCCCGGCAATGATGTCCTGTTTTCCGTCGCCGTCCCAATCGAAGGCGCAGGGGGTCGAGAGGGCCCCGAATTTGACCGGATCGGCCTGCTGGGTGAAGTAGAGGGGCGATTCGAACTGCGGCATGCCTTTTTTGACCTTCCCCGTGTGGCGCACCCAGGCCACGCGGCCGTCCTCGTCGCCGACGATGAGGTCGGGATGCCCGTCGCCGTCGAAATCCGACACCACCGGGACGATCATCTCCAGGTGGAGGCGGATCTCCCCGTGTTTGTTCGCAAGCGGCCGTCCCGCGGCGAAGCGGGGCTCCGTGCGGGTGCCGACGTTCTCGAACCAGGTGAGTCCATCGACGAACTCGCCGCAGATCAGGTCCGGATCGCCGTCGCCGTCGAAATCGGCGATACACGGATTGGGTGCTCCGTAAACGTCGATCGGGGTGCCTGCGGCCTCCACCTTGCCGCGGTTGACATATCCCCTGCCGGTGTTTTCCAGCAGGTAGACGTAGCCGTGCAGCGGACCCCGGGTCCAGCGTCCGAGACTGTCGAAAGCGTTGTCCCAGCCGTAGTCGTCCCACGTGTCGATGCCCACGACGATGTCCTTGTCGCCGTCGCCGTCCCAGTCGGCGTAGCTCCACATATTGCTCCGCGACTTGTTGTAGGTGGCTCCGAGTTCCTCGCCTTCGTAGTGCAGGCGGCGTTTTTTGGCATAGGGGGCCTTGAAGAAGTCGGGGTATTCGAAATTCTTCGAAAGGACGTAGGGTTTGCCGTTCGCCTCCGAGAGACGGATGTTGTTCATCCCCTTCTCGCTGATGCGCTCGGCGGCGGCGAAACGGGGATGGCGCGGCGTACCGATGTTCTTGAAGAAATAGAGTCCTTTGTAGGGGCGGTCGGGGCACGACACCAGCAGGTCTTTCAGACCGTCGCCGTCGTAGTCCACGGGCAGCGGAATGCCCCACAGCCCGACCCCCAGATCGACCGTGAGACCCGGATTGTTATAGCGCAGGATGTCCGGGTCGGATTGGGCCGGGGTGTTTCCCCCCCCCTTGGGATTGGCTGTATGCGCCGTTCGGGCCGGTGCCGATGTCGTGACGAAGAGTGCGGCGGCCAGCGCTGCGGTGCGGATGGCGAGAACGCTCGTTTTGTAAAGATGGGTTGCCGGGTTCATGGTTTTATGTCGGTTTCTTGTAAATCGTTTTAGCCTCGGGACAAATGTTTTAAGCTTCCGTAACCGCCTCCTCTGCGCTCCGCAGCGCCTCTTCGGGGGCGCTCTCGACGATTTCGGGCGTCAGCACGATGCGTGTGCAGCTTCCGGGTTTGTCGCGCTGTTCGATGCTCTTGATCAGCAGGTCGAGGGCCTCGGTCCCGAACCGTTCGATGGGCTGGCGGACGTAGGCGATGGCGGTTTTGTAGATGTCGAAGGCTTCGTTGGTGTCGAAGCAGGCGATGGCGAAATCCTGGGGCACGCGCCAGCCGTTGCGGAAGATGGCGCTCAGGCCCTGGCCTGCCAACGTGTTGGTGGCGAAGAGGAAAGCCTCGACGCGGCGCTGCCGGGCCTCGCGGATGATCTCCTCGATTTTGGCGAACTTGTCGTGGCGCAGGTGGTGTATGACGGCGTTTTCGCCCATTTCGTGTGCCTGCATGCAGCGGCGGTAGCCCTCTTCGCGCTCGCGGATGTTCGAGAGCCCCATCGAGTAGGAGATCATCTCGATGCGGGTGAATCCGCGCCGGATCAGCGCCTCGGTCGTTTCGTACCCGGCGCGGCGGTTGTTCAGCACGACGCTGCTGACTTCCAGATCGGGCACCTCGCGGTCGAGCAGCACGAGCGGGATGTTCTGGCGGGCGATGTCGCGGATGATCTCGTCCGCGCCTTCGCACGGAACCACGATCAGGCCGTCGATGCCCTTGTTGCGGAAGACCTCGACCAGATTCTCCAGCTTCTGCGGATTCTCGTCGGTGCTGCCGAACAGCACGGTGTACTTATGTTTATATGCGTGGTTCTCGATGCACCGGGCGATGTCGGCGAAGAACTTGTTCGAGATGTCCGAAACGATGACGCCGATGGTGTTCGTCTTGCCGCTGCGCAGGGTGCGGGCGGCGTTGTTGGGCTGGTAATTGAGTTTTTGCGCGACCTCCAGAATGCGCTGGGCCGTTTCCTTGTTCACGCGGTAGGTCTCCTTGCCGTCGGCCTTGTTGTTCATCACGAACGAGACCAGGGCGATCGAAACTCCCGCCTCCGTGGCTATATCTTTTATGGTGACTCGCTTCGTGCGCATATTTTTTGCGATTTTTTGCAATATCTGGGATTTTCTGTTACATTTGCAAAAGTAATTAAAACGTTTTAATAAACAAATTTTTTCGCAATTTTTTTGATTTTATCCCTTTCGGAATATGAAAACTTACGGTGAAGAGCGCTCATTCCTGGAGAGTTGCGGGGTTCGGGTCGTGGAGTTGTCCGACGAATCGGGCCGGGCGCGGGTCTGTCTGGTTCCGGCGTGGCAGGGACGGGTGATGACCTCGACGGCGGCCGGAACCGGGGGACCCGGCTACGGCTGGATAAACCGCTCGCTGATCGCTTCGGGGGTCCGGAAATCCCGGTTCAACCCTTTCGGCGGCGAAGAACGCCTCTGGCTCGGGCCCGAGGGCGGCCCCTTCTCGCTCTACTTCGCGCCCGGCGCCGAGCAGGTCTACGCCAACTGGCAGGTTCCGGCGGCGCTGGACACCGAGCCTTTCCGGGTGGTCGGGCGCGATGCCCGGCAGGTGCGCTTCGAGGCTGAAATGTCGCTTCGCAACGCCGCCGGAACCCGTTTTGAGATCGGGGTGGCGCGTCGCGTCGAACTCCTCTCGCACCGGCAGGCGGAGGTGTCGTTGGGGCGTGCCCTGCCGCCGGAACTCGCATTGGTGGCCTACCGCAGCGAGAACCGGATCGGGAACTGCGGTCCGGAGCCCTGGATGCCCGCGGGCGGCGCTCCGTCGGTCTGGATGCTCGGGATGTTCACACCGTCGCCGACGACCGTCGTTTTCCTCCCCTGCGACGGCGAAGAGGTGCGTGCGGCCGTCAACAGCGACTATTTCGGAGAGCTTCCGGACGACCGGCTCTCCGTTTCCGGAGGGCTCGTATGCCTGCGGATCGACGGCGCTTTCCGGTCGAAGATCGGGCTGCCTGCGGGCCGCGATACGGGGCTTTGCGGCAGTTATGACGCGGCGGCGCATCACGTGACGCTGGTTCGCTACCGCCGTTCCGCGCCGGGCGACCGCTATGTGGAGAGCCGCTGGGGCGCGCAGGCCGATCCGTTCGGCGGGGATGTCGTCAACGCCTACAACGACGGGCCGACCGAGACCGGCGAGGTGATGGGTCCGTTCTATGAAATCGAAACCTCTTCGCCGGCGGCCTTCCTGCGGCCCGGCGAGACGCTGTGCCACACGCAGGAGGTCTTCCACCTGCAAGGGGACGAAGCCCTGCTCGAAGAACTTCTCCGCGGTCTGATACCCGGAGGGTTGCGGGCTGTGAAAGAAGCGTTCAACCATTAATCGAAATAACTATGCAACCTCGAACCAACTATCTTCTGGGCGTCGATTTCGGGAGCGATTCCGTGCGGTGCCTCGTCGTCGATGCCGCCGACGGGTCGGAGCTCGCTTCGGCGGTGGTGGCCTATCCCCGGTGGGCCGAGCGGCTCTACTGCGATCCCGCGCACAACCGCTACCGCCAGCATCCGCTCGATTATGTCGAATCTCTGGAAGCGTCTGTCCGTCAAGCGCTAGCGGCCTGCGGACGCGACGTTGCCGATGCCGTCTGCGGCATCTCCTTCGACACCACGGCGTCCACCCCGGCGCTGACCGATGCCAAGGGCACCCCGCTGGCTCTGCTGCCAGAGTTCGCCGAGGAGCCCGATGCGATGTTCGTGCTCTGGAAAGACCATACGGCCCTCGCCGAAGCGGATGAGATAAACGATTTAGCAAGAAAGTGGGAAACCGACTACACCCGTTACAGCGGCGGCACCTACTCCTGCGAATGGGTGTGGGCCAAGATGCTCCATTGCCTGCGCCGTTCGCCCGGATTGCGGGCTGCGGCCTATTCGTGGGTGGAGCACTGCGACTGGATCAGCGCCCTGCTGGTCGGGGACACGACCCCCGAGACCATCGCCCGCAGCCGCTGCGTGGCCGGACACAAGGCGATGTGGCACGCCTCGTGGGGCGGACTTCCCGCGCCGGAGTTTCTGGAGGCGGTCGATCCGCTGCTGGGCATCTTCCGCGGACATCTTTATTCCGACACCGTCACGGGCGATGCGTGCGTCGGCCGGCTGTGCGGCGAGTGGGCCGCCCGGCTGGGGCTGAAACCGGGCATCGCCGTCGGCGTGGGGGCCATCGACTGCCATGTCGGGGCCGTCGGGGCCGGGATCGTCCCCGGGACGCTGGTCAAGGTGATGGGAACCTCGACGTGCGACATCGTGGTCGGCACCTACGACGAGGTCGGCGACCGGACCGTGCGCGGCATCTGCGGTCAGGTCGATGGTTCGGTGCTGCCCGGATATATCGGTTTCGAGGCCGGGCAGGCTGCCTTCGGAGATTTGTACGCCTGGTTCCGGCGGGTGATGGCGTGGCCGCTGCGGCAGATTGCCGGAAGCGATCCGCAGCTCGAAGAGCGGATTCTCGGGGAGCTGACGGCCGAGGCCGAACGGCTGCCCCTGACACCCGACGATCCCGTGGCGCTCGACTGGCACAACGGCCGCCGGACGCCCGATGCCGACCCCCGGGTGCGGGGTGCGCTGGACGGACTGACCCTTGCGACATCGGCGCCGGCGATCTACAAGGCGCTGGTCGAAGCGACGGTCTTCGGGTCCCGGGCCATCGACGAGCGGATGCTCGAAGAGGGGGTGCCCATCGACAACATCCTCGCCATCGGCGGCATCGCCCGCAAATCGCCTTTCGTGATGCAGACGATGGCCGATGTCATCGGCGTTCCGATCCGGGTGGTGGCCAGCGATCAGGCTTGCGCCCTGGGTGCGGCGATGTTCGCGGCGGTTGCCGCCGGGCTCTACGGATCGGTGCAGGAGGCCCAGCGGGCGATGTGTCCCGGTTTCTCGGACGAATACCTGCCCGATATGGAGCGTTACGCGGTTTACGACCGCCTCTACGACCGTTATCTGAAACTCGGAGGCCGCCGCTGAGCGGGCGTTCCGGAGGACCGGGTGCACGGGCCGCGGGTAGAGCCGACGAATCGTTCGGTTTTGCCTGCGGCCTGCGTGCTGTCTTGGGCCGGCTGTCTCTCGGCGATCCCCAAGTAAATTTGGCATTGTGCCCGGCTTGCGCTATCTTTGGCGTTGCCTTAGACAGGCTGCGGTTCGGCAAAATGCAAGTAAACTTGCTTTTGCGCCCGGCTTGCACTATCTTTGACTTTTGTCTTAGATAGGCTGCGGCTCGGAAGTGCTAAAATAAATTTGGCACTCCGCTCACCTTGCACTATCTTTGGCCCTGCCTTAGACAGGCTGCGGTTCGGCAAAATGCAAGTAAACTTGCTTTTGCGCTCGGCTTGCACTATCTTTGACTTTTGTCTTAGATAGGCTGCGGTTCGGAAGTGCTCAAATAAATTTGGCACTCCGCTCACCTTGCACTATCTTTGCCCCATGACAGTGATCAGATTGACCAAGGAATTTTCATTCGAGGCAGCGCATGCCCTCGACGGATACGACGGGCCGTGCCGCGAAATCCACGGGCACTCCTACCGGTTGTTCGTGACGGTGAAAGGCACCCCGGCCGAAGATGAGGCCGATCCCAAATGCGGGATGGTGATGGATTTCGGAGTGCTGAAGCGGATCGTGAACGAAGAGATCGTCTCGCGGTTCGATCATGCGCTGGTGCTGCGCGGTTCGGCGTCGGGCGCGGAGCTGCGCCGGGTGCTCGCCGAGCGGTTCGGCAACATCCTGACGGTGGATTACCAGCCCACGTGCGAGAACATGCTCGCCGATTTCGCCCGCCGCATCGCCGCCCGGCTTCCCGAAGGCGTTGCGCTCCATTCGTTGAAGCTCCACGAAACCGCAACCTCGTTCGCCGAGTGGTTTGCCGGCGACAATGAGTGACACCCTTTTTTCCGCCCCCCCCCGCGAATACAAGCGACGCAACTTAAATACAGATATGAAAAAACTCTTTCTGGTTGACGCCTATGCGTTGATTTTCAAGTATTACTATGCTTTTTTGGGGCGGCCGATGCGCAACCGCGCCGGTATGAACACCTCCGTGGTGTTCGGGTTCGTGAAGTTCCTGCGCGACATTCAGAAGCGCGAAAGGCCCGACCTGCTGGGCGTGGCCTTCGATCCCAAGGGGGGCAGTTTCCGCCGCGACATCTTCCCCGAGTACAAGGCGAACCGTTCCGAGACGCCCGAGGACATCCTGCTTTCGGTGCCCTACGTCAAGCGGGTGCTCGAAGCGATGTGCATCCCGATCCTCGAAGTCGAGGGGTACGAGGCCGACGACGTGATCGGAACCCTTTCGCAGAAGGGCGTCGAGGCGGGTTACGATGTCTATATGGTGACCCCCGACAAGGATTACGGACAGCTCGTGCGCGACCATTGCCGCATCTACAAGCAGCGGGGCGCGGAGGGAAGCATCGAGATCGTTGGCCGTGAGGCCATCCGCGAGAAGTACGGCATTGACGACCCTCGGTTGGTGCGCGACATCCTCGCGCTTTGGGGCGACGCTTCGGACAACATCCCCGGCGTGCCGGGCATCGGCGAAAAGAGCGCCTGCAAGCTGGTGCAGGAGTGGGGGACGGTCGAGAACATCCTCGACAACGTTTCGAAAATCAAGGGAAAACAGGGCGAGAAGATCGCCGAGTGGGCCGACAACCTGCGTCTGGCCAAGCGCCTGACGACCATTTGCCTCGACGTGCCGATCCCCTTCCGCGAGGAGGACCTCACGGTCTGCGAACCGCATATCGACGAGCTGCGCGGGGTCTTCGCCGAGCTCGATTTCAAGGCTTTCATGAACGACCTGGCCAACCTCGCGCCGCCCGAGGCGCTTCCCGAAGGCCCCCGGCAGGAGGCGCAGACCCAGCTGGCGGAGATGGCCCGCGCCAAGTCCGCCGCGGCGAAGAAAGCCGCGCTGGCGGGTCAGGGCAATCTGTTCGGCGACCCCGTGGTGCAGATGCCCGAGGTCCGGGAGGTTCCCGTCGCCGAATTGCAGGCCGAGGCCGACGCGATGCAGCTGGCGACGGCTCAGAACACGCTTCACGAATATACGCTCGTCGAGAGCGCCGCGCAACTGCGCGAAGTCGTCGCCGAGGTCGGACGGTATGAGGAGTTCTGCTTCGACACGGAGACCACCGGATTCGACATCTTCAACGACCGCATCGTCGGGCTGTCGCTCGCCGTGGAGCCTTTCAAAGCGTGGTACGTTCCTTTCAAAGAGGAGAACACGCCCGAATACGCGGAGATCGTGCGGCCGCTGTTCGAGGACGAGCGGATCGCCAAGATCGGCCAGAACATCAAGTTCGACCTGATGGTGCTGCGCCGGCTGGGGATCGAGATCCGGGGCCGCAAGTACGACACGATGATCCTCCACTACCTGCTCGATCCCGAGTCGCGCCATAACATGAACGCCCTTTCGGAGCGGTATCTCAACTACAAGCCCATCGAGATCGAGACGCTGATCGGCAAGGGTTCCAAACAGCTGACGATGGACCTGGTGAACGTCGAGCGCGTCAAGGAGTACGCCGCCGAGGATGCCGACGTGACCCTGCGGCTCAAACAGGTGCTTTATCCCCAGGTCGAAGAGATCGGTCTCCAGCATCTCTATTTCGAGGTCGAGGAGCCGATGATCGCCGTGCTGGCCGACATCGAGATGGCGGGCGTGAGGATCGACACCGGGGCGCTGGCCGTCTATGCCGTCGAGCTGAACCGCAAGCTGGGCGAACTGGAGGCGGCGATCCGCACCGAGGCGGGCGAACCCAATCTGAACATCAACTCCGCGCGTCAGCTGGGCGAGGTGCTGTTCGCCAAGATGCGCATCGCCGAGAAGCCCAAGATGACCCGGACCAAACAGTTCTGCACCGACGAAGATTATCTTCAGTCGTTCGCCCGCAAACACCGCATCGTGGATCTGATCCTCGAATACCGGGGCGTCAAGAAGCTGCTTTCGACCTATGTCGAGGCGCTGCCCCAGCTGGTCAACCGCACCACGGGGCGTATCCACACCTCGTTCAATCAGGCCGTCACGGCCACCGGGCGCCTTTCATCGACGAATCCCAACTTGCAGAACATCCCGGTCCGCGACGACATGGGCCGCCGCATCCGCAAGGCGTTCATCCCCTCGGACGACGACCACCTGTTGCTTTCGGCCGATTACAGCCAGGTCGAACTGCGCCTGATGGCCCATCTGTCGGGCGACGAGTCGCTGATCTCGGCCTTCGAACACGGCGAGGACATCCACACCGCCACCGCCGCCAAACTGTTCAATAAACCGCTCGGAGAGGTGACGCCCGAGGAGCGGCGCCGGGCCAAGACGGCCAATTTCGGCATCATCTACGGCATCTCGGCCTTCGGTCTGAGCCAGCGGCTCGAAATTCCCCGCAAGGAGGCCAAAGAGATCATCGACGGCTATTTCGCCTCCTACCCCAAGGTCAAGGAGTATATGGACAATGTGGTCGCTAAGGCCAAGGAGGAGGGCTTCGTGTCAACGATTTTCGGCCGCCGCCGCTACCTCAACGACATTTCGTCGCACAACGCCGTGGCGCGCGGACTGGCCGAGCGCAACGCCGTGAACGCCCCGATTCAGGGCTCTGCGGCCGACATCATGAAGATCGCCATGATCGACGTTCACCGGCGTTTCGCCGCCGAGGGCATCCGTTCGCGGGTGATCTTGCAGGTGCATGACGAATTGGTCGTCGATATGCTCCGTTCGGAACAGGAGCGCGTCACGAAGATCGTCACCGAGTGCATGGAGTCCGCGGCGCAGCTCAAGGTGCGACTTATTGCCGACGCCGGCATCGGAGGCAACTGGCTCGAAGCGCATTGACCGTGGTATGCCGGAACAGAAAATCGCCCTCCGAAGAGGGCGATTTTCTGTTCCGGGCGGTTATTTCAGCCGGATGATCCGCGTCGCGTCGTCCGCCGCGGGAAGCGGCGCGGGCGTGAAGTCCGAATACCCTGCGGCGATGGCGCAGAGGGGTTCGCAGCCGTCGGGAATGGGCAGGAACTGCCGCAGGTAGTCGGCGGCCGTCTCCCCGTCGGGAGCGTCCTTGCGCCGGGGGCGTCCGTTGACGTGCACCCAGCACGAGGCCAGCCCCTCGTCAACGCAGGCCAGCTGCACCACCGTCGCCGTGATCGCGGCGTTCTCGCGCCACAGGTCGCTCGACGACGTGTCGCCCAGCACCACGATCGCCAGCGGCGCACCCGTCAGGAATCCCGATCCGTAGTCGCGCATGTCGGCCATGCGGGCCACCAGCGCGGGATCGTCGATCACCAGCAGGCGCGACGTGCGCGTGTTGCGGGCCGAGGGGGCCGTGAGGGCTTCGGCGAGGATGCGGTCCACGACCTCGCGGGGAACCGGCCGGTCGGAGAATTTGCGCACCGAACGGCGTTTTGCGATCAATTCCTTGAATTCCATAATCTTTTGCGTTTTCGTACGGTTCTTGCAAAAATAGTTAAAAAAAACTATCTTTGAGAATCAAAACCTTGAAAACGATGGAATTCAGATTCACCATAGCACTCATCTACGATTTCGACGGCACGCTGGCCCCGGGCAACATGCAGGAGTACGATTTCATTCCGGCCGTCGGCAAGAGCAACAAGGAGTTCTGGACCGAGGCCAACACGCTGGCCGAGGAGCAGGATGCCGATATGGTCCTCACGTACATGGCCCGGATGATCCAGGAGGCCAAGTCGAAGGGCCTGTCGCTGCGCCGCGAGGCGTTTCAGGATTCGGGCCGCCGCGTGACGCTCTTCGCGGGGGTCAAAGAGTGGTTTTCGCGCATCAACGCCTACGGGGCCGGGCGGGGCATCCGCATCCTGCACTACATCAACTCCTCGGGGCTGAAGGAGATCATCGAGGGCACGGAGATCGCCCACGAGTTCCGCAAGATCTACGCCTGCTCGTTCCTCTACGACGTGGACGGCATCGCCTACTGGCCCGCCGTGGCGGTCAACTACACCAACAAGACGCAGTTCATCTTCAAGATCAACAAGGGCGTCGAGTCGGTTTTCGATTCGAAGCTGGTCAACCGCTACATCCCCGAGAACGAGCGTCCCGTGCCGTTCAAACACATGATCTACGTGGGCGACGGGACCACCGACATCCCCTGCATGCGGCTGGTCAAGAACTCCGGGGGCCATTCGATCGCGGTCTACAACCCCGACCGGAAGGGAGCCAGCAAGGAGATGGCCTCGCTGATCCACGACAACCGCGTGAGCCACGTATGCCCGGCCGACTACACGGAGGGTTCGGAGATGGACATCCTCGTGAAGACCATCATCGACAAGATCGACCTCGACGACAGGCTGGAAAAACTGGAGGTCGTCCGATAACATGCTTGCCGGGAAAGTCTACTCCGGACGGCTGGTGCGCCCGGCCCTGTTCGGCGGATCGCCCGAGTGGACCGCCGGGGTGCGCCGGCATCCTGCCGCGGTCGTCGCCGCGGCCGTCGTGCTGCTCGTCTGCGCCTGCATCCCCTATGCCGGATTTCCGGCCCTTTATCTCGCGGCGGCGGCCTGCGGGGCGTTCTATGCCGCGAACGAACCTCTGCAACTCCTGCTGCTGCCCGAAAAGGGTGCCGCGCGGCTGCTCGCCTGCAAGGTCTTCACGGCCTGGCGCAACTACTTTCTGATGACCGCCCCTTTCGCCGTGCTGGCACTCCTCGCACAGCCCCGTTCGGCCTGGATGGCCGCGGCGTGGGCCCCGCTGGCGGCGTTGGCGCTGCTCTATTTCGTCGCGGCCAAATACGCCCGCTACGACCCGGCGGACGAATCCCCGCGCTGGCCGCTGGCTGCCCGGCTGGGCGCCGCGGGATTTCTCCTCCCGCCCCTGCTGCCCCTCAGCCTTTGCCTCGTGGTGAGCTACCTGCTCCGGGCCGAACGCAACCTCAGCCGCTACCTTTATGATTACGATTGACGCCCTCCGGATTCGTGACGGGGAGCGGACGCTCCTCGATGGTGTGACGATGCACCTCCCGGCGAATGCCGTCCACGGCATCGCAGGCGAAGGACGAAGCGTGCTGTTGCAGGCGTTGTACGGGCTCGTCGTCCCCGACGCGGGGCGCATCACCCTCGGAGGGCATCCCCTGCGGCGGTGCGACGTGGGGTTTGCGGAGGCGGAACCCCGCTTCTGGCCCGGGCTGACGGTGCGCGACTGTCTCGACCTCGCGGTCCGTTACAATCCCGGGTCGAATCCCGCGGCTATGCTCCGCCGTCTGCCCGTGCCGCTCGACGCGGAGGCCGCGGCGCTCCCCGAAGCGGAGCGGAAACGGCTGGCGCTGGTCCTGCTGTTGCTGAATCCCAAACGGGTCCTGCTGCTCGACGAACCTTTCCGCGACCTCGATGTCGAGAGCGCCTTCATGCTTCGCCAACTGATCCTGCAACTCGGCTCGGAGGGCCGCACGGTGCTCGTCGCCGCACGGCTGGCGGAGCTGGACGGCATCTGCGACGATTTCTACGTGCTTGGCGGCGGGGTTGTCCGCGGCCGTTACGAACACTATGAGTTTGCCCGGGCGGTCCGGGAAGCGGCCGCTTCGGGAATCCCGGAAAAATAAGTACTTTTACAAAAAAATTCCATGCCATGAAGATCGTTTTCGCCACGAATAACGCCCACAAGCTCTCCGAAGTGCAGGCTGTGCTGGGCGACGCCTTCACCCTGCTGACGCCCCGCGACTGCGGCGTTGAGGAGGATATTCCCGAGGAGCAGGAGACCCTCGAAGGCAACGCCTCGCAGAAGTCGCACTACCTCCACGGCCGCACCGGGCTCGACTGCTTCGCCGACGATACGGGGCTGGAGGTCGAGGCGCTGGGCGGCGCCCCGGGCGTGCACTCGGCCCGTTACGCCACCGACGGCCACGATTTTGCGGCCAATAATCGCCTGCTGTTGAAAAACCTCGAAGGCGCGGAGAACCGCCGGGCGCGTTTCCGTACGGTCATCTCGCTGATTCTCGGCGGCGAAGAGCACCTTTTCGAAGGCGTCGTCGAGGGGCGGATCATCGATCGCGAGGCCGGGCACGAGGGGTTCGGCTACGACCCGCTGTTCATCCCCGACGGCTACGCGAAGACCTTCGCCGAGATGACCACCGACGAAAAGAACGCCGTTTCGCACCGCGCCCGTGCCGTGCGCAAACTGGCCGAATTCCTCCGTTCGATCGAAAAATAGCCGTATGGAAAACGTCAATTGGGGCATCCTGGGCTGCGGCGACGTTTGCGAACGCAAGAGCGGCCCGCCGATGTACAAGACCCCGCATTCCGCCCTCGCGGCCGTCATGCGCCGCGACGCCGCCAAGGCCGCCGATTTCGCCCGCCGGCACGGCGTGCCGAGGAGTTATACCGACGCCGATGCGCTGATCGCCGATCCCGGCGTGGACATCGTCTACGTCGCAACCCCGCCCGACAGCCACCGGGAACTCGCCCTGAAGGTGCTGGCCGCCGGAAAACCCGTCTACGTCGAGAAGCCGATGGCGATGAACCATGCGGAGTGCCTTGACATGATCGCCGCGGCGGAACGCTCCGGGCAGCGGCTCTTCGTCGCCTATTACCGCCGGGCACTGCCCTACTTCCTGAAAGTGAAGGAGTTGATCGATGGCGGGGCCGTCGGCGAGGTGCTGAGCGTCGAGGTGCGTTATTTCCGTCCGGAGAGCCCCGGGGACCGCGATCCGGCACGCCTTCCGTGGCGGCTGCGCCGCGAGGTCGGCGGGGAGGGCTATTTCTGCGACATGGCGCCCCATACGCTCGACATCCTCGATTTCCTGCTCGGGGAGATCGCCGACGCCCGGGGGTGCAAGGCCAACTGCGGGGGATTCTACGACGTGGCGGACACCGTCGCGGCGTCGTTCCGCTTCCGTTCGGGCGTGCCCGGCACGGGGATGTGGTGCTTCGTCGCCCCGCCCTCCGCTGCGGAGGATTCGGTGGTCGTCACGGGCCGCAAAGGCTCGGTGCGGTTCAGCACGTTCGATTTCACGCCGGTCGAACTGGTGACGGCGCGGGGCGTCGAACGCTTCGAAATCGCCCCTCCGGAGCATATTCAGGGCCCGCTGATCGAAACGATCGTCCGGGAGCTGCGCGGCGAGGGCGTGTGCCCCTCCACGGGAGTCTCCGCGGCGCGAACTTCGCGGGTGATGGATGAGATAATGAAAGAATAAATCGCTATCTTTGCGCCCTATGGAGACGAAAAACTACGACAAGGAGGAGCGTTTCGACCCTGCGACCGTCGAGGCGCTGAAACTCCACTATGCGGAGATCCTGCGCCTGCTGGGCGAGGACCCCGCGCGCGAAGGGCTGCTGAAGACCCCCGAACGGGTGGCCAAGGCTATGGCGTTCCTGACGAAAGGTTACGACGAAAATCCGCTCGACATCATCCGCTCGGCGATGTTCCGCGAGGAGTACCGGCAAATGGTGCTCGTCAAGGACATCGAGCTCTATTCGCTCTGCGAACACCACATGCTGCCCTTCTACGGCAAGGCCCATGTGGCCTATATTCCCAACGGTTACATCACGGGTCTTTCGAAAGTGGCCCGCGTGGTGGAGTGCTTCGCCCGCCGCTTGCAAGTGCAGGAGCGGCTGACGGTGCAGATCCGCGACTGCATTCAGGAGGCCCTCAACCCGATGGGCGTGGCCGTGGTGATCGAGGCCAGCCACATGTGCATGCAGATGCGCGGCATCGAGAAGCAGCAGTCGGCTACCACCACGTCGGCTTTCACGGGTGTCTTCCTGTCGAGCCAGCGGACCCGCGAGGAGTTCATGACCCTCATTTCCCACCGCTACCGTTAGACTTACGCCCGTTCCGGCGCGGCGGCGTCCGGCGCATCTGTTACCGGAGGACCGACCCGATATTGTCGTTGGAGCCGAGTCCCAGTTTCTTGCGCAGCCGGTAGCGGGCCATTTCCACGCTGCGCGGTGAGATGTTCATCAGTTCGGCCGTCTCCTTGGTCGAAAGGTTCAGTTTGATATAGACGCACAGCCGCAGGTCGGTCTGTGACAGCGACGGATAGTTGGCCCGCAGCCGGTCCAGCAGACCGTCGTAGATCGTGTTGAAATAGTTCTCCGACAGCTGCCAGTCGCTGTCGTCCTTGAGCTGGGCGTTGATCTGGCGGATGACCCGTCCGACGATCGTTTTGATTCGTCCCGATCCTTCGACCGTGAGCAGTTCCGAGACCTCGCTTTTCAGCTCGTTGAGCATGTTGTTGCGGCGAATGCTGTTCATGGTGATATTTGCCAGCCGTTTGTCCTTGTTGCGCAGGTCGGTTTTCAGTTTCTCGCGTTCCAGTTCCGAGATCCGCTTCTCTTTGAGCAGGTTTTCCCGTTCGAGTTGTTCGAGCTCCTTCTCCCGGCGCTCCTTCTCCCGGCGGAGCACGGCCTCTTGCGCCAGACGGTTCTTGCGGATGTAATAGCCTCGCACTCCGGCGAGCAGCAGCGTGACGACCAATACGTAGAGGAGGATCATCGGCCACGAAATGTACCACGGGGGACGCACCCAGACTTCGACCTGCCGGGTATCCGACGGATCGGCGGCGCCCGGGGCGCGCAGTTCGACGGTGTGGCGGCCGTGCGGCAGCGCGGGGATTTGCAGAAATTCGTCGATATGCACCGTCTGCCATTCGGGAGCCAGCGATGCGATCCGGTATTCGAGCTGCTGCCCCGGCGGGAGGCGGATCGGCCAGATGCGCAGCGTGTTCATCGCTGCGGGAATCTCGAACACCGGATCGTCGAGCCGGTGATAGCGCGTTTTATTGGGCCCTTGCGCCGCCACCATGCCGATTTCGACGGGTTGTGACGGGGAACTGCCTCCGTAGGAGAACCCGATGCCGTTGCGGAATCCGATGACTCCTGCATCGCCGACCGTCCGGAATCCGCTTGAGATCCGCTCCCTGGTCGCCTGTGCGAGGATGCTGGCGCAGCGGTTCAGCGAATTGCCCGTTCGTTCGACGTAGCCCGTTTCGTCGGCTGCCACGTACCAGAAGCGGTTGTCCTGCTGGACGATGCTTTTCACCCCCCCCCGACCGCACAGTCCGAGTATCTGTTCGGCGCCGGGAGCGCGGACGAGCGAGTCCGTCACGTAGTCGATGCGGTATGCCCGGTCGTCGCAGCACAGGATCAGTTCCTGGTCGATGCGGGTCGAGAACACATTGCCGTCCGTTCCCGCGGCCAGGTCGTAGTTGCGGGCTTCGACGACGCTGCATTTGTCCTCGGAGAGCGTCAGCCGCACGAATCCCACGCCGAGCACCGTGACCCAGATGCGGTCTTTCTCGTCGATGCGGATGTTGCGTGTGAATCCGCTGTAATCGGCGATTCGGGATACGGGTTGCAATCCCTCGTCGGTGTGCCGCAGCAGGCTGACGCCCGAGTAGGTGCTCATGATGTAGAATCGCCGGTCGTTCCGGCACCGGCGCAGCGAGTAGACGCCGCTTCCCGTGACGACCGGCGTGAGCCGAAGCCCCTCTGCCAGCCGGAAGAGCCCCAGATCGTGAAGCACATAGATCCGGCCGCCGATTTCATCCAGTTCCCACACCGAACCCGTACTGCCCGGGATCAGGTTCAGCGAACCGTCGTTGTCCAGCAGGAAAAGCCCCTTGTTCGAGCCTATGAGCATCCGGTCGTCGCCGAGTCCGAGCACGCCGTGAACCTGTCCCAGCCGGGAGTCGGTGAAGTAATAGTCCTGCGTGCTGTTGTCGATGGCCGCCGCGCCCGAATCGAGCCCGAGCCAGATGTTGCCGCGCTCGTCCGCCGCGGCGCTCAGGATCGTAGCGTTGTCGAGTTCCCGGCCATAGGGGATCGAGTGGCTGGCCGAACCGTCGTTGTCGATCAGGAACAGCCCCCGGCGGGTGGTTCCGACCAGCAGCAGTTCGGCGTTGTAGCGTCGGCAGCACATGATCTTGGCATCCGCCAGCAGGGCGTTGGTCGCGGTGTCGAGCGGTGCGATGCGCCCTTCGTTGTCGATGGAGAACATGCCGGCATGTTCCACGGCCGCCAGCAATTCGCCGTTGCGCCCCGAAACGAGATTGATGATGCGGCTCGGGACGTTGCAGACGATTCCGCGGCTCAGGTCGTCGCCCAAGCGGCAGAGGGTGGCGCCGTCCTGGAAATAGATGCGTCCGTCCACCTCGTACATATACCGGAAGGCGTCCTGCGGGTGCAGTTCGCGGATCGCGCCCGACAGCAGGTCGTAAATGCAGATCTTTTCGCGGCATTGGAAATAGACCCGTCCCGAATGGGTTTCGAGTGCGATCCGCCAGAAATCATTGCTCCGGGAGCGGAAGTCGGGATTTTTGTAGAGCGTCGTGTAGGCGAGCCGGCCGTAGTCGTCGCGCACCCAGTATCCGAATTCGTTGACTCCGGCCGTATAGAGCCTGCCCGTTTCGGCGTCGTAGCGCAGGGCCCGGAGCACGGAGTTGCCCTCGGGGCGGTAGTTGTTCCAGCGGATGCCGTCGTAGACGCAGAGCCCGTCGTTGGTTGCGAAAAAGATCCGGCAGCCGTCCCCTCCGTCGGCCGTTATGTCCCACACCTGCGTATGAGCCACGGGTTCTGCGCTTTGCGCAAAGCGTTCCACATGGCGCAGACCGCAGCGGATCGCGGCGGCGGCATCTCCTGCCAAAACCGTCAGGACGACCGGCAGCAGCAGACGTAACGGGGTAAGAATCGTTCGGCCCATCGTTCGGATGCGTTTTCTTTCCACAAATATATTAAATATATTAAGAAAAACGAACCGGCCCGGAATCACGGGAATGTCGTATGCGCTGTGAAACGGATTTTCGGGCGGTGAAATCATTGATAATAAACGGTTTGAATGCCGATTTGTAGGGATTTGGATGATTCCGGAAATCGGCTGTGTCGTAGTTTTGTAGGGGTTGAAAAATTCGGATTCGTTCCTTGAAATTTTACTTTTGGACAGGAATTGTTTCTAAAATAATTTATAAGCTAACCTAAAATCCAAATCTATGAATGAAAATCTACACGGAAGAGCCGTTCTCCCGGGGTTGCGCAGGATGCTGCTGGCATTGGCCGGCACGTTGTTTCTGCTGCCGGGATCGGCGCAGTCCCAAAGCACCGTTTCGGGTATCGTGACGGATGCGTCGGGCGAAGGCATCGCCGGTGTGGCGGTCATCGTCAAAGGCACCACTACCGGCACTTCGACCGATATGAAGGGCGCTTATACGATCCGTGCGTCGAAATCCGATGTGCTGGTGTTCAGCTTCCTCGGATACAAGACGCAGGAGGTGGCCGTACACAACCGCATGGAGATCGACGTGCGCTTGGAGAGCGATGCGCAGCTGGTTGACGAGGTGGTGGTCGTGGGTTACGGCGTTCAGAAGAAAAGCCTTGTGACGGGAGCCATCTCGTCAGTCAAGGGTTCGGCCCTCGAAACGACGGGCATCATGCGTGCCGACGATGCGCTGGCCGGGAAAACAGCCGGCGTACAGGTCGTGTCGAACTCCGGACAACCCGGATCGGATGTCCAGATTTACATCCGCGGTATCGGCACCAACGGCACGGCGATACCTATTTATATCGTTGACGGAATGGCCGTTTCGGGCATCGAGTACCTCAACCCGGGCGACATCGAATCGATCGAGGTGCTGAAAGATGCCGCCGCTTCGGCGATTTATGGAGCCCGCGGCGGCAACGGTGTCGTTCTGATCACGACGCGGCGCAGCAAGGACGGACAATGGAGCGTCAACTACGACTTTTCGTACGGTATCCAGAACATCGCCCGTAAGATCGACGTGCTGAACGCCCGCGAATACGCCATTATCCAGAACGAGGCTGCGGCCAATTCGGGCGCGACGCTTCCGTTCACCGACGAGCAGATCGCCTCTTTCCGTCAGGGAACCGACTGGCAGGAGGCCATTCTCAACCGCAATGCCGGCGTGCAGCGCCATAACGTGCGCGTTTCGGCCGGCACGGCCCGTTCGTCGTTCAACGGATCGGCTTCGTATCTGAATCAGGACGGCATTCTGGCTGAGGGCAAGTCGAATTTCAAGCGTTATACGATCAACCTCGCCGCCGAACACAAACTGCTGCGCAACGATGCGCTGACCGTCGGCGAGAACGTCGTGGTGAGCCACGTCAAGAAACAGTCGGTGACGCAGAACTCCTCGACGGCCGGACCGCTGGTCGGCGCCCTGAACATGGACCCGCTCACGCCGGTTTACGATCCCTACCAGACCGACGAGCTTTACGGCGGCTTCGGCGTCTCGAAATACGTGTCGCAGGAGGTGGTGAACCCCGTGGCGCGCATCTACTATTCGAACGGACGCACGCTCTATACCACCATGAAGGGGAGCGTCTTCGCGGAACTCAAGTTCCTGAATGATTTCCGGCTGCGCGGTTCCGCCGGCGCCGACATCACCTGGACCGACGGATTCGGCTATTCCCCGATGTATAAACTCAACTCGACGACCGGGAACACGTCGGCCAACGGCGCATCGCAGAGCTATGACCAGAACCGCCGGTTCAGCTACGAAGGTTATCTCACCTGGGGGCATGTCTACGACGGGCGGCACGACGTGTCGGCGATGATCGGAGCTTCGCTGCTCCAGCGTAGCTCCCTCTCGCTGAGTGCCAGCCGCAACGATCTGAAAATCGACGACGAGGACCACGCCTATATCTCGATGGCGACCAACTCCTCGGCATCGGCGAGCGGCGGTCCGGGCAATCCCTCGGCCATCGTGTCGTTCTTCGGGCGTGTCAACTATGCCTACGACAACCGCTATATGCTCACGGCCACCGTCCGCCGCGACGGGTCGTCGCGTTTCGGCCCCAACAACCGTTTCGGTACGTTCCCCTCGGTCTCCGTGGGCTGGAATGTCGCCAACGAGAGTTTCCTGCGCGATGTCCGCTGGCTCGACGCCCTGAAATTCCGCGCTTCGTGGGGACAGAACGGTAACGAGAATATCGGCGATTTCGCCTATCTGGCGACCATTTCGACCTACGGCCTCGGCTATTCCTTCGGGTCGCAGAATGCGAACGGCAGCCTCGCGGTCGGAGCGGCTCCGGTCAAGGTGGTCAACCCCGATCTGAAATGGGAGACCTCCGAGCAGACCGATATCGGTCTCGACGTGCGGCTCTTCGGCTGTCTCGGACTTACGTTCGACTACTATGTCAAGAAGACCAAGGACCTGCTCGTGACGACGCCCGTTCCGCTGATGCTGGGCAACTCGTTCCCGACGGCCAACGCCGGCAACGTGAAAAACTCGGGCGTGGAGTTCGCCGTGGATTTCCAGCGGCAGTTCGGCAAGTGGAATATCGCCGTGAACGGCAACATCTCCTACAATAAGAACCGGGTCACCTATGTCGGAACCGACACCGGCTATGTCACCGGTTCGACCGTCCAGGGCATTACGGGTGCCGTGACCCGCATGGAGGCCGGACACGCCATGTCCTATTTCTGGGGCTACAAGACGCTGGGAATCTTCCAGAATCAGGCCGAGATCGACGCATGGGTCAACTCGAAAGGGGTGCAGATCCAGCCCGACGCCCGTCCCGGCGACTTCCGCTATCAGGATACCGACGACAACGGCACGATCGACGACAACGACCGGGTGGATCTGGGCAATCCCTTCCCGAAGGTGACTTTCGGCCTTAACGTCAATGTCAGCGCCTACGGTTTCGACCTGGGCATCACCTCTGCGGGGCAGGCCGGCAACAAAATATTCAGTGTCCTGCGCCGTCCCGATCTGACGATGAGCAACTACGGAGCCTGGGTGCTCGACCGCTGGCACGGCGAGGGAACGTCGAACTCGATCCCCCGCGTGGCGCATAACGACACGAATCTGAACTGGACGCGGCCGTCGGATTTCTACCTCAGGGACGGGGATTTCTGGCGCATCCGCAATATCACGCTCGGCTATACGGTCAATATTCCCGAGAAGTATTACCTGCGCAAGGTGCGTGTCTTCGCGTCGGTCGATAACGCCTTCACGTTCACGAAATACGACGGCTACGATCCCGAAGTGGGCAACGGCGGGTCGATCCTCGGATCGGGCATCGACCGGGGCGTCTATCCCCGTCCGCGCACCGTATCGGTCGGCCTGAACCTCACCTTCTAACCCGAAAAAACAACTGTTATGAAACATACCGGAATTTATTCGATCGTCGCTGCGGGCCTGATGTGTCTCGGAGGCGGGGCCTGCAACTCGCTGCTCGACCTCACGCCGCCGATGAACGATGTCGAAGACAACTTTTACCGATCGTCCAAGGACATGTACCAGTCGCTCACCTCGGCTTACAACGTGCTGACCTGGAGCGCCCCCAAGGCTGTCAGCGGCGGCGCGCAGAACTGTGCGTTCGAGGTGGTCAGCGAGATCCTCGGGGACTGCTGCTACGCCGGAGGCGCCAGTGCCAACGACGCCGTGCAGACCAGCCGCCTCGACCGCTTCACGATGCTGGTTTCGGACCTCTATCCCGAAGCCCTGTGGCACAAATACTACACCGGCATTTACCGTTGCAACAAGTTTTTCGAGAAGATCGACGGCGCCGCGTTCGAAGATGAGGACCTGCGTGCCATGTACAAGGCCGAGGGACATTTCCTGCGGGCTTACTACTATTTCGATCTCGTGCGTCTGTTCGGCAACGTGCCGCTGATCCTCACGCCGCTCACCCCGGCCGATTTCGCCCAGAAACAGGCGGAGCCCGCCGCTGTCTACGAACAGATCGCCACCGACCTGCTGACGGCTATCGGAATGAAGCGCGCCGACGGTTCTCCGGCGATGACCGAGGCCGCCAACCAGTTCGACTCCGCGGACAAGGGCCGCGCCACGCTCGACGCCGCCAAAGCCCTGCTCTGCCGCGTATGGCTCTATTATACGGGGTATTACGGTCGGCAGGAGCTGCCCGGAGTCTCCGCGGAGGAGATGATCCGCATGATCGAGGAGGTGGCCGACAGCGGCAACTACTCGTTCCTGGCCAATGCCTATGCGAAAGATACGGCGAGCGGCGTCTCCCCGCTGTGGAACGTCTCGAACAAAAACTGTTCGGAGGAGGTCTTCACCATCCAGTATTCGGCCCTTTCGAAGTGGGGCGATTGGAGCAACCGCGAGGGTTGTATGGGCAATCAGGCCGTGATTCTGTGGGGCATCCGCGACGTTGCCTCGCCTTATGCCGCCGGCTGGTCGTTCGCTCCGGTGGACAAGCGCCTTTTCGACGCCTACGATCCCGCCGACCCGCGCCGCTGGGCGACGCTCATCAATGCCAATGCCGCCGAGGGCGACAACGACGGCGAAGGGCTGAAATACACGGAAGGGTTCCAGAACACGGGCTATTTCTGCCGCAAGTTTACGCCGCTGACGGCCAACAATGCCTCGTCGGGGTCGCGTGAGCTGAACTATCCGAACAATTATCCCTCGATCCGCTGGACGGACGTGCTGCTGATGGCTGCCGAAATGGAGTTCCGCTACGGCTCGCAGAGCAAGGCGTTCGGATATTACGCCAAGGTGCGCGAACGTGCGCTGGGCGCCGGGTCGGCCGGCAATGCCGGAGAATTGACGCTGAACAAGATTCTCGATGAACGCCTGCTCGAACTGGCCCTCGAAGGCCATCGCTATTGGGATGTTCTGCGTCAGGGCGATACCTACGCAGCCAGTGTCCTGACCAACGGCGAGGAGGGCGAATTCGCCGTCACGTGGGACAGGACGCGCCGCGGCCTGCTGCCGATCCCGCAGTATGAGATCACCCAGTCGCGCAATTCGCTGGTGCAGAACCCCGGCTACTAACTTTCAAAACGAACTTTCCATGAAAAAGATAATCAGCATACTGACCATCGCGTTCGCGGCCGTGGGGTGCACGATCGACGAGCGCCCCGAACTGCCCGACGGACGTGTCTCCGACCTGAAAATCGTCGTGACGCCCGGTGAAGTGCAGAACACCTATCTGCTGCGCACGAACCGCACCGACGTGATCGGATTCTGGGACCTCGGCAACGGCAACACCGCTTCGGGCGTCAATTCGGTAACGGCCGAATACCCCTTTCCGGGCGATTATACGATCTCGTTGAAAGCCTACGGCGACAACGGGCGCACGAACGACGTTTCGGTGAAACTCTCCGTGACGACGGAAAACCTCTTCCTGCTGAACGATCCGATGTACACCTACATCGCCGGAGAGATCGGCGGCGAGGGCAAGACCTGGATGCTCGATGCCGAGCGTCAGGACCATATCGGCCTGTTCAATCCCAACAACGTGAGCGACCGCTGGTGGGGCGTCAGCCCGAACGGAAAGGCCGGCTGCGAGCTCTACGACGACGAGGCGACCTTCATCCTCAACAGCGAACGCGGCCAGGCTTTCGGCTATGTGAACAACGGCAAGAGTTCGACGCTGAACAACATGACCCCTGCTATGGAGCTTTACAACGACGGGGCATGGAGCGCGACGGCCTATAACCTGGCCTCGACGAACGACTACATCGTCGCCTGTACGCCGCCTTCGAACATGGGTTGGAGCCTTTCGCAGACGGGAGGGCGCTATTACATCTCTTTCCCCTCGACCAATGCCGGTCACGGCGGCTACCTCTTCTATTTCTGCGGCTGGAATACGCAGTACGAGGTCCGGGCCATCTCGGAGACCCATATGAAGATTTTCATGTGGTCAACGATCGACGGCAAACTGTCGCTGCGCCAGCTGTTGCTGCGCACCAGGGAAACGGCGTCGAACAACGATCCGATCGAGTGGATCTGGTCGAAGGATTAACCCGCAAAACCGATTGACATTATGAAAAAACTGCTTTATATCCTTTGTGCCGCCGCGCTGGCCGCGGGATGTTCGGACGACGACGCTTCGTCCTACTACCTCGATGAACTGGTTATCGACACGGCCAACTGCCTCGCGGAAGGCAGCTACGTGCAGGGCGTCGAAGCGAACGACCTCTGCCGCATAAAGATTCCCTACGAGAACGCCAAGGGAGGCACGGCGCGCATCAGTGCCCCCGAAACCAACGGCCTGCGCATCGACGCGCAGGAGGTGACGCTCGTGTCGGGAGCGGGTGAAGCGACGGTGGCCGTCAAGGGTACGCCCCTGCTGCTCGAAACCTCGTTCCTGCAACTCAACGTCGAATACCGGGCCAAGACCTATCTTTCGAGCGTCGAAATCGCCGTGCTGGAGGATGTGGACCCGTCGGGGACGATCGAATTCGAGATCGACCGCACGCCGCTCACGGGTCTGACCGCTCCCGAAACCATCGCTTTCACCGTCAGCCCGACGATGGCCGCGGTCGTCGAATCGGGCACGACGCCCGACGGGCTGCGTGTCAACGTGGTTTCGGACCCGGCGACCGGCGAAGGTACCGTCACGTTCACTCCTGCCGCCAATTTCCTCGGCGGCGAGGTGGAGTTGACCGCCTCGTTCGGCGCCCGTCCGCCGCAGGTGTGCAAGATCCGCGTCAGCGCTTTCGCAGCCGGAGAAGGTACGGCCGACGCTCCCTATGAGGTCACCTCCGCCGCGGAACTCGAAAAGATCGGCTACGGATTCGACAAGGCTTTCCGCCTCGCTTCGGATATTGTTCTCGACAATAACTGGACGCCCGCCGGCACCGAGGCGCAGCCCTTCACGGGTTCGCTCGACGGCAACGGCCGCAAGATCACGCTGGCGCTCGACCGTCCGGCGGAGGATTATGTCGCCCTTTTCGCCCGTGTCGGTGCGGGTGCCGAGGTCACGAACCTGACGCTCGACGGCAGTGTCACGGGCCGTAATTACGTCTCGGCGCTCGCTGCCGAAAGCGAGGCTTCTCTTTCGGCCGATGTTTCGGCCGTCACGGTCAGAGGGGAGAATTTCGTCGCCGCATCCGTCGCTTCGGGTGCGGGCCGGGATGCCCGGGTGATCGAGTTCGGTACGGTTCCCGCGGCTGTCAACATCACGATGGGCTTGGATTCGGCCACCGAATCGCTGGGACTCGTGACCAAGGGCGCGACGGTGACTTTCGATCCGGGTGCGACCGGCACGTCGTGGAGCTACGACGACGCTTCGGGGAACTTCACCGTCACCAAGGAGGCCGATTTTTCCGGTGGAGATGTCACGTTCAGCGTGTCGCTCGGCGACCGGGTGACTTCGACGGTGCACACCATTGCGGTTTCGTCGAAAAATATGTACGAAAGCGGTTCGGGCATCGAGGGCGATCCCTACGTGGTGATCGACGCCGATCAGTTCACCGCGACGCTGCACACCTATCCGGCGGCCCACGTGAAACTGACGGAGGACATCGCCGTTTCCGACTGGGAGACCATTCCCTCGTTCTCGGGCTCGCTCGACGGCGACGGACATACGGTCGAGGGGCTGACGGCGCCTTTCGTTGCGACGCTTACGGGTGCGGTGAAGAACGTGAAGTTCTCCGGTGTGAATATCTCTGCCGGAAAGAGCGCCTGCGGAGCCGTGGCCAACCTGCTCGACGGACATGTCGAAGGAGTGGCCGTGACGGGTACGCTGTCGGCGGAATCGGGTGCATCGTCAGCCGATACGGGCTTCGGAGCCATTGCCGGACAGGCGCAGGGTTCGTCCGTCATCAATAACTGCTATGTGAATGTCACAATGACCACCAATTCGAATTTTGCGACCGGAGGTCTGGTCGGTGTCATCAAGGCTTCGAACGGTGTCACGATGTCCTACTCGACGGTCGAAGGCTCGATTTCCGGAACGATTTCCGGCACGAAGCTGGGCGGTATTCTGGGTCGCAAAACCAATACGAACCAAAATTCGAAGGATATTATCAAAGGATGTCTGGTGACTGCCGAAGTGAAGATGTCCGGTGAGGGTTCGAATATGATCGGCGGTATTTTCGGCGCTTTGCAGGGATCGACCGTCAGCGGCGATTACGTCGGCGGCATCACCATCGAGAAGAGTGCCTTTACGGGAAGCGTCAGCGGCGGAAACGCTGTGGGCGGCATCGGCGGCGTATGTTGTTCGGTCCGCGACTGCTATGTCGGCGGCTCGGTGCAGGCGATCAGCGTGTCGTCTTCCAGTACGGCTGCTGCGGCCGGAATCTCGGCTGCCGTCAAGGGTGACGTTGAACGCTGCGTGGTCTGCGGGGCGCGTGTGACGGGAGGTCCGAAGGGCACTTCCTATACGGCCGGTATCGTGAACATCAAGAACGGCAATACTCCGAAGACGACCGGTTGCGCCGTGATCGCCACCACGATCCAGACCGGAGGGTTTGCCATTTACGGTACGGCGTCGGGCGATATTACCGCTACGTCCAATTACCGTTGGAATGTCTCCTATGCCGATGCGTCGGCTTACGTCGCACTGGATACCGATACCTATGGCCAGGACGGCGTCGAGCAGGAGCCGACGCAGGCGTTGTTCGAAAGCCTCGGCTATGACTTCGCATCGGTATGGACCTGGGACGCTGCGGCGTCAGCCCCGAAATTGCAGAAGACGGGCTGCGACGATGCCGTGAAAATCAACTAACTAACCGAGAATAAGAAGACTGATTATGAAAAAGATACTGTTTATCCTCATTGCTCTGGTGTGCGCCGTCACGGCGTGCACCAAAGAGCAGATGATCTCGGACCTGCCCGAGGACATCAACAAACCCGAGGGCGGAACGACCGGGGCCACGAAGGCCAAACGCGGCGTCTGCCAAAGCACCAACACGCTGGATTTCGGACAGAAACTCGTCTATCTGAAGGCCAACTGGTATTACACCTGGGGGCTCGATCCGAGCAATACGGTCGAGGGCGCGGAGTTCGTGCCGATGTTCTGGGGTGCCTCGTCGGTCACCAAGGACAACTGCGACAAGATCAACAAACTCTATGAAGAGGGGCGGGTTTTCTATGTGTTGGGATTCAACGAACCCGATCTGAAAGAGGAGTCGAACATGAGTGTCTCCGATGCTCTCGAAAAGTGGGAATTTCTTTGTCAAAACCTCGACAGCCGCATCAAACTCGTAAGTCCGGCCCCGTCGTACCCCACGCGGGCCTGGCTCGACGAATTTATGGCCGGCGTCGCGCAGCGGGGACTGCGCTGCGATTACGTCGCCGTGCACATGTATGCGGGCATCGGAACCCAGAACTACCAGTCGGTGATCCGCGACGTTTATAATAAATTCGGCAAGAAAATCTGGATCACCGAGTTCGCGCCGCGCGACGACAATGCCAAGAACAACGGCTACAACAGTTACACCGAGAGCCGCGTACTCGATCAGATGAAGGTGCTGCTGCCGGCCTACGAGGGGATGAACGAGGTGTTCCGCTACTCGTGGTTCGGGTGTGCTTCGCCGACGATGATCGGCCTGATCACCTCGCGCTTTTTCGGCGACGACGAGCGGATCACCTCGCTGGGCGAATATTACGCCACGCTCGAACCCAACGACGATATTCGGCTTAAAAATCAATAAACTGCACGAACCGCATGAAAAAAATCCTGATCCTGGCAGCCCTGCTGTCGGCCTCTCTTGCCTACGGACAGCGCACCGAAGGGCTCGATCCGCTGATCCAGCATGTCTACGGGCGCGAAATCCGGTCGCTGAACGGCTATTGGAACTATTTCGCCGATCCGCTCGAAACCGGTTACTACGACTACCGCCGGCGACCCGATCCCAACGGTTTCTTCAAGGACAAGCAGGTGGACAACGTTACTGCGTGGAAGGAGTACGACTTCGACCTTTCGCCCGTGATGGCCGTTCCCGGCGACTGGAATACGCAGGTGTATCAGCTCTTCCACTACGAAGGGATGGTCTGGCTGCGCCATAAGTTCCCGGCTGTCCGCGAGGCCGGAAAACGGCAGTACCTCTATTTCGGGGCTTCGAACTACCTCACCCATGTCTTTTTGAACGGGGAGCATGTCGGCGACCACGAAGGCGGCTATACGCCGTTCAATTTCGATGTGACGGACCTGCTCCGCGACGGGGAGAATACGCTGGTGGTGGCCGTGGACAACAAACGGCTGCCCGAACGCGTGCCGACCATTATCTGCGACTGGTTCAACTACGGCGGCATCACGCGCGACGTGATGTTGGTGTCGGTTCCCGAACGCTTTGTCGAGAGTTACACCGTGCGGCTGAAACCCGGTACGACCGACACCGTCGAGGCTGTTGTGCGCATGAACGGGAAGGAGGCCGGGCAGCATGTCGGATTTGCGATTCCCGAACTGAAAATCGACCTTCGGGGAACGACCGACGCCGACGGGGTCGCCCGGTTCGAAAAGCGCGCCCGGATCGGTCTCTGGTCGCCCGAATCCCCGAAACTCTATGCCGTCGAAATCGCATCGGACGACGACCGGGTGGAGGACGAGATCGGATTCCGCACCATCGAGACCCGCGGCCGCGAAATACTGCTCAATGGAAAACCGATCTTCCTGCGCGGCATTTCGATCCACGAGGAGGCGGCATTCCGCAACGGGCGCATCGCCAAGGTCGAGGAGGACCGCACGCTGCTCGGCTGGGCCAGGGAACTGGGCTGCAACTACGTTCGTCTGGCCCATTATCCGCACAACGAACAGATGGTGCGCGAGGCCGAACGGATGGGACTGCTCGTGTGGAGCGAGATTCCGGTTTACTGGACGATTCTCTGGGAGCGCGAGGATGTTTACGCCAATGCCCTGAACCAGCTCGACGAGATGATCGAACGCGACCAGAACCGCTGCAACGTCATTATCTGGTCGATCGCCAACGAAACGCCCCACGGCGACGCCCGCGACCGGTTCCTCTCGTCGCTGGCCGCCTATGCCCGCGAAAAGGACCCGACCCGTCTGATCTCGATGGCGATGGAGCGCAACGACAAAAGCCCGGAGGTGCTCTCCGTGCAGGATAACATGAACGAATATGTAGACATCATCAGCCTGAACGAGTATGTGGGCTGGTACGACGGGACGAACGAAAAGATCGACCGCGTGCGCTGGGAGATCGACTACGAGAAGCCGGTCATGATCTCGGAGTTCGGCGGCGGCGCCCCTTACGGCAAGCGCGGTGAAGCCACGGAGATCTGGACCGAGGAGTACCAAGCCGACCTCTATCGCAAGACGCTGCGGATGATCGAAGAGCGGATGCCGCCGGTTTCGGGCATTTCGCCCTGGGTGCTCAAAGATTTCCGTTCGGCGCGCCGGCTGCTGCCCCAGACGCAGGACGGCTTCAACCGCAAGGGGGTCATCTCCGACCGCGGCGAACGCAAGCAGGCATTCTACGTACTTCAAGATTATTACAAAACGAAAAGATGATCGCAATTTTCAAACATCTCATCCTCTCTCTCGCCGCGCTGTGCTGTGCGGCATGTGCCGGCCGTGCCGGCGGTTCGCCGGATTTCATCCGCACCGACGGCGTGAATCTGGTCGATGGGAACGGGAACCGTTTCGAAATCCGGGGCACCAACCTCGGACACTGGCTCAATCCCGAGGGTTACCTCTTTCAGTTTCCCAAAAGCGCCAATTCGCCGCGCCGCATCCATGAAGGTCTGTGCCAGCTGGTCGGTCCGGCCTATATGGAGCGTTTCTGGCGTACGTTCCGCGAGAACTACATCACACGCGAGGATATAGATTACATCGCTTCGACCGGAGCCACGACCGTGCGTCTGCCGTTCCACTACAAACTTTTCACCGCGGAGGAGTATCTCGGGCTGCATGATCCCGAGGAGGGCTTCGCCCTCGTGGACCGCGTTGTGGAGTGGTGCCGCGACGCCGGGCTGCGGTTGATTCTCGACATGCACGACTGTCCGGGCGGGCAGACCGGCGACAACATCGACGATTCGTACGGTTATCCGTGGCTGTTCCGCAGTCCGGAGATGCAGGAACGCTTCATCGCCGTCTGGCGCGGCATTGCGGCCCGTTATGCGGACGAACCCACGATCCTCGGCTACGACCTGATGAACGAACCGATCGCCCACTATTTCGAGGACAAGGAGGAGCTGAACGCCGAACTCCAGCCGTTGATGATCCGGACGGCCAAGGCTATCCGCGAGGTGGATTCCCGCCACATTCTGATCCTCGCCGGAGCGCAGTGGAACACGAATTTCAAGGTTTACGACGACTGGACCTTCGATGACAATCTGATCTTCACGTGCCATATCTACAAGTGTCCGCCTTCGGTCAATTCGCTCAAAGGCTTCGCGGCTTTCCGCGACAAGTCGCAATGCCCGATGTATATGGGCGAAACCGGCGAGAATACCGACGAGTGGGTCGGGAATTTCCGCAGGGCGCTCGACGAGATGAACATCGGGTGGACTTTCTGGACTTACAAGCGGCTCGATGCCCGGCCGTCGTTTGTGAGCGTGCCGATGCCCGAAGGCTGGCAGAAGATCTGCGATTTCCTGGCGGCCGACCGTTCCGAATACGGATTCATCCGTGAAGCTCGTCCGAACCAGTCCGAGATGCGCCGCGTGCTCGATATTTACCTCGAGAACTGCAAATTTGCGAATTGCCGTCCGAATGACACGTATGTCGCTGCATTGGGGTTGAATCCCTGATTGCCTCGCAAGACGTTCGGGTTCTGAGAGATATTCGCCGCCGGAACGACCGGGGCTCCCACGACGGGAGTCCCGGTTTTTCGTGCTTCGAAAACGGTTTCTTTATGCGCGATTCGGGCCCTGCGCCGGGAAACCCGCGCGCGGGGAACGGAATTTGAAACGATGGTCGGGACAGCAAACCAAAAAAATTAAACAACCATGAACGTCAAAAAATTACGTTACTTTGCGTTCGCACTCATTGCAGTTGCGTTCTGCGCGTGTCAGAAGGAGCCTTCGACATCGGACCTTCACCGGGATTATCTGGTCTACACAGCCCACGACACCGACACCGATTTCGCCGCCATCGACACTTACTACCTCCCCGACAGTATTCTGGTGATCGGGAACAGCGACAAAACCGAATACTGGAAAGACGCCGACGCCCTGGAGATCATCGGCACGGTCGCCGGCAAGATGAACGCCGCCGGATACACCCGCACCGACGACAAGGATGCCGCCAACGTGGGCATCCAGCTCAGCTACGTCCGGAAAGTGACCTACTTCGTAGGCTACGACTATCCCTACTGGTGGTGGTACTACCCCTACTACTGGGCTCCCGGATACTGGGGCGACTGGGTCGGCTGGCACTACCCTTACAGCGTTTATTACGGATACACGGCCGGTTCGCTGCTGTTGGAGATGCTGGACCTCGAAGCCGATCGGGAGAGCAACAAGAAACTGCCCGTCGTGTGGGACAGTTTCATCGGCGGTCTGCTGACTTCCGATGCGGAACTCAACCGGCAGCGCACGATCGCCGGCGTGGAGCAGGCTTTCGAGCAGTCGCCTTATCTGGCAAAATAGTTTAACAGCAAAAAATTCGTCCGATTATGAAAACATCGAAATACTTCAAAACCATCGCTATCTGCGCCGTTATGCTTGCCGCGGCCCTGCCGGGCAAGGCGCAGTTGTTCCCCAAGACCTACATCAACATCGACTGGCAGGTGGGCGTGCCTCTGGGCGCCGATTTCGCCGACAAGACCTCGGGCTGGGGCATGAACTTCGAAGGCGGTTACTTCGTGACGCCGGCCATCACCGTGGGTCCGTTCATCTCCTACCAGACCAATCTGCAAAGCATTTCGCGTCAGACGCTCGATCTGGGCGGCGGCTCGGCGCTGACCACCAACCAGAAACACGCCCTGTTCCAACTGCCGTTCGGCGTTACGGGACGTTACAACTGGCTTACCGACAGCGTATTCCAACCCTATGCCGGCCTGAAGCTGGGCGCCAGCTACGCCGAAATGTCGTCTTACTACTATGTCGTCAAGCAGTACACCGACACATGGGGATTCTTCATGTCGCCGGAGATCGGCGTGTCGATCTTCCCGCGCCCCGACTACCGGCTGGGTTTCCACGTGGCGCTCTATTACAGCTACGCCACCAACAGCGGCGATGTGCTGACTTACTCGATCAACAACATCAACAATTTCGGCATACGTGTCGGCATCTCGTTCTGACACCCGTCGGGTGACGCCTCACCGGAAGCGCCGGGCCTTGTACGAAGGTCCGGCGTTTTCGTGCGGACGGATTTGGCGGTTCCGTTTCGAAGAACTATCTTGCGGGACCGAAACATTGTTTCAGCCGTCCGACGGACGGCCCGAATATTCCCGATTATGAACAACGAAAACAAAGAACCGATCTTCGAATTCGATTTGACCCTCATCGCCGATTTTTTCCGCGCTCTCGACCGGCAGGGCCCCGGCGGCGACGAACAAACCATCCGGGCTTTGGGGTTCCTCCCGGCGACTGGTCCCGGACTCCGCGTCGCCGACATCGGCTGCGGTACGGGGCGGCAGACCGAAGTGCTCGCCCGGCACCTCGACGGCACGATCACGGCCGTGGACCTGCTGCCCGGAATGATCGAGGAGCTTCGCGCACGGATGAAGCGCACAGGGCTGAGCGAAAAGGTCACGGCCCTCGTCGGGTCGATGGACGAACTGCCCTTCGGCGACGAAGAGCTGGACCTCATCTGGGCCGAGGGGTCGATCTACAACATCGGCTTCGAGAGGGGGCTTACCGAGTGGCGGCGGTTCCTCAAACCCGGGGGCGTGATCGCCGTCACCGAGTGCTCGTGGCTCGCGCCCTCGCGGTTGCCGGAGACGGCGTACATCCGGGAGAATTTCCCGGACATCGGCACCCCTGCGGCCAAGGTGCGCATCCTCGAAAAGGCCGGATACGTTCCGCTGGCGCATTTCGTGCTGCCGCAGCATTGCTGGATGCAGAATTACTACGCTGCGGTGGCCGCGCGCATCCCCGACTTTCTGGAAGAGCAGGGCCACAGTCCGGCTGCGGTCCGCATGGCCACGCTGATGCGGGAGGAGATCGAACACTACTGCGCCCACGGAACGGACTACGGATATGTTTTCTACATCGGGCAGAAACCCGAAAAGTAATCCTGCCGCCGTAACGCGAAAAGGTCCGCTTTCCGAAGAAAGCGGACCTCTCTTTTCCATGCCGGGGTCATCCCCGCGAGAGCGCGTCGATCCGCGCCAGTTCCTCGTCGGAAAAGGCCGTGTTCTCCAACGCCCGCAGGTTGTCTGCGATCTGGGCCGTCGAGCTGGCTCCGATGATGACCGTCGTCACGCGGCTGTCGTGCAGCAGCCACGCCAGCGCCATTTCGGCCAGCGTCTGCCCGCGCTGCCGGGCGAGGTCGTCGAGGCCGCGGATGCGGGCCAGCATCGCGTCGGTCAGCACGTCGCGCCGCAGCGAACGCCCCTCGGCCATGCGCGAATCCTGCGGAATGCCGTTGAGGTAGCGCCCGGTCAGAAGCCCCTGCGCCAGCGGCGAGAAGGCCGCGAACCCTGCGCCCGACTCGGCGGCCAGCGACAGCACGCCCGATGTCGCGGGCTCGCGGTTGAAAATGTTGTATTTGTCCTGAAACAGCAGGCACGGCACGTCGCGCTCGGCCAGGTAGCGGAATGCGAAACGCTCCGCCGCGAGCGGGTAGCGCGACAGCCCGGCGTACAGCGCCTTGCCGCTGCGCACGATGTCCACCAGGGCCTGAAGCGTCTCTTCGAGCGGCGTTTCGGGATCGTAGCGGTGCGAATAGAAAACGTCCGCATAGTCGAGCTTCATGCGCCGCAGGCTCTGGTCGAGGCTCGCCATGAGGTATTTGCGCGAACCCCAGTTGCCGTAGGGCCCCGGCCACATGTCGTATCCGGCCTTGGTGGCGATGAACATCTCGTCGCGGTAGGGGCGGAACGACCGCTCCATCAGGCGTCCGAAATTCTCCTCGGCGGTTCCGTAGGCCGGGCCGTAGTTGTTCGCCAGGTCGAAGTGCACGATCCCGCGGTCGAAGGCGTAGTGGGCCATCTCCTGCACTTTGGAGAAGGTCTGCTCGCTGCCGAAATTGTGCCACATGCCCAGCGACAGGGCCGGCAGCTGCACGCCGCTGCGCCCGGCGCGGCGGAAAATCATGCCGTTTTCGTAACGCGACGGCGACGGCTGGTAGAGGGGTTCGATCATAGCTGTCCGATTTTGGATTCCAAGACAAAGATACGATTTTTTTGCCGCCGTTCTCCGTCGCCCGGACTACTCGATGCCGTATTTCCGGAGTATGCGGGCGATGCGGGGCGTCAGCGCGTCCAGCATCCGTTCGAACCCGAGGTCCGTGGGGTGTACGCCATCGACGGTCGCCTCGTGGTCGTCTCCCAGATCTATGCCGGGGTCTATGAAATAGATGTTTTCGTCCCTTTCGAGGAGTTTCTCCATCCCTTTCCGGGCGGCTTCGCGCTTGTCGGCTTCGAAAGCGTGTTTTTTCAGGTCGAAGTTCCCGCTTTCGCGCACCTCCGTCTGGAGGAAGATCAGCGGCGTCGCGGGGTGGCTTTCGCGGATGCGCCGGACGAATCCTTCCAGACGCTCTTCGATCTGCTGCGGCGACGGATTCGAAAAAACGTCGAACACGAAGGCATCGGCCCGGGTCTCCGCGGCGATGCGCGCGAAGAACGTGTCGAGCTTGCATTGTCCGCTGGCCCCGAGGTTGACGAATCCGAATCCCAGCGCGCGGCCCAGTCGTGCGGCGTAGGCCATTCCCGGACGGCTCGCCGAGGTGCCGTGCGTGATGCTCGACCCGATCACCACGATCCGGTGACGGAAGGGGTCGGGAGCGGCTTCCAGCCGCGCACCTTCGTCGGTCCCGATTTCGAGGGCGGCGATTTCGTCGTGCAGCGGGAGGTAGAGCAGGCACTCCTTCATCGTCGTATCCATGTGTTCGACGACGGGGGCTTCGTGCTGCGTTCCGGATCGGTTCGGCACCCCGACCCCGGCGAAGACCCATTTGCCGTCGCGGCGGATGTAGAGGTCGAGCCCGCGCTGTGCGATGAGCGTCGAATTGGCTCCGGGGAGTTGGTTGACGGTGGTCCACCGGGCGCGGATGTTGCGGCTGTCGGTGCGGAACGCCACGGCCAGCCCCGTGGAGTAGCGGTAATATCGCGTGACCGTCGGGGTCAGCTCGGGGTAGCGGGCCACCTCGATACGCTGGAATGCCGAACCTCCCGGTTGGGCTTTGTTAACGATCGTGAGATTTGCCGCGTCCGCATATTTCACCGGCGTGTTCTC
>NZ_JBBMFL010000013.1:0-113019 GCF_040095975.1 Alistipes intestinihominis
CGCTCGCCTTGCGCACTTTACCGGGGATGAACCCCGGTTTAGATAGGCTGCGGCTCGGCAATGCCCAAATAAATTTGCCATTGCGCTCGCCTTGCGCACTTTACCGGGGATGAACCCCGGTTTAGATAGGCTGCGGCTCGGCAATGCCCAAATAAATTTGTCATTGCGCTCGCCTTGCGCTATCTTTGCCGCGTTGTAAAACCTAAAATCTGGAAAAATGTCAGTAGAAAGCACCGTCCGCGCGGTAACGACTTACCGCCTGACGGAAATGAAACAGCGGGGCGAGAAGATCGCCATGCTTACCTCTTACGACTATTCGATGGCGAAGATCGTCGATGCCGCGGGCGTCGATGTGATTCTCGTGGGCGACTCGGCGGCCAACGTCATGGCCGGTTACGAAACCACGCTCCCCATCACTCTCGATATGATGATCTACCACGCACGTTCGGTCGTGCGCGCCGTCAGTCGTGCGCTGGTCGTCGTCGATCTGCCGTTCGGCTCTTATCAGGGCAATTCGAAGGTGGCGCTCGATTCGGCCATCCGCATTATGAAGGAGACCGAGGCCGACGCCATCAAGATCGAGGGCGGCGAGGAGATTCTCGAATCGGTTCAGCGCATCCTTTCGGCCGGCATTCCCGTCATGGGACACCTCGGTCTGACACCCCAGTCGATCCACAAGTTCGGCACCTATGCGGTCCGCGCCAAGGAGGAGGCCGAGGCCGAGAAACTGGTGCGCGACGCCCGTCTGCTGAGCGACGCGGGGTGCTTCGGCATCGTGCTGGAAAAGATTCCCGCGGCATTGGCCGACCGGGTGACGAAGGAGATTTCGGCTCCGACGATCGGCATCGGCGCCGGCGGAGGGTGCGACGGGCAGGTGCTCGTGATCCACGACATGCTGGGCATCAACAAGGGTTTTTCGCCCCGGTTCCTGCGCCGTTACGCCGATCTGCACAGCGTGATGACCGACGCCGTGGAACGGTATGTCCGCGACGTGAAGGAGTGCGATTTCCCCAACGAGAAGGAGCAGTACTGATCCTTCGTCCCGAAAACAAAAAGCTGCATTCTCCGTCTGGGAATGCAGCTTTTTTCATGGTATACGGGCGTTTTACCGCCGGATGACTATGTCGTCCGTGTCGGTCGTGTAACCGTCGGCGGGCGCCTGGTCGAGTGCGTTGAAACTCTTGTTCTGGACCCGCTGAACGGCTCCCTGGCCGTTGCCCGACGTTCCGCCGTTGGTCCGGATCAGTTCGCCGCAGAGGGCGATGTCCCAGTCCGTGCGGGCTTTCCAGGCGGCGTCCTGCGCGGCGTCGCCGAGCGGGCTCTCTCCCACCTTGCTGCCGGTTTCGAGCGAGATGTAGACCCATCGGTCGTCGCTGAGACCCTCCACCGAGAGCGTTTTCACCTGCGCCGGTTCCGGTGCCGGGCCTTTGTCGCCGGAGCCGTCCGACGCGCATCCCGCCAGTATCGCACATCCCGTCATGGCGAGCAGCAATATGCTGTGTTTCATCGTTTTCATCGTCGTCAATCCGTTAAACTGTTCAGGTTGCGGCTGCCGTCGCCCTGATAGAGATACTTGATCGTCACCCGGCCCGCACCCCGGTCGTAGT
The DNA here is from genome assembly GCF_040095975.1 of Alistipes intestinihominis. Taxonomy (NCBI): domain Bacteria; kingdom Pseudomonadati; phylum Bacteroidota; class Bacteroidia; order Bacteroidales; family Rikenellaceae; genus Alistipes; species Alistipes intestinihominis. The sequence goes on from NZ_JBBMFL010000013.1 coordinate 1,608, forward strand.
CCGTGACTTCGAACTTGGCGTACTTGCCGCTTGCGGTACGCAGCACGTAGGGCGCCGTGTAGGGGGCCCAGAGGTTGTCGAGCCATTGTATGGCCGACGCCGAGGTGGTTTTGAGGGCGGTCGTGGCGGCCGCGAAGAGATTCGCGCCCTTTTCCAGCACGACTGGCTGCGGAAGGTCGCAGACATACTCCTTCGGGCCGTCGGCATCCCGGTAGTCGATCACCGAAAAGGCATTGATCACGCCGCTGCCGGCCTTGCCGATCTCCGAGCGGGTGACCGTCAGGAAGTATTTCGGTTCGGTGTAGGAGGCGTATTTGGGCACCGCCTCCGTGAAGTCGAACGCGAGTTCGATGCTGTTGTCGTCGCTGTACTCTCCCTGCATGGGGTGGTCGCCGCCCTGATTGGCCGCGATGGCCGATTTGAGTGTGACGGTCGGCGTCGTGGCATAGGGCTTGTCGGCCACGCCCATCGTGAAGGCGAGGTCGTTGCGCGAATCGTAGGTCACCTTAACGCGGAATACCACCTGCGGGGAGTGCACCGTGCAGCTGCATCCCGTAACGTCGTGGCTCAGGGTCTGCGACGGGCGGTCCTGCAAAAAGAAATAGTAGGGCAGGTAGTAGCGGCCGTCGTCGCCCCACCACGTTCCGTAGGAGTTCACCACGATGAAGGCTCCCTTGTGGATCTGACCGTCTTTGGAGAACTCCACCGTGTCGTCGTATCCGACGATGGTCATGGCGTGTGCGCCGTCCGTGGCGAGTTTCGTCAGCATGTAGGTGTAGCCCGTTTCCGACGGCCCCGAATAGTTCGAGTCGAAGGTCCATCCGGTGGCCAGCGCCGAATAGGAGAGGATGCCGCCGTGGGCGCTGCCGTCGCCGGCGTCGTAGAGATAGCGGCGGGCGAGGTCGATGCCCTCCTGCGAGATCACCTCGAACGAGATGATCTCCTTCACGCGGTTCTGCATCGCCCGGGTGTACTTGTCGTAGCCGCTCGCCCATTTGAACGAGAAGTAGCTCGAAGGGTCGGGGAAGTCGGCCAGCGACATGGCCCCCTGCTGCCGGGCGATGTTGAGCCCCTGCTCGGCGAATCCGCCCTGGTCGATGCCGTCGTTCAGGAAATTCCAGGTGTAGAAATAGCTGAATGTATTGGCGTCCGAGGCTTGGGCGTCGCGGTCCAGCAGCCGGTTCATCTCGTAGGTGAACAGGTAGCGGATACCCGACGACTGGGCGCAGGAGCCGCCTTTTTGTTCGAATACTTTCGGGAAGTATTTGAGCTTCGAGTTGTCCACGCTCGCGGGCAGGGTGCCTTCGAGGGGTTTCGACGGCGTCCACGAGGCGGCCGCCGCGCGGATGGCTCGCACCTCGTCGGTCAGCTTCGGAACCTCGTAGGTCCGGGTGGGCTGCGCCGTCGCCGGAAGCCCCGCAGCAGCGAACAGAAGCAGGAATAAGATCCGTTTCATCATTTCAGACGGTTATAGGTTTTCAGCGCCTCGCTGCGCACCGCGGGGGCGAGCGATTCGTCGCGGCTCATGTCAAGGGCCGTTCGGGCGATCTCGTCGCGGCGCACCGAGAGCGTGAACCAGCCGAAAGCCTCCAGCATGGCCTGCTGAACTTCCGGATCGTCGCTCTTGCGTAGGTAATCCAGCAGTTCGGGGACCATGAAATGCACGTAGTAGTTGCGCATCGAACGGATGTCCTGCATGCGGCTCTTTTTCGTCCGCTCGGGGTCCATGACCGATTTCATCGAGGCGGTCCAGCGCTTTGCATTGACTTCGATGGAGTGGCGGATCAGCCTGTGCACCGTTTCGGAGTCGATGTAGTTGGTCGCGGGGAACTGCCGTTCGAATTCGGCGATCAGTTTCTCGCCGTCGAACATCGGCATCGCCTGTTTGAGCGAGAACTCCACGCGTTCGGAGGTGTTGTTGCGGATCGCGGCGGCGATCATCGCCGGAATGAGCCGTTCGTCGCCGCTCTTGGCGAGCATGTTGGCGGCGAAGCGCTCGACCATTTCATAATTGTCGGACATGCCGAGTGCGATGGCTTCGATGAAGTTGTCGTCGCGGCACTCCGAGAGGTTGACGAACGCCTGCATGCGCAGCTGGTGGCTGTCGCTTTCGCGGAAGATACGCAGCAGGTCCGCCGACGAAAGGTCGCCGCGACGGAAGAGCTTTTCGACGGCCAGCGCTTGCAGGGCGGGGTAGCGGTTGTCTGCAAGGAGCCGTTTCCACGTCGCGGGGCTGTCCTGCCGGAGCAGTTCGTCCACGTCGATCCGTTTGTCAGCCGACGCGAAGCGGAAGGTCGGGTCGCCGATCAAGTGTTGTTCCAGATAGGGGGCGTATTTGGCCAGGTTGCCAACGCTCATGCCCAGTCCCGTGAGGCCCACATAACGATCCACCCATTTGTCCTGCAATACGTTCACCGAGTTGGCCAGCACGGCGACGGTGCGTCCCGGGCTGAAAATGTAGGCGTTGGCGATGCTGCTGTCGCGGTGGAACGAGCCGTTGAAGCAGGCGTCGAGCGATACGACGCGGCATTCGGGCGTGTAACGGCCGAAATCCGAAAGGTAGAGGTCCAGGTCCCAGAGGTATAGGGAATCCGCGGCCCGGGTCTTCGGATCGTCGGCGCCTGCGAACCATGCGTCGGGAAACTCTCCGTAGCGGCGCGTGATGCGCGCCCGGGCGCTGTCGGCCGGGATGTCGTGCGAAATGGCGTGGCGCATCGACTCCCGCAGATACATTTTGATCTGTGCAATCTGCTGTTTGGTGTCGTTGGTCATCGGCAGGTTGTTCAGGTACTCCGTGTCCCAGTCGCCGTGGTGGTGCAGGACGGCGAAGTCGAGGTCGCGGCGCTGCATCTCGTTCATCAGCCGCGGTTTGATGTGCGCGTCGCGCTTGTGGTCGATGTAGCTGATGCCGTTGCGCTGCCGTTCGAGCCACGGGAAGTGTTCGAACAGCGTTGCCTTTTCGTCGATGCGGGCCACCATCGACTCCGAGATGAAGCCGTTGCCGCTGAAAAAGAGAATCTGGTCGACCGGTTCGGGATTGCGTTTGGCCTCCACGACCTTCTCCAGATAGCTGCGCAGTTTCTCATAACGCGAGGTCCCGCTGCAATCGGTGGGGCGGATGCGGCCCGAATAGATGTCGGGACGGGTCTGCTGGGCCGATTCGGCGGTCAGCGAATAGTAAAAACATCCGGGGTGGATGCTGTCGCGTCCCAGCGGGGCGAATTCGAGGCTGAAATCGTCGTAGAAACGGTCGGTGGGAACCGACGACTGCCAGCGGTCGAACGCCACCTGGTCCATTTTGAAAGCGCTCGTGAGGTGCTGGGCGTCACGTACCATCACTACCGGAATGTCGCCGATGAGCACGGCTCCCTCGATCGGGGCTTTCGGCTGCTCCCAGAGCTGCCGGAGCACCTGCCGGAGCGAGTCGGGCTGTCCCGTGCGGTCGATGACGAAATGCACTTCCAGGCCGCTTTTCCCGATTTCGGCGGCGTAATCGTCGACCTGCCGGCGGGCTTCTTCATAGCTCCGGGCGTCGATCACCACGGCGAAGCCGCGGCGGGGCGAGGCTGCGAAAAGTTGCGCGGAAGCGATTGTCGCCACTGCTGCCGCGAGGAGTATTTTCTTGAATGTTTGCATGTGTGGGAAGGCTGTTTTGTGTGTCAGAAAAGAATTTCGGCGCCGAACGTGAACCTGCGTCTGTCGGTGCCTTCGAGCAGGTCGGTGTAGTTCCCCTCGCCGATGTAGCGTTTCAGCGAAGCCTCGGCGTAGAGTCCGGCCCACAGTTTCCCGAAGAGGCGGCGGTAGCGTACTGCTGCGTTGCCGCCGATCCAGGTCGCGGTGATGTATTCGAATGCCGGGGCGGTGTAGGCTTGTTTGATGCGCTCCTGCACGTGCTGCGAGGAGGTGATCGGAGCGGCTCCCCGCACGCCGAGCGTCGCCGTGATCCGGTTGCGGCCGAACGAGAAGAATTTCGACGCCTCGACCGACCCGAGGATGCGGGTGTAGCTGCGGTTGTATCCGTCGCCCTCGTAGTGGATCGTTTCCGAATCCTCATACCGCCCTGCGGCGTGCAGCGCGAAGGTCGGAAGCCCGTCGCGGAGCTTGTCGAAACGGTATTCGGCCCGGAAGACCGAGACGGTCTCCTTGTTTTTCAGCCCCGAAGCCTGCACCTTGTACGAGATCTGGTTGTTCTTGTCGGGGTCGATGTAGGCCGTCTGTTCATACCAGATGCCCTCCACGCGCTTGTGGTCCCATCCGACGATGACGTTGTGCGTGCGCCGGGAGTTGCCGAAACGCAGGCGGTCGCTGACGCCGAAACCCGTGCGCGAATAGTCGCCGCCGAGGAACGTGAACACGGCGCCGCCGTCGCGGGCCTCCTGCGTGCTCGACGCATAGGTCGCTTCGAGCAGGTTGGCGACGCCCCGGCCGCCGTCCCAGGCGAATTGCAGGGCTCCGGTGTATTCCGTGCCGGTGTAGTTGCGCGGGTAGGAGAGCGACGTGCCGGTCGAAATCGTGCTGTAATCGCCCAGCCCGTTGAAACGGAAATAAACGTAGGATTCGCGCGGGTCGATGACCTCGTGCGAGATCGACTCGCTCATCAGGTCGAATCCGCCCGAGAGTCCCAGCGAGAATCCGCCGCCCATCAGGTACTGGACGCCGGGCGTGATGACGAAGTGCATGCCGTCGGTTTTGGGCCTCGGGTCGGTCTGGTTGGCCGAACTGCCGGTGTCGTAGTCGAGTTTCAGGGCGAGAATCAGCCGCTCCAGCGGCTTGTAGGCCACCGTTCCGCTCAGGTTGAAGCGCTGGGTGTTGAAATCCGACGGGATCGAATCACCGAGGATGAAAGGATTGTCGTCGGCGACCTGAAGCGTCGAGTTCCAGCGCCGGGCATACTCCTTGCCGTCGTTGTAGGCGATGCTGCCGGAGCAGATCACCTTGTCGAACCGCTGCTGTCCGGAGATTCCGACTCCGAAAGCGTTGATTTTCGAGGATTCATCCACATCGTGCAGGTCGCCCCGGCGGATGTCGTAGTCCGCATGGAAGTCGAGCAGGTTCCCGACGGGCGAGAACCACAGCGCCGAGGGGTTGTGGCTCCGGGAATAGAGGTTTCCGGAGCGCTCTACCTCCCGGTAGACGGGAAGCTGCGCTTTCTGCTGGGCACGAAGCGTTCCGCCGCTGAAGAGCAGCAATGCGCACAATGCGGTACCCGGGTATCTTTTCATCGTAAGAAATGCGTTAGGTGTGGTGTCGTAAGACCGAAACGGCGCTTTTCGACGGCACCGTTTCGGTCGTGATCTCGAAATCGGGCTCCGGTCTTAGTCCGCCTGCGTGGGGTGTACGCCGGGGGTGAGCGGCTGGCCCGTCAGGAAATCGTCCGTCGAGTTGTTGGTGTCCTGATAGTAGGCGCGGCCGTTCTCGACTTTGGTCACCTTGCGGCGGATGCTCTTGCCCGACCATCCGTTGACGAGGGCCGAACCGGCATCGTCCTGAGCCAGCAGTGTGTGGTAACGGTCGGAATCATCAGCATCGAACATTTCGACGGCGTCGAGCAGGTACTTGCTGGGAATCATGAAATGGAGTTGCGTCGCATCTACTTTGTTCGGCTCGGTCATGAAGTTTTCCGAGTCGGCGGCGAACTGCGACGGCGTCATGCCTTCGGGCAGCTTGGCCATTACCAGACCTCCTCCGAAGAAACCTGCTCCCAGACGACGCTGGTTTTCGAGGTTGTAGACGATTTCGAGGTTGGGTGCGTCGTAGTCGGCGTCAGCCTGGCCGGCATCGGGTACATAGCACTCCCAATCGGCATTGGTAAGGTTGGCGGCGCCGTCAGCCGACCAGTCTGTTGCGTCGTTGGCGATGACCACGCTTTCGCCCGGTTGCAGCGGATGTTCTTTACCGGTGCCGGGGAAAGCGGCTACGATGCCGTAAAGCGGGTATTTGTCGAGCTGTTTGCCGGAGGCGTCCACCCAGGGGTTCGGTTTCGATAAGGTGAGCATCGCTCCGATGATCACTTGGTCGAGATACTGCACCTCGTCCGAGTTGTTGACGATCTCCATATAGGTGTCGTTCAGTTTCCAGTTGACGGATGTCGAATACACCTCCTTGAATACGAGCGGTGATTTATTGACCTCGGACAGTGCCACCGCAGCGGTTTTGTCTCCGAAAACGTCGGCTGTCACGGCTCCGGTGAAGGAGATCGTGTTGGAGTAGCGTCCTGTCGCGGTGATCTGGTACTGGCCCGACGACACCTCGAAGGTGACGGAGGTCGCTCCGGCGGCGGTGGTTTCGGTATAGGTCAGTTCCTTGTCGGAGTTCACGGCCGTTATGGTCATGGACGGGAGTTCCGACGCTTCGTATCCTGCGGGAGCGGTCAGGTTGACCGTCAGCTGGAGTTTTTTCGATCCGTTGTCGCCTCCATCATCGTCATTGCCGTTGTCGCAGCCTGCGAACAGGAGGGTGGCGCCTGCTGCGAAGAGCAGCCCGGCCTTTGCCAATAAATTCATCCTTTTCATCGTTTCCTGATTTTTATGATACAAATGGTGATTTTTCGAATTATCTGTTGCCGATACGCAGTTTCAGTTCGGCGCCGAAATACATGTCGGGGTAAATCTGCTTGTAGCCCGTGCGGGTGTCGTAGTAGTGCCAGCGGGAGGTGCGCGTGAAGTTGTTGGCCGTGAACGAGAGTTCGGCGACGCGCCCGATCTCCTTCGTCAGGCGGAAGTTGAACATCACCCACGGGCGGAACGTCTCCCGGTCGTAGGCGGTCGCAAGGGATCTGCCGACCATCTGGGAGTACTCCGGGCGCTCCTCGAATCCTTTTTGCCAGACCGTGTAGTTGCCCTGCTTGTCGTAGAATCCGACGGGCATGACCTGCATGAACTTCCCGTCTTCGGAGAGGCTGAAGAGGTCGTTGCCGCTGCCGTCCTGCCAAATGTTCTGCTGGCTTTCGTACCAGACGACCTGCATGGTCGTCGAGAATACCAGCTTCAGCTGCGGGATGTGGGTGATGAAGCGGAAATTGGTGTTCACGCGGTTTTGCAGCGTGCCGCTTCCGGCCGGCATGAGGCGGATATAGTCGTAGGTCTCGTTGATTTTCGAATAGTACTCCTGTTCGTCGGTCCGCCTGATGTGGAACCACGCTCCGTCGATGATCAGCGAAGTGCGCAGGGCGCGCCAGCTTCCGAGGTCGAAACTGTATTCGATACCTTGTTTCTCGGTGTGCGATTTGTTGGTGGGCCGGTAGTAGGTGGCGATGTAGTCCTCCTTTTTCGTTGCGGCCTCGACGGTGCTGCCCGATGCGTCGGTGTAGGTCACCTTGCCGTCGGCGAACCGAAGATCGGTGGCCTCCGACGGTACGTCGTAGGTCTCGTAGTGCATGTAGTGGGGCGTCGTCGAGAAGCCGAATTCATCGGTGTGCTTTTCGCGGAAATAGGTCACCATGCCGCGCACGCGCCCCAGCCGGAACGAGAGTCCGGCCTCGTATTTGCGGCTGCGGGCGGGTTTGAGATTGGGGTTCGCCAGGTCGGTCAGAATGTCGGTGGTCATGACTCCCAGCGTTCCCGTCGGGTCCGTGTTGGAGATTTTCGCCAGGCTGACGCGATCGAAATAGGCGTTGTCCGGATAGAGGTAGAGCAGCGTGGGCATCTTGTAGGAGAGCCCCCAGCCGCCCGTGACGGCGACAGCCGCCTTGGGCCCTTCGTACAGCGAATAGTTGAGGTTGACGCGCGGCTCGGCCACGAAGATGTCGTTCTGCTTGGCCTGCGGATCGAGGAACATGTTCGTCAGACGCACACCGGCTTGCAGGGCGAGCGACGTTCCCCCGATCTTGAGATTGAGCCTGTCTTCAAGGAAGAAGGCGAGGTTGTTCAGCGCCGGTACGTCCCGGAACGACCGGGGGCGCAGCGCCTGGCTGGATGTGTTCTGCGGCGGTCGCTGGATGTCGAAGATCAGCCCTCCGCCGTAATTGGCGTCATACCGCCAGTCGATTCCGGCCCGGAGATTGGTAAAATTCCCCCCCCCTCCGAGTTGGATGATCTTGTTGGCCTTTACTTGCAGGTAAACGCTGAACGGCTTACCTTCTATTTCATAGTCGGAATAGTACGACGACGGGAGGAACGTACCCAGCCCGACACCGGGTTTGAGCGTGTTGGTGACCACGCTGCTGGCCGAAGCGATGTAGTCGTGCAGCCGGTCGCTTTGGTAGGCTTGCGATACCATGAAGCCGTATTCGAGGGCCGTGAGGGCGGCTCCGTTGATCTTCCAGCTGCCCTCGGCGTTCAGACGTGCGCCGATGTTCTTGTTTTCGAAGGTGCTGCTCGTGACCTGCATCTGCGGGTCGGTCTTGCTGTTGTTGACGTTCGAGTAGAACGAGCCGTTGAGGCGCAGGAGCATGGGGCGTCCCGCCACGTCGAAACTCTTCGAATAACCCAGCGTCGCGGAGATGCGGTCGTAGCCTAAGTAGCGCTTGCGCGTGTCGCCGAACGACTGCGTCCAGTCGATGCCCGCATTGATCGCGCTGCCGTTTTTGAGCGTGAATCCCTTGCCGGCGTACACCATTTTCGAATAGGGGTCGGCCTTGAATTTGGCCTCCCAGGGCGTCGAGCCCGTTTTGGTCTTCACGATGACGACTCCCGAGGTCAGGTTGCCGTATTCGACCGACGGAATGCCGCGGATCACCTCCATCGACTCCACGTTGTCGGGCGATACCGAGCGCAGATCGACGCCTTTTCCGGCCGTCGTCTGGTCGCTCATGCCGTTTTGCGACTGGTTCGAGGCGCTTCCCGCGAGCGACGGGGAGAGGGCCTGCAAGTTGCCGTCGTTCGAGAGCGGAGCTCCGTCAACGATCACCGCGGCGCCCAGGGCGTTGTTGGCGTTGGAGCCGATTTCGCGGATGGCGGCCTGGCCCACGCCGTTCAGATTGGGGTTGACCGACAGATTGCCCGGGAGGAGCTGGAACATGTCGCCGATGCTCATGGGCTGGATGTGGCGGATGGCCTCTTCGCCGATCTTCGACGTGGAGCCCGCGCCGGTGGGCTGTGCCGTCACCACGACCTCTTCCAGTCCGAGGCTCAGCGGCGTGAGGGCGATTCGGAGGTCCTTGATGTCTGCCGAGAGGACCAGTTTCCGTTCGACGGGGCTGTATCCGAGGAACGAGACATTATAGGTGATGGGGCCGCCTTTGAGCTTGTCGAGTTTGAATGCGCCCTTCTGGTCGGTCACTACGCCGATCGTATTGTTGACTACGAACGAGGCCAGCGCCACGGGTTCTCCCGTTTCGGCATTCACCACCTGTCCCGAAATGGAGTAGAGGGGCGTATTGCTTTTCTGGGCATGGGCATCGTATACGGCAAAGAGGAGCAGTGTGCTCAGGAGGCGGAAAGCGCGTATCATCGTTTGGATAGCTTTGTTTGTCGGCAAATCTATGCAGATTTTAATGATTTTGCAAATTTAAGCCCGCCGAACATATCCTGCAATCCCCATAAACAGGTATTTTTTTGCGCTTCCGGAGCCTCCGAACGGCTCTCGGGGCCCTTCCGGAGCATTGTCGGCCGGTTGCGGCGGGGCGTTTACATTTTGTTGATAAAAAAATCGGCGGATCGGTCCGGAAATTAGGCCGTTTCGAAAAAAATGATTACTTTTGCGAGCAACAAAAATCCACGTTCATTATGTCTTTTATCAATGAAAGGGTTCAGCCCGAAGGACTTACCTTCGACGACGTGCTGCTGATACCCGCCTATTCGGAAGTGTTGCCGCGAGAGGTCAATGTCCAGACCCGTTTTTCGCGTAATATCAAGCTCAACATCCCCATCGTGTCCGCCGCTATGGACACCGTCACCGAGGCGCCGCTGGCCATCGCTCTGGCCCGCGAAGGAGGTATCGGCGTGATCCATAAGAACATGTCCATCGCCGAGCAGGCCGCGCAGGTCCGCAAGGTGAAGCGTGCCGAGAACGGCATGATCTACGACCCGGTGACCATCTCCAAGGAGAACACCGTCGGCGACGCCCTGAATCTGATGAAGGAAAACAAGATCGGAGGCATCCCGGTCGTGGATTCCGACCGGAAGCTCATCGGCATCGTCACCAACCGCGACCTGCGTTTCCAGCGCGACATGTCGCGCCGCATCGGGGAGGTGATGACTCCCGGCGACCGTCTGATCACGACCCGGAATCCCGAACTCGAACATGCCTCGGAGATTCTGTTGAACAGCAAAATCGAGAAACTCCCCGTGGTGGACGACGCAGGCCGCCTGGTGGGGCTCATCACTTATAAGGACATCACCAAGGTCCAGGACCATCCCAACGCCTGCAAGGACGCCAAAGGGCGTCTGCGCGTGGCCGCCGGCGTGGGTATCACGCCCGATGCGCTGGACCGCGTGCGTGCGTTGGTCGCCGAGGATGTCGATGCCGTGGTGCTCGACTCCGCGCACGGCCATTCGGTCGCTATGGTCCGCAAGCTGCGCGAGATCAAGGCTGAGTTCCCGTCGCTGGATGTCGTCGCCGGCAACGTGGCTACGGCCGAGGCTGCGAAGTTCCTGATCGAGAACGGCGCCGACGGCGTGAAGGTCGGCATCGGCCCGGGGTCGATCTGCACGACGCGCATCATCGCCGGAGTGGGTGTTCCCCAGCTTTCGGCCATCTTCGACGCCGCGTCGGCCGCTGCCGGCACGGGCGTGCCCGTCATCGCTGACGGCGGTTTGCGCTATTCGGGCGATCTGGTGAAGGCGATGGCTGCGGGCGGCGACTGCGTGATGATCGGTTCGATGTTCGCAGGGACGGAGGAGGCTCCGGGCGAAACGATCATCTACAACGGCCGTAAGTTCAAGAGCTACCGCGGCATGGGTTCGATCGACGCCATGAAGGCCGGTTCGGCCGACCGCTATTTCCAGAAGGGCTGCGAAAACAATTTCAGCAAGCTCGTTCCCGAGGGCATCGCCGCCCGCGTGCCGTTCAAGGGTTCCCTCTCCGAGACGGTCTACCAGCTGATCGGCGGCGTCCGCGCCGGCATGTTCTACTGTGGGGCGAAGGACATCCCGACGTTGCAGCAGGCGCGGTTCGTCCGCATCACGGCTTCGGGCATGCACGAGAGCCATCCGCACGACGTGGCCATCACGAGCGAGGCGCCCAACTACTCGAGCGAACGCTGATGATGAATCCCGAAATCGCCGCCTGCGGACTTTTCTGCGGAACCTGCCGCAAATTTGCGAAGGGCTCCTGCCCGGGGTGCCATCCCAATGAGCGGGCTTCCTGGTGCAAGGTGCGGGCCTGCTGTATCGGACACGGCTGGCAGAGTTGCGCCGAATGCACGCTGATGCCGCTGGAAAGTTGCGGGAAGTTCAATAATTTCATCGCACGAATTTTCGGGTTCGTCTTCCGTTCCGACCGCAGGGGATGCGTCGAACGCATCCGCGAAGTCGGCTGCGAGGCTTTTGCCGCCGAAATGCGGCTGGCAGGGAGTTTCAACCGTCCGGTAAGAAAACAATAAACACGATATAGATGGAAAAAATCCTCATTCTCGACTTCGGATCGCAGTACACGCAGCTGATCGCACGCCGTGTCCGCGAACTGAACGTCTATTGCGAAATCCACCCGTTCAACAAGATTCCGGCGCTCGATGCGTCGGTGCGGGGTGTGATTCTTTCGGGCAGCCCCTATTCCGTGCGGGACGCCCAGGCTCCGAACCCCGACCTTTCGGCCTTCAAGGGCAAACTGCCGCTGTTGGGCGTCTGCTACGGAGCCCAGTTCCTCGCTTCGGCTTTCGGCGGCGAGGTGCAGCCCGCGCCCAGCCGCGAATACGGCCGTGCGATGCTCTCCGTCGGCGATCCGTCGGATGCGCTGATGCGCGACCTGCCGGCCAGAACGCAGGTGTGGATGTCGCACGGCGACACCATCACGCGCGTGCCCGACAACTATAAACTGATCGCCAGCACCGAGGATGTGCGCGTCGCCGCGTTCCGCATCGCGGGCGAGCAGACCTGGGGCATCCAGTTCCACCCGGAGGTCTACCACTCGACCGACGGCACGCAGTTGCTGAAGAATTTCGTCGTGGGCATCTGCGGCTGCTCGCAGTCGTGGACCTCGGAGAGTTTCGTGGAGTCCACCGTGCGCGAGCTGCGCGAGAAAGTGGGCGACGACAAGGTCGTGCTCGGACTTTCGGGCGGCGTCGATTCGTCGGTGGCCGCCGTGCTGCTGCACAAGGCCATCGGCAAGAACCTCTACTGCATCTTCGTCGATTCGGGACTGCTGCGCAAGAACGAGTTCGAAGACGTGCTGGAGTCGTACAAGAACATGGGGCTGAACGTCAAGGGCGTGAAGGCCGGCGCCAAGTTCCTGGGCGACCTGGCCGGCGTCTCCGACCCCGAGCGCAAGCGCAAGATCATCGGCCGCGACTTCGTGGAGGTGTTCAACGAGGAGGCGATCCAGATCAAGGACGTTCGCTGGCTGGCGCAGGGTACGATCTACCCGGACGTGATCGAGTCGTGCTCGGTCAACGGCCCTTCGGCCACGATCAAGTCGCACCACAATGTCGGCGGCCTTCCCGAGAAGATGAACCTGAAGATCGTCGAGCCGCTGCGCCTGCTGTTCAAGGACGAGGTGCGCCGCGTGGGGCGTTCGCTGGGCATCTCCGAGCAGTTGATCGGCCGCCATCCCTTCCCGGGTCCGGGTCTTGCGATCCGCATTCTGGGCGACATCACTCCCGAGAAGGTCGAGATCCTGCAAAACGTGGACAAGATTTACATCGACTCGCTGCGCGCCGCCGGGCTGTACGACAAGGTATGGCAGGCCGGAGCGATCCTGCTCCCGGTGAAGAGCGTCGGCGTGATGGGCGACGAACGCACCTACGAGAGTTGCGTGGCCCTGCGCGCCGTGACCTCCACGGACGGCATGACGGCCGACTGGGTGCACCTTCCCTACGAGTTCCTGGCCAACGTTTCGAACGACATCATCAACAAGGTCAAGGGGGTCAACCGCGTAGTCTACGACATCTCCTCGAAACCGCCCGCAACGATCGAGTGGGAGTAGGGCCGCATATGATGAAGAGAGCCGCATCCGTTCGGATGCGGCTCTTTCGTCGCAGGATTGTCACCGGCCTGTCACGGCGGTGAAACGTCGGGCGGGTAATTTTGCGGCGTGATCGGATGAAACCTCGCACACCTGATAACCATACCCTTGAAACTTCACCGGCTCCGCTTGTACCGAGCGGGGCTTTTTTTACGTTCGGAGCGTTCGCCGATCCGCCGAATTGCGTATATTTGCAGGTCGAACACTCCTCGGACGAATGAAAGATTTTGCAGCCATAGATTTCGAGACGGCCAACGGAAAGCGCACGAGCGTCTGCTCGGTGGGTGTCGTCGTCGTGCGCGGCGGCGAGGTGACCGATACGTTCTACCGGCTGATCCGCCCCCGTCCCAACTATTACAGCCGTTTCACCACGGCCATCCACGGCCTGACCTACGAGGATACGGCCGAGGCTCCCGATTTCGCCACCGTGTGGCAGGAGATCGGGCCCCGCATCGAGGGCCTGCCGCTCGTGGCGCACAACTCGCCCTTCGACGAAGGATGCCTGAAGGCGGTCTTCGACCTCTACGGCATGCCTTATCCCGGCTATACCTTCTATTGTACCTGCCGGGCCTCGCGGCGCATTTTCGGCCGCCGCCTGCCCAACCACCAGCTGCACACCGTCTCCGCGGCCTGCGGCTACGAGTTGGAAAACCATCACCATGCGCTGGCCGACGCTGAAGCCTGCGCGCGGATCGCACTCAAACTCCTTTGAATGAAACACCCGGAGCGAGGGCCCCGGGCGTTTCTCTGTCAGAGTCCCAGCTCCAGCTGGAACCGGATTTCCCAACGGTTGTAATTCGGGTCTGCGGACCGGCTGCGGGTGTTGTACGACATGTCGGCCTGCACTTTCAGACTGTGGCCGATGATGTAGCGCGTGACGCCCAGCGTGGTCTGGTTCCAGTTCCGGTATCCGGCCAGCGGCTGCACCTTCTCCTCGGGGAAGAGCGTCGAGTTGCGCAGGGCCACTTCCCATTTGTTCCGGAACAGGTAGCTGGCCTGGATGTTGAGGCCCTGCCCGCTGTACACGAAGGCATTCCGGTCGCTGTCGAACAGCGGTTCGTCGCAGGTGCGCCCCATATAATCGGTGTAGAACGCGAATCCGCGGTATTTGAGGATGAAGTCGGCGAAGTAGGAGCCTATGTCGCGTGTGGCGTCGTCGGGCATGATTCCGCCCCGCTGGCCTTTCAGGCGCGAAGCCTTGTGGTTGTAGGAGTAGGCCCCGGCGATCAGGATGCGGGGGCGTTCCTCGAAGTCGAAATCGCCTTCCAGCAGGTCGCCCTTGGCCGAGAAGCGCCCCAGCGGGTAGAGTTCCAGACGCCCCGTGTAGGCCATCCCTCCGTTCGACGAGCTGCCCCAGTTGCGGCCTTCGCCGAGCGTCACGGAGCCTTTGGCCGAGAGGTCGAAGCCGCTCTTGCGGTCGAGGTTGTACTCGCCGAAGAACCCGAAGTCGCGGTCGAGGTTGAATTCGCTGTTGACGATGCTGCGATCGACGAATTGCAGGGCGCTCGACGAGTTGATCCGCGCGCGGTTGGCTTTGATCTTGGTCTGTCCGAACCCGATGTTCCATTTGGCGCTCGGGACGTAGTAGACGATGGCGTCGCGCACGATGTTCATGTTTCCGTTGGGCAGCACCTCGGTGTCGTAGCCGGTGAATCCCAGCTGGACCGAGTAGACCAGCTTGGGCGAATAGATGTAGCCGTCGAACCGCAGGCGGAGCCGTTTCACGCGGGCGTCGGTCTTGGTGAGGGTGAAATCGTCGTCGAACGACAGCGACAGCAGGTTCTGCATCCGGAAACGCATCGTCAGTTCGAACCATTTGTTTTTGGGTCGGAAGGTGATGCCCTTGCCCACCTCGATGTTGGGCATGTTGCGCAGCTGCTCGATCAGTTCGTAGGTCGAGTCGGCCGTAATGATTTCGGTCTGCGGCTGGACGGTTCGGGATTGCGGCTCCCGGGCTGCGGCCGGCGACCAGCAGGCGGCGAGCAGGAGGAGCAGGATCGGTAATTTTTTCATCATCGGATTTTCTGTTCGTTCTCTTTTCGGGGACACGCCGGACAAAAATACAAAAAATGTGCACGCGCCCGGGTTTCCGCTGCAAAATTGGGGCTGAAATCTGAAATAAACTTGAAATCGCGGCTTCCGCAATTCCGGATATGCGAGAAAAAACGTAAAAAATAGGATTTGTGGAATAAAATGTGTATGTTTGTACCGAAAACAATCGAGTTTCGTTTTGAATCTTCTTTGGTAAGTGTCTGACAACTGCGCGTATCGCAGTTTCCTCAATTCTCAAAATCGACCTCATTTCCTGCTCTTTTGTTGTTGGCGGCGCGTTTGCGGCGAGTCGCGGTTGTTTTCCGAATCCGCAAATAAACAAACAGATTGAATGGCCAAACGAATTACATCGGGAAAGCGAGAACGAGAAAAACTTAAACAGACAAAGCGTCAGGACAAGCAGAAGAAAAAGGAGGAGCGCATGAGCGCCGGCAGCCGCAGTTTCGAGGATATGCTGGCTTACGTCGATGAAAACGGCGTGCTTCATGCCTCGCCGCAGGACGTGGGGCCGAGGGCGGAGATCGACCTCTCCGAAATCGAGGTTTCGGTGCCCCGGCGGACGGAGACCGGGGCCGAAGAGCCCCTGAGCGGACGGGTGGAGTATTTCACCTCTTCGAAGGGGTACGGTTTCATCAAGGACGCCTCGGACGGCGAAAAATACTTTTTCCACGTCACCAACGCTCCGGCGGGGATTGCCGAGGGCGACCGGGTGGCCTTCGAACTTGAGCGCGGCACACGCGGCATGAACGCAGTACGAATAGCCATAATCGACAAATAGGCACTTTTTTAACTTTTATTTTAATTTTTAGCAGAATGAACATTTATGTTTCGCATCTGAGCTGGGGCACGAGCAGTGAAGGCTTAGGGAATTTATTCGCACAGTTTGGCGAAGTCGCTTCGGCCAACGTCATCACTGACCGGGAAACGGGGCGTTCGCGCGGTTTCGGCTTTGTCGAAATGCCCGACGACGACCAGGCTCGGAAAGCGATGGAACAGCTCAACGGCGCCAGCTTCGAGGGGCAGACGATCACCGTGAACGAGGCCCGTCCCCGCGAGGAGCGGCCTTCGGGCGGTTTCGGCGGCAGCCGTGGCGGCGGTTACGGCGGCGGCAGCCGCGGACGGAGATTCTAAACGAGTCCGACAGAGAACGATCTTCGGGGAATTTTCCCCTCGACCCATACGAACGAGACGGTGCATACCGCCTCGTTTTTTTATTCGCCACGCACACAGCGACATCGGATCGACGGCGGAAAATTGCGGACCGGGGCTTCGGTGTTTTTCGAAAAAAAGCGATATCTTGCCGCCATGAAAGCGACCGTGCTGGAAAAACTCAAGGTGCTGGCCGAATCGGCCAAATACGACGTTTCGTGCGCGTCGAGCGGCGTCACGCGCCGCAGCCGTCCGGGCGATGTGGGCAGTACGGCGGGGTGGGGCATCTGCCACTCCTTCACGGCCGACGGACGTTGCGTCTCGCTGTTGAAGATCATGCTCACCAACGTCTGCATCTACGACTGCGCCTACTGCATCAACCGCCGCAGCAACGACATTCCGCGCGCCGCCTTCACTCCCGGCGAGCTGACCGAGCTGACGATCGAGTTTTTCCGCCGCAACTACATCGAGGGGCTGTTCCTCTCGTCGGGCGTCGTCCGCAATCCCGACTACACGATGGAGCGCATGGTCCGCGTGGCCCGCGACCTGCGCACGGTGCATCGTTTCAACGGCTATATCCACCTGAAAAGCATTCCCGGGGCCAGTCCCGAACTCGTCGCCGAGGCCGGGCGCTATGCCGACCGCATGAGCGTCAATATCGAGATCCCCACCGAACGCAACCTGCGGCTGCTGGCTCCCGACAAGAGCTACGAGAGCATCTACCGCCCGATGAGCTACATCCAGCAGGGGGTGTTGCAGAGCGCCGAGGAGCGCACCCGCTTCCGCCATGCGCCGCGCTTCGCGCCCGCGGGGCAGAGCACGCAGATGATCGTCGGGGCCACCGACGAAAGCGACCGCGACATTCTGCTGCTGTCGTCGTCGCTCTACGCCCGGCCTACGATGAAGCGCGTCTACTATTCGGGCTTCATCCCGGTGAATCCCTACGACAAACGGCTGCCCGCGCTGGACAAGGCGCCCCTCGTGCGCGAAAACCGGCTCTATCAGGCCGACTGGCTGATGCGCTTCTACGGATTCCGGGCCGACGAGATCGCCGACGAGCGCACTCCGCGCCTCGATCTGGAGATCGACCCCAAGCTGGCCTGGGCCCTGCGGCATCCCGAATTTTTCCCGGTTGATGTCAACCGCGCCGACTACGAGATGTTGTTGCGCGTGCCGGGCATCGGGGTCAAGTCGGCACGGCTGATCGTCACTTCGCGCCGCTACCGGACGCTGACGCAGCAGTCGCTGCGACAGATCGGCGTGGTGATGAAGAAGGCGCAGTATTTCATCCTCTGCCGCGAACTCACCTCGGGGCAGGGTGTCAACGAACTCCGCCCGGAGCAGGTGCGCCGCCTGCTCACCGCCCCGCAGCGGCGTAAATCCGATAAAAATGAGGGCCAATTGACCCTGTTTTGACGCCCATGCTGGTATTTCGTTACGATAAAACTTTCGACGGGCTGCTGTCGGCCGTGTTCGACGCCTATTCGCTGCACGTGTTTCCCGAGGCGCTGATCGGCCCCGGGGAGCCCGAGCCGCTCTTCACGGAGCGCGTCCACGATGTCGTGACCGACGAAGCCCACGCTTCCCGCGTGTGGCGGGGGCTCGAACGGCGGCTCATCGCCCGCGCCCGTTCGATGTTCGTCTATGCCTGGCACGGGGAGCAGACCGGGGGCGACCTGCTGATGCTGCGCTGCCTGCGGCGTGTTTTCGACGAGGGCGGGGGAGTCGTCGCCGACCAGGCCGATCCCGACATGAAGGCCCTGCACCGGCTGGCGCTTCGGGTTTCCCACGAACGCGAACGCATGAAGCAGTTCGTGCGGTTGCAAAAGGCCGCCGACGGCACCTATTTCGCCGCCGTCACCCCTGAGCACGATGCCCTGCCGCTCGCCCTCGACTATTTCACCGACCGCTTCGCCGACCAACGGTGGCTTATCTACGACCGCAAACGCGATTACGGATACTATTACGACGGCGCCTCGGCGCGCCGCGTCACGCTGGAGGACGACCGGGGGATGATCGCCGACAAACTCGCCGACGAGTGGCTTGCCGAGGACGAGCGGCGGTTCCAGCTCTTGTGGAAGAGTTATTTCCGGGCGCTGGCCATTCCCCAGCGGACGAACGAACGCTTGCAGCGCCGCATGATGCCGCGCCGTTACTGGAAACACCTGACCGAAATGGAGTGAATGCCGGCAGGGAGGTTAATTCTGCGGTTTGTCCGGGGGACTGAAACGCCCGATTACGGGGAATCCGAAGAATCCGCGCCGCATGGTGACAGTTTTGGAGTGATTCTCCCGGCAGGAGTTGTAGACCGAGGACGGCACCTGTATCTTCCGGCGCATGCCGTCGGCGAACTCGATCCGCAGGTAGAAGACCTCGTAAGTCCGGCCCGGCACCGAACGGTGGCCGATCCGGTGGCGCTGATGACGCACTTTGCGGATTTTCTCCGTGACGGTGATCTGTTCGCCGTATTCCGACGCCGGGTCCGCCAGCAGGCAGTTGCCGCCCATGAAGAGGAAATAGAGGACGGCTCCGATTCCGAGCAGGTGGCACAGCCGGTTCATCCCCGGGTCGTCGAGGCCCGTCAGCCGGCTCCACAGCCGGGAGAGGAGCGGCATCGTGACCACGGCTCCGCCGACGGCTGCGGCGACGGGCAGCCACCAGACGATCCGGGTTTTCTCGTAGCAGATATAACCGTAAACTCCTGCCACCAGCAGGAGCGCCGTTGCGGAAAGACGCAGGATATTCGACAGTCGGTTGCCCATGAAGACGGTCTGAAAATGAAAATCCCGCAAACATCTATTTGCAGGATTCCTTGGCGGAGAGGACGAGATTCGAACTCGTGGTACGGGTTACCCCGTACGTCGGTTTAGCAAACCGGTGGTTTCAGCCACTCACCCACCTCTCCGGTCACGCCTCGCGGCCGTTAACTCCGAAAGGGTGTGCAAATATAGAATCTTTTTGGGGAAATACAAAGAATTGCGGCCAAAATTTATATATTTGCATAAATCTTCGGGTGCGTTTCGAATCCCTGTCGCCGCATATATTATAAATGGTGTGCCGCTGTGCCGGACCCGAACGAATCATTGAAAAACAGAAATGGCATGAAACGGATTTTCGCCCTTTTACTGGCTCTCGGCGCCCTCTGCACCCTGAGTGCCAGAACTTTGAAATGCAGTTACCGCGTGACGGTCGCGGGTTCGCGGCCCGAATGTCCGGTTGTGATCCGGGATGTGCCCGGGTGGGCCCGAAGCGCCGTCGTGTCGTCCGAAGGCTCGCGGCAAATCCCCTCCCAGCTGGACGAACGGCTGGGCGAGCTGGTCTTCGTCGCCGACATCTCCGGAGCGCGGGATTTCCGGGTCGTTTATTCCTCGGCGCCCGACAAGCGGGTGTTCAAAAGCCGCGTGCATGCCCAGATGTGGTTGAAAAATCCGGATAAGAGCCTGCGGGCGGCGGATACGCTCTCCTCGACGCAGAACGATATGTATCACAAGCTCCACCACCACGGTCCGGCTTTCGAATCGGAGTACGCCGCCTACCGCATCTACTTCGACAACAAGCAGACCATCGACACCTACGGCAAGAAACGGCCCCGGCTGGAGCTGGCCGAGACGATGTGGTATCCTTCGGACGAGCAGCTGGCCGCCGGTTACGGGCACGACAACCTGCGGGTCTTCGGCTCGGTGGGCGTGGGGACGCTCAAAGGCTGGGACGCCGGGAAGAAGAAGATGGTCCACATCGCCGATTTCAGCCGCCGCGAGGCCCGCATACTGGCCAAAGGCCCCGTCCGCACGATCGTCGAGATGCGGGTCGAAGGGTGGAGATACGGAGGCCGCGAGATCGACATGACTTCGCGCTACATCCTCTACGCCGGACACAGCGACGTGCAGGTCGAGAACCGCATCGAGGGCGATTCCGAGGGGCTCGTTTTCACGACGGGCGTGATGAAGATGGCCGAAAACCGGGTTTGCAGGCAGGACGGCATCATCGTCGCTTTCGGGCAGGATTACCCCGAGAACGACACCCTGAAATGGGAGAAAGAGCGCGTCGGGCTGGCTGTCGCCGTGCCGCAGGAGCAGGCGGTTTCGCAGATCGACGACAAGACCAGCTATCTTTTCCAGCTCGTGCCCGACGCCCGCGGACACATCGACTACGTGTTCGACACGCGCTGGCGCAAGAGCGAATGGCTCGAAGGCCGCAGCGACGCGGAGTGCGCCGAGGAGCTTGCGGAGTCGGTCCGTGCGGCCTGCACGGCGGCCGTGGTTTCGCGGATTCGGTAGTTTTGAAGAAAAGTACATCGTTTGCGTCAAAAAATCCCGGTCCGATAGACTGAGGCAGTTTACTTTTGTATACCTGAAATTCCGGAAATTTTAAGTATACGATAAAACTGCCTTTTTTATGAACCTGAAATTTGTGACGATCTGTGCGGCGGCGATCCTGGTTACGGCCGCGGATTGCCGGGCCCGCACCCCGCAGCCGGATTCCTCCTTCGGCGACCGGCCGTTCGAAATGCCGCATGTTCCGCGGCCTGCGATTCCCGACCGTACGGTCTGCATCGCCGACTTCGGCGGCGTGGGCGACGGCCATGCGCTCAATACGGCGGCCTTCGCCGATGCCATCGACGCCCTTGCGGCCCTCGGAGGCGGTCGTGTGGATGTCCCCGAGGGCGTCTGGCTCACGGGGCCCATCGTGTTGAAAGACAATATCGAACTCCATGTCGGGCAGAATGCCGTGATCGTTTTCAGCGACGACAAGTCGCTCTATCCGCTGGTCGAGACCACCTTCGAGGGGCTCAACACCCTGCGCTGCCAGTCGCCGCTGTCGGCCCGCGGCGTCCGGAACGTGGCCGTCACGGGCTGCGGCGTGATCGACGGGAACGGCGATGCGTGGCGTGCCGTGAAGAGGGACAAGCTCAATCCCCGTCAGTGGAAGGAGCTGGTGCAGAGCGGCGGCGTGCTCTCCGACGACGGAAAGACGTGGTATCCCTCGGAAAGTTACCGTTTCGGGGCCACCTCGGGCGCTGATCAGAACGTCTCGACGTGGGCCGCGACGCGCGCCGATTTCGAACGCATGCGCGATTTCCTGCGTCCGGTCCTGGTCGCCATCCACAACTGCGAAAACGTCCTGCTGGAGGGCGTCACCTTCCAGAACTCCCCCTGCTGGAACATCCATCCGGCGATGTGCACCAATCTGATCGTCAACGATATTACGGTCCGCTGTCCCGACTACGCGCAGAACAGCGACGGCATCGACATCGAGTCGTGCCGCAACGTCGTGCTGACTGGTTCGCGCTTCGACGTGGGCGACGACGGCATCTGCATCAAGAGCGGCAAGGACAAGGCGGGCCGCGACCGGGGCATTCCGTGTGAGAACATCCTCGTCGATAACTGCATCGTCTTCCACGGCCACGGTGGCTTCGTCGTCGGCAGCGAGATGTCGGGCGGCGTGCGCAACGTCCGGGTTTCGAACTGCGTCTTTTCGGGTACCGACGTGGGGCTGCGCTTCAAGTCCACGCGCGGCCGCGGCGGGGTGGTGGAGCGCATCTGGATCGAGGATATTTCCATGAACGACATCTTGCAGGAACCGCTGCTGTTCGACCTTTTCTACGGCGGCAAATCGGCCTCCGAGGCGCTTGCGGAGGGGCCGGAAGCCGAGCCCACCGACCTTGCGCCCAAGGCTGTTGACGAGACCACGCCTGCGTTCCGCAACATCCGTATCCGCGATGTCCGGTGCCGCGGAGCCCGCCGCGCGATGTATTTCAACGGTCTGCCGGAGATGAACGTCGAGCACGTGACCGTCGAGAATACCTTTATTTATGCCGAGACCGGGGCCCGGATCAACGAATCTTCGGACGTTGTGCTGCGCAACGTGCAGATCATCCCCGAGCGGGGGCCTGCGCTGATGCTCAACAACGTCAAGAACCTCCGTGCCGAAGGTTTCGTGACCTCCGAGGGTATGGAGCGTGCCCTGGTCGTGACGGGCAGCCGCAACCGCGGCATCGCCGTCGCCTCGGCACAGATCACCGGGGAAAATGCGGACCTTTCCGGAAGCGCGGCCCGTTATGTCGTTATCAAATAGCTGATCCCATGATACGCAATCTGTTTTTATATATGCTGCCCGCTTTTCTGGCGTTTGCTGCCGGATGCGGCGGCGATTCCGCCGAGGCGGACCCCGAACGGAAAACCCTGCCCGTTCCCGACGTTACGTATTCGGTCTCCGGCCGGACGGCCACCGTGCGCTGGTCGATCTCCGCACAGGTCGAAGCCGTGCGCTTCGCTTTCGAACTCTATGCCGGCGATGCCGCCGCGCCTGTCAAATCGGCCACGACGAGCCTCACCTCCCAGCGCTTCGAGCTGGAGCAGGGGGTGACCTACCGTTTCCGGGTGCGCGCCGTGGCGCCGCTCGGTTCGGCCGAATGGCAGGATTCTGCCTTCTGCGACGAGGTCGTCTTCTCGGACGGCGGTTCGCCCGTCGATCCGGATACGGAGCTGGGGCTTCCCCTGGCCAACGAGAACGACGGGGTGCTGCGCGCCTTCCCGGGTGCTGAGGGCGGCGGCATGTACACGACGGGCGGCCGCGGCGGTAAGGTCTGGCACGTCACCAATCTCAATGATTCTGGCGCCGGGTCGCTGCGCGAGGCCGTCGAGGCTTCGGGCAAACGCATCGTCGTCTTCGACGTGGCGGGAACGATCGAATTGCTGAGTGATCTGCGCATTCAAAACGGAGATCTGACCATCGCCGGCCAGACCGCCCCGGGCGACGGCGTCTGCCTGCGCGACTACACCGTGCGCGTCGATGCCGACAACGTGATTATCCGCTATGTCCGTTTCCGTCTGGGCGATACGACCAAGGATGCCGCCAAACCGCAGGAGGACTGTATCTGGGGGCGTTACCACGAGAATATCATCCTCGACCATTGTTCGATGTCGTGGTCGATGGACGAATGCGCGTCGTTTTACGCCAACCGTAATTTCACGATGCAGTGGTGCCTGCTTTCCGAGAGTCTCAACAATTCGGGGCATCCCAAGGGCAGCCACGGCTATGGCGGCATCTGGGGCGGCAAGAATGCCTCGTTCCACCATAACCTGCTGGCTCACAACAAGAGCCGCAACGCCCGCATCGACCATCCCGAGATTTACGACAGCTATCTTTCGACTCACCGCGGGAATGTGGATTACCGCAACAACGTGATTTACAACTGGAACGATAATTCGACCTACGGCGGCGAGGGCGGTTGGTTCAATATCGTGAACAACTACTACAAGCCCGGCCCGGCTTCGAAGCAGCGCAACTATTTCCTCGATGCCAACTCGCTTTATGCCACCACGGATACGCAGTACGATTATCCCCGGCTCTACGTTCTGGGCAACTATCACGCGGGGGCGTATGCTTCGGCCATCAATGCCGACAATTGGGACGGGATCTATCTGCATGACGGAAGCGGCGTGGGCAATGCTTCGACCATGCGGCAGGCGAATCTGCTTCCGGTCAGGTTCGACGATACGCAGGTCTGCCACACCACGACCCACAGCGCCGCCGATGCTTTCGATGTCGTGCTGAAATATGCCGGAGCTTCGCTCAGCCGCGATGCCGTGGACAAGCGCGCCGAGACCGATGCCCGCAGCGGCACGGCCACCTTCCCCGACGGCGGCAACGGTTCGACGGGCGGCATTATCGACTCGCAGTCGGCGGTCGGCGGTTGGCCCGAACTCACGGCCACCGACGAGGAGAAGCGGCGCGCTGCGACCGACAGCGACGGCGACGGCATCCCCGACTATTACGAAACGCTGCTGGGGCTCGACCCGAACGACGCCTCCGACGCCGACGCCACGACGCTCGACCCGCAGGGCATCTATCCCAATATCGAGGTCTATTTCCATTTCCTCGTCCGGGAGATTTCCGCCGCGCAGACCGTCGGCGGCAGCTATACTGCCTTGGAATAGAAACCGCCTGAATCGCAACCTGAGATGAAACGTGCTTTTCTGCTGACGATCTGTCTGTTGCTTGCGTTTGCCGCCTGCGGAGGGAACCTGCGCGTCCACCTGATCGGTGATTCGACCTGCGCCACGAAGGAGCTCTCGAAACAGAATCCCGAGCGGGGGTGGGGACAGTTGTTCCAGCCCTTGTTCGACGGCTCGGTCACGATCCGCAACCATGCGGTCAACGGTCGTTCCACCAAGTCGTTCCGCGACGAGGGACGGTGGCAGCGCGTTTGCGACGAATTGCGGCCGGGCGACTACGTTTTCATCCAGTTCGGGCACAACGACCAGAAACAGGTCGATTCGGCCCGCTACGCCTCTCCGGAACAGTATGCCGCGAACCTGCGCCGCTATGCGGACGAGACGCGCGCGAGGGGAGCCGTGCCGGTTCTGCTGACGCCCGTCGTGCGCCGCCGCTTCACCGACGGTGTGCCGGACGACACCCATGCGCCCTATGCCGCCGTCGTGCGGCGTGTGGCCGCCGAAGCCGATGCAGTTCTGATCGACGCCGAGCGGCTGACCCGCGAATGGGTGTCGCAGCTCGGGGACGAAGCGTCGAAAGCCTGCTATATGTGGGTCGCGCCGGGAACCAATCCCCGCTGGCCCGACGGGCGGCAGGACGACACCCATTTCAACGTCCGCGGCGCCCGCGCCGTGGCGCGGATGATCGCCGCACAGCTTCCGGAGCTGATTCCTGAACTGGGCCGCCGGCTGAAACCCTCCGATTTCGTGGTGGCGCAGGACGGCTCGGGGGATTTTCTCTCGCTGGCGGAGGCCGTGGCCGCCGTTCCCGACTTCTGCCGCGACACGACCCGCATTCTGGTCTGCGAAGGCACTTACCGCGAGAAGATCGTCGTCCCCGCCACCAAGCGCAATGTCGTGCTGGAGGGCCGAGGCGAGGTGAAACTCACATGGGACGATTACGCCGCGAAGACCGGACCCACCGGGCGGCCGCTGGGCACTTCGGGCTCCTCGACCGTCTATTTCGGCGGCGACGGCTGGACGGTGCGGAACATTGCGTTCGAAAACGCCGCTGGAAGAGTGGGGCAGGCGGTCGCCGTGCAGTGCCTCGGCACCGGTCTGCACTTCATCGGCTGCCGTTTCCTGGGCAATCAGGACACACTCTACCTCTACGGCGTCGGCAACCGCGACGGGGAGAGCGTCGCGGAGAATGCCCGCATCCGTTTCGACGACTGCTACGTCGAGGGGACGACCGATTTCATTTTTGGCTCGGCTGCGGCGTTGTTCCGCCGCTGCGAGATCCGTTCGAAGGCCGATTCCTACATCACGGCGGCCTCGACCTGCCGGGGACAGGCTTGCGGGCTGATCTTCGAGGGGTGCCGCCTGACCGCCGCCGGGGGCGTCACGCGCTGCTGGCTGGGGCGTCCGTGGCGCGATCATGCGCAGACGGTCTTCATCGGCTGCGAAATGGGTGCGCATATCCTGCCCGAAGGGTGGCACGACTGGTCGAAACCGCATGCGCGAAAAACGGTCTTTTATGCCGAATATGCCTCCGAAGGTCCCGGCGCCGCTCCCCGCAGCCGCGTGAAATGGTCGCGGCAGCTCACGGAAAAAGAGGCCCGGCAGGTGCTTGCGGCCTTTGAAAAATAGCTTGGAATCCGATTTTTCGTATATTGGTGTCGTAACGACACTTTTATGTGTCGGACCGTTTTGCCGCACTGCGCGCAATTCGATTTTGGAAATGTCCGTCCTTTTTGCTATATTGGGAAGACCGGATTTGTTTAATTTACTATGAAACGACTGTTGCTGACCCTTTTGCTGCTCGCCACCGTTCCGATCGCCCGGGCGACGCCTCCGCAGTGCCTTTTCCAGACCTACTCCACGCTGGACGGAATGACGCACGACCGTATCGCCGACATCTATACCGATTCGCGCGGATTCGTGTGGGTCTGCACATGGTACGGCGTCAGCCGTTTCGACGGATACACCTTCAAGAATTTCAGCACCACGCCGGGCGATTTCTCGCCCCTGTCGCACCACCGCTTCATCTCCGTGAGCGAGGATTCGAACGGACACCTCTGGTTCACGACCTATAATTTCCATGTCTACCGGCTCAACCGCTATACCGAGCAGTTCGAGGACGTGGTATCGCTCGTCGAGGGCGTCGATTCGCAGCACTACCGCATGACACACTGCCTGCACGACGGTCGCGGCGGCACATGGGTGGCCATTGCCGGACTGGGCGTGGCGCGTTTCGGCGATGCCGACGACGCGTCGCCCGTGCGCATCGACGCCTTTTTCGACGCCCCGGTACTGGGCGGGGATGTCACGGCGATGTATGTCGACAATGGAGGCGACGCTTGGATCGCCACGGCTGACGGACGCCTGAACCGGGTCGCCGCCGGGGAACAGACCGCCCGCCCGCTCTGCGAAACGGCCTCCCCGGCTTTCTCGTTTACGGCCGATGCCGACTATGTCTACTGCGCCACGGCGGACGAGGTGGTCCGTGCCGGACGCAAGAACGGCGACGTTACGCGTCTGCCGGGCGGCGGCGCTCCGCTCACGGCCATCGTCGCCGACTCGGTGCGCAGGACGGTCTATGCCGGCAGCCGTTCGGGGGAACTCTACCGCGTGTCGGGCGACCGGCTGGCGCGGCTGAATCCCAAAGGGGCGCGTCCGCGCCGTATCCGCGATCTGGCGGCCGACTCCCACGGCATCGTGTGGGTGACTTCGGCCGAGACGGGCATTACGCGCTACAACCCCGCGACGGACGATTACAAGCATTTCGAACAGCAGCCCTACACCGTCTCCTACAACATCGACACCCTGACCAAGATCGCCGAGGGCGGCGGCCTGCTGTGGATCAAGATGAACAACTGGGGCTTCGGCTACTACGACCGCGACCGCGACGAGGTAGAACCTTTCTACAACGATCCCAAACTCCCCAACTGCCAGATGACCAACGCTGTCGTGCGTTTCGACGTGCGCGACGACGTGCTGTGGCTCTCGACCTACCACGAGCGCGGCTTGCGCAAAGCGGTGATCCTGCGCCAGCCCGCCGAGGTCTTCACCCTCGACTCGAAATCCCCGAATCCGCTTTCGGGCGAGATACGCGCCCTGATGACCGACAGCCGGGACCGGATGTGGGTCGGCACGCGCGACGGCGAGCTGATCGCCTTCGACGCCGCGAACAAACCCGTCTACACGCTTCCCGCGCAGGGCCGCCGGGGCACGGGCATGATTTACGCCCTGAAGGAGGACTCCTCGGGCAACATCTGGGTCGGTACCAAGGGCGAGGGCCTCTACCGCATGACGCCCGAGGGCGGCGGCTATAAAGTCACGCATTTCACCCATTCCGAGGCGGATGCTTGGTCGCTCAGCGACGATCAGGTCTATTGTGTCGAGGAGGACGGCGCGGGCCGTATCTGGGTGGCGACCTACGGCGGAGGCATCAACCTGCTGGAAGACCCTGCCGGGCATTGCTTCGTCCACGCCGGCAACCTGATGACGCACTATCCGCTGGACGAGGCGGGGCGCGTGCGGTGGCTGCTTTACGACCGTCCCGACCGGATGTTCGCCGCCACGGTCGATGGACTGCTGGTCTTCGATCCGGGAGCCAGCGCCAAGCTGATACGCTTCCGGCTGGTGCAGAAGATTCCGGGCGATGCGGAGTCGCTGGGCAACAACGACATCATCCAGATGCTCCGCGATTCGGAGGGGCGCATCTGGCTGGCGACCTTCGGCGGCGGGCTGAACCTGATTTCGGGCTATGACGGTGAGGGGATGCCCCGCTTCCGCTGTTACGACAAGACGGCCGGCTTGGCCGGCAACATCTGCATGGCCCTGACCGAGGACCGGCAGGGCGACCTGTGGGTCTCGACCCACAACGCCGTGTCGCGCTTCGATCCGCGGCGCGGAATTTTCTCGAACTACTACCTCTACGACAACATGCGCAACGCGGTTTTCAGCGAGGCCACGGCGCTCACCGCACCGCAGGGCGACGTGCTCTTCGGCAGCGGCCGCCACCTCTACCGCTTCGATCCCGACGAGGTTCGCGCCGCGAAAATCGACTACGAGCTGCGTTTCACGGGGCTCGACGTGCGCAACAAACCCGTCGCCGCGGGACGCCGCTCGCCGCTTGCGGAGTCGGTGACCGAGGCCGACCGCATCGTTCTGCCCTACAATTTCTCGAATTTCCGCATGGAGTTCGCCTCGCTGAATTTCGCCATTCAGCACATCGTGGGCTATATGTACAAGCTGGAGGGCTACGACCAGGACTGGAATATCTCGGGAAACACAAACCGGGCGACCTATTCCAACGTCCCGATCGGCCGTTACACGCTCCACGTCAAGGCTTTCGTCGGCAATGCCGATGCGGCCGGCGAGGGGATCACGATTGGGGTCGAGGTGCTCCCCCCCCCTTGGCTCACCTGGTGGGCCAAGACGCTCTACGTGCTGCTGGCGCTGGCCGTCGTCGCCGTGGCATTCCGCATCGCCGGTTCGGTCATCCGCATCCGCCGCGAGGCGAGCGTCGAGCAGAACATGACCGACCTGAAGCTGCGCTTCTTCACCAACATCTCCCATGAACTGCGCACGCCGCTGACGCTCATTCTGGGCGGCATCGAGGATGCACGGAAACACGATGAGCTTTCGCCCCGCGGCGAGAGCAGCCTCACGCTGGCCCACCGCAACGCCAAGCGCATGCTGACGCTCATCAACCAGCTGCTCGATTTCCGCAAGATCGTCAAGGACAAGATGGAGCTGAAAATCTCGCGCGTAGACCTCGTGCCGCTGGTCGAGGATGCCATCGACGATTTCCGCGAACTGGCCGCCGAGCGCCGGATCGAACTGCTGTTCACCGTTTCGCGCCGTTCCGTGCTGGTGTGGGTCGATATCGAACGCATGGAGAGCGTGGTCTATAATCTGTTGTCCAACGCTCTGAAATTCACGCCCAACGGCGGACGGATCGAAGCGATACTTTCGCTGCGCGAAGAGGAGGAGTGTGTGCTGCTCACGGTCCGCGACACGGGCATCGGTATCCCGAAAGACAAGCAGGGGATGATCTTCGAACGCTTCGCGCAGGCTTCGCGCGCCGTGGACAGCAACATGAAGGGGTCGGGCATCGGGCTCTCGCTGTGCCGCGACATCGTGGCCCTGCACCACGGTGAAATCTCGGTCGAGAGCCGTCCGGGCGAGGGCTCCGCCTTCACCGTGAAGCTCTGCCTCGGCAACGCCCATTTCGGCATGGAGCAGATCGACTTCTCGGGAGCCGGGACGGGCGACCGCCGCAACGACTATATGATCAGCGACTTCACGCCCGCCGACAGCCAGCGCCGCAACGACGTGCAGCCGCCGAAGGATGCCCAGAAGATTCTGCTCGTGGAGGACAACCGCGAACTGCGCATCTTCATGTACAACAGTCTGATCGACACCTACCATGTCGTCGAGGCCGACGACGGGGTCGAGGCGCTCGAAAAGATCCGCAGCGAGATGCCCGACATCGTCGTCACCGACCTGATGATGCCCCGCATGGACGGCATCGAACTGATCGACAAGGTGCGCCACGACTTCACGATGAGCCACATCCCGATCGTGATGCTCACGGCCCGCCATTCGCCCGACGACCGGGTGAAGGCCATGGAGTTCGGCGCCGACGGCTACATCACCAAGCCGTTCAGCATCGAACTGCTGCTGGCCCGCATCGACAATCTGCTGACCCAGCGGCGCAAGCTCTTCGAGAAGTTCTCGTCGCAGTCGGCGCGCAACAAGATCGCGGAGCTGGTCGTCGAAGATGTCGTCGTCACGGACCGCGACGAGGAGTTTATGAAGAACGTGATGGCATGGCTGGGCGAGAACGTCGAGAATTCGGAGCTCACGATCGACCAGCTGGCCTCGCACCTCGGGCTGGGCCGCACGACGATGTACAACAAGCTCAAGAGCCTCACCGGAAAATCGCCCGTCGAGCTCATCAAGGAGTACCGCATCACCAAGTCGAAACTTTTGCTGCGCACGGGGCAGTTCTCCGTGTCGGAGGTGGCCTACAAGGTGGGTTTCTCCGATCCGGGCTATTTCAGCCGCTGTTTCCGCGAGCAGTACCACATGTCGCCCGCCGAATACCTCAAAACCCATAACCTGAAAGAAAACCAAGAGACCAAAACCGCATGAAACGATTGCTGATACCTGCCCTGTGCGTGCTGGCCGCCGCCTGCGCCTCGCGCGGACACCTCTACGATTCCGCCACGCCGCTCGCCGTCCGCATGGTCGAGAGCGAGATCGCCCGCAACCCCTCGCCCATGACGCTCGACGGTATCCCCGCCGGCAAAATCAAGTGGAACTACACCACGGGACTCGAACTGCTGGCCATGATGGACGCAGGCGAGGCGTACGACCGTCCCGATTTCTTCGACTATGCGCTGCGCTATTACGACTCCATCGTGCAGCCCGACGGGAGCGTGCTGACCTACAAGAAGTCGAAATACAATCTCGACCACGTCTGTCCGGGGCGTGCGCTGTTCGCGCTGTACGACCGCACGGGCGACGTGCGCTATAAAACAGCGCTCGACACGCTCTTCGCGCAGCTGCGGGAGCAGCCCCGCAACGACGACGGCGGATTCTGGCACAAGGAGGTCTATCCGCATCAGATGTGGCTCGACGGGCTTTACATGGCCGAGCCGTTTTATGCCGAATATGCCGCGAGGAACCTCTCCGGAGTCGAATACGAAAAGGCCGTCGATGACATCGTGAACCAGTTCGTTGCGGCGGCCGCGCATACCTTTGATCCGGCGACGAAGCTCTACCGCCACGCCTGCGACGTGTCGCGCGAGATGTTCTGGTGCGACAAGACCACGGGCCAGTCCGCGCACGCCTGGGGCCGGGCGATGGGGTGGTACGTCATGGCCATCGTCGAGACGCTGCAATACCTCGGGGTGAACGACACGACGCTCCCGATGATCGACATACTGAACTATATCTACGAGGTGCTGCCCGAGTATGCCGATCCCGCGACCGGGATGTGGTATCAGGTGCTCGACCAGCCGGGCCGCGAAGGCAACTACCTCGAATCGACCGCCTCGGCGATGTTCGTCTATGCCATGCTCAAAGGCGTGCGGCTGGGTTACCTGCCTGCGGAGATGGGCGCCGAGGCGCGACGGCTGTATGAAAAATTCGTGGACCGTTTCGTGAAGGAGAATCCCGACGGTACTATCTCGCTGACCGACTGCTGCTCGGTGGCCGGGCTGGGCGGCAAAGGGATGCGCAGCGGGACGTTCGAATATTACATCTCCGAACCGGTGATCGACAACGACTGCAAGGGTGTGGGGCCCTTCATCTGGGCATCTCTGGAATACTCCCTCCCGGCTAAGAGCCGGGATTCAGGGGCGGCCGTTCGTTGATGCGTTTCCGGTCCGGTTCTGCGCCCGGCTAAGAGCCGGGTTTTAGGGGCGGCCGTTCGTTGATGCGTTTCCGATCCGGTTCTGCGCCCGGCTGAGGGCCGTTCTGAAAATTTCTTCCGGAAAAAATCCTCCCGACAAGGAGGATTTTTTGCCCCGTTTTCCCTTTCCCGCGACTTCGGAGGGCCGTTCGGCAGGGGTTGACAAATTATCCATGAGAAGTGATAAAAATTACCAATCGAATCCTTCGGGGCAATTTACTTTTGTATAGGGAAATGTCCCTTTTTACGGAAGACGAAACCTAATTATTAACCAAAACCTTTTATATGAAAAGCTTTACTCTAAAGTTCGCCCTGACGTTCCTGCTGGGAGTGGGTCTGGCTTCCGCGGCCGTGGCCCAGAAAATCGGAGGAACCGTCAAGGATTCGGCGGGCAAACCGGTTGTCGGAGCTTCGGTGATCGTCGAGGGTTCGACTCTGGGAGCGAGCTCGGGTGTCGATGGCCAGTGGTCGCTCAATGTGCCCGACGCCTCGAAGAAGACGCTGGTGATCTCCTATATCGGCATGAAGACGCAGCGCATCGCCATCGGCAGCAAGACGCAGATCGACGTGACGCTCGAAGACGAATCGACGGCCTTGGACGACGTGGTGGTCGTGGGCTATGCCACCGTGAAGCGCCGCGACGTGGTCGGATCGGTCGCCTCGGTCAACGCCGAGACGCTCCAGCAGATGCCCGTGGCCTCGGTGGCCGAGGCGATGACGGGACGCATGGCCGGCGTGCAGATCACCGCCACGGAGGGCGACCCCGACGCTGAGATCCGCATCCGCGTCCGCGGTGCGGGCACGTTCTCATCCGACGGAGCGCCGCTCTACATCGTCGATGGCTTCCCGGTGGAGAGCATCAGCGACATTTCCTCGTCGGAGATCCAGTCGATCGACATTCTGAAAGACGCTTTCTCGACGGCCATCTACGGTTCGCGCGGTGCCAACGGCGTCGTGCTCATCACCACCAAGAGCGGCGAGAAAGGCAAGGTCAACGTCAATTATAATGTATACTAGGGTTTCAAGGACATCGCCCGCAAGAACCAGGTGCAGGCGCTCAATCCCTCGGAGTTCGCCAAATGGCAGTACGAACTGGCCGCCATCCAGAACAAGGTGGCGGACAACTACGAGCCCTATTTCGGGGCGTTTTCCGATATCGACCTCTACGACAACGTGAAGGGCAACGACTGGATGGACCAGCTCTTCGGCCGCACGGGCGAGCAGTTCAACCACAACCTCACGGTTTCGGGCGGCGGCGACAAGTTCAAGTGGAACGCCACCTATGCGCGTCTCTATGACAAGGCGATCATGGTCGGTTCGAATTACAGCCGCGACAATCTCGGCCTGAAGACGCAGTTCAAGCCCAACAAGCGCGTCACGCTCGATTTCAACATCCGCTATTCGCGTATGAAGGTGCGCGGTGCGGGCGCCAACTCGCTCAACGACTCGGGCACCCAGAGCACGGGCCGTCTGAAAAACGCCATGCTCTACACGCCCATTCCGCTGAAAGCCCAGATCGAGGGCGGCGACGATTTGGAGGAGAACTCCTCGGACGCCGTGATGCCGACGGTCGCCGTTTCGGACTCGGACCGCAAGCGCGAGCGCACCAACTGGACCGCCAACGGCGGTTTCACGTGGGAGATCGTCGATGACCTCAGCCTGAAAGTCGAGGCCGGCATGGAGGAGTACCGTCAGGAGACCAACTCCTTCTACGGCGTCACCACCTACTATTCGAAGGTCGGCGGTTCGGGTTCGACCGTTCCGGGAACCCCGTCCACGAACTACAACGACGTGACGCGCCGCCGCGTGCGCAACACCAATACGCTGAGCTACGACTTCCGGAAGCTGATCTCGAACGACAACCACCATCTCAACGTGCTGCTGGGCCAGGAGTACATCATCACCGAGCAGCGGACGTTCAACACGTGGGTCGATGGTCTGCCCGACTTCTACACCGCCGAGCAGGCGTGGGCCTTCATGGGTGCGGGCTCCAACGCCAGCTCTTCGAACATGAACTATGCGGCCGACGACATCCTGCTCTCCTATTTCGGACGCATCAACTACGATTTCAAGGGCAAGTACATGCTTTCGGCCACGATGCGCGGCGACGGTTCGTCGAAGTTCTCCAAGGGTCAGAAATGGGGCTACTTCCCCTCGGTGGCCGCTTCGTGGCGCCTTTCGGACGAGTGGGGGCTGAAAGACCTCCGGTGGCTCGACAACCTCAAGCTGCGTTACAGCTTCGGTACTGCGGGCAACAACAACATCCCGACCGGCATGGGCGGCCTGACGCAGCTCTACGAGGTCGGCACGGGCAGCAGCTTCATCTACGGCGATCCGACCTATTGGACGCCCAACGGCAACGGCGCCAGCGAGAGTTTCATGGCCAATGCCAACCTGACGTGGGAGACCACCTATTCGCATAACCTGGGCCTCGATTTCGGCTTCTGGCGCAACCGCCTCTCGGGATCGGTCGAGGTCTACCAGAACACTACCGAGGATATTCTCATGCGCTATCCCGTCTCCGGTTCGGGTTACAGCTTCCAGTACCGCAATGCCGGTACGATCCGCAACCGCGGTCTGGAGGTTTCGGTTTCGGCCGTGCTCCTCGAGAAGGCCAAATACGGGCTGAATTTTAATGCCAACATCGCCTTCAACCGCAGCCGCATCATGGATCTGGCCGGACTGGACACCTATTCGCAGTCGTCGGGCTGGAACAACAACGTCACGGACTACTACGCCGTGCTGGGCGGCGCCATCGGCGATGTCCACGGCTACACGACGCTGGGACGCTACGAGGTCGGGGATTTCGATCTGGACTACTACGCCGAGACGGGCAAATGGAAGACGCTCGACGGCTCGAACTGCGCCGGCGTGGTCGGCGACATGCGTCCGGGATCGCTCAAGCTGCTCTGCGACGCCGACGGCAATCCGATTCAGGGCAGGATCGGCAACGTGCAGCCCAAATTTACGGGCGGTTTCTCGCTCTCGGGCTATGCCTACGGGTTCGACATCGCCGCCAACTTCACCTATTCTTACGGCAACAAGGTCTTCAACGCCAACAACGTGGAGTTCACCTCCTCGCAGAAATACACCGGCAAGGGCGTGATCCGCAACCTTTCGGATGTGATGGCTCTCGGCAAGCGCTGGACCAATATCGACTGGACGACGGGCGACGTGATCACCGATCCCGAGGCGCTGGCCGCCGCCAACCGCACGACGACCATGTGGTCGCCCTACATGCCCCAGACGGTCGTGCACAGCTGGCTGTTGGAGGACGCTTCGTTCCTGCGCCTCTCGTCGCTGACGATCGGCTATACGCTGCCTTCGAGCTGGACGCGCAAGGTTCGCCTCAGCAAGGTGCGTTTCTACGCCACCGGCACCAACCTCTTCTGCTGGACGCCTTACAGCGGTTTCGACCCCGAGGTCGATACGCGCCGCGCGACGCCCATGACCCCCAACGTCGATTACTCGGCCTATCCGAAGAGCCGTTCGTGGGTGTTCGGTGCGAACATCAGCTTCTAACCTCTAACCGACAGAAAACAACTCAACGATGAAAAAGTCAATCTATATCCTTGCCTGCGCCGGCCTCATGGCCGTTTCGTGCGGCGAAGAGCTGCTGGAGACCCGTTCCTCGTCGTCGTCCGATTCGGAGACCATGTTCTCGAACGAGACCTATGCCGAGGCGGCCGTCATGAACATCTACCGCCAGTTCGGTGTGGACAAGTCCTACCGCAACCGCTGGCTGGTCTACTACGGCGCCAATACGGATTCGGAGTGGTACGTTTCGGCGTCGCCCGACAAACCCACCGACACCAAGACGCTGATCTACACCTATAACCCCACCTACGACGACGCGGGCAGCCAGCTCAACGAGAGCAGCGGCCAGTTCGCGCTGATGTACACGGCCATCGAGAATGCCAATCTCGCCATTGCGGGGCTCCGCAAATACGGCAGCGTCGAGACCGACGCCGGGATGCGCTACCTGCTGGGCGAGTCGCTCGTGCTGCGCGCATTCTTCTATTTCGACCTGATCAAGGCTTGGGGCGACGTTCCCATGCGCTTCCAGCCTATCGGCGAGACGGGCGACGTGAACAAGCCCCGGAGCGACCGCGACGAAATCTACAAGCAGATCATCGCCGATCTCGAAGAGGCCGTCGATTATGTTGACTGGCCCGGCGAGGGTGTCCGCACGGGCACCGTGACCCGCGTCAACAAAGCCTTCGCCTACGGTCTGCTGGCCCGTGTGTGCCTCTCGGCCGCCGGTTATGCGCAGCGTCCCGACGAGGGGCGGATCGGGACGGGCGACATCGGCTCGAACCGTCGCAGCAAGCTGGTCGAAGCAGGGCAGGAGTGGGGCGACAACATCCTCTACACCAAGGCTCTCGATGCCTGCAAGGCGGTGATCGCCAAGGAGAACGTCTGCGTGAAGCTGGAAGGTTCGTTCGAGGAGATCTGGCGCGACATGATGAAGCGCCAGGTATCGGCCGGGGGCGAAACCCTCTTCGTGATTCCCTTCGCCGACAACCGCGGCCAGTGGATGAACAACTACGCCATCCGGCACGCCACGGCCGACAAGTACTGCGGCAAGGCCGGCGCCGGCGGCACCATCGGGCCGGTTCCCACGCTCTTCTACGAGTATGACAAGGCCGACCGCCGCCGCGATGTCACCTGCATTCCCTATCGCTGGAACGGCGGCAAGCAGGAGTTGGAGAACGTGCAGAAATGGTATTGCGGCAAGTACCGCTACGAGTGGATGAACGACGTGATTTCGGGCAACGACTGCGGCATCAAGCCGATTCTGATGCGTTATGCCGACGTGCTGCTGATGGCCGCCGAGGCCGCCAACGAGCTCAACGACCTGCCCTATGCCAAAGAGCAGCTGCGCAAGGTCCGCTTCCGCGCCTTCAAGTCGAACAACACGGTCGATGCCTATCTCGACGCCATCGGGTCGAAGGACGCCATGTTCAAGGCCATATACAGGGAGCGCATGCTCGAATTCAGCTGCGAGCAGATCCGCAAGCAGGACCTGATCCGCTGGGGACTGCTGAAAAAGTCGCTCGACGACGTGAAGGGCAAGATGAAGGCCATGCTCGACCACACGACCTACACGTCGGAGCTGACGGACAAGACCTACGATTTCAGCCTTGTCGGCACGAAGGTCTACTACAAATACGACGCCGACGGCGAGACGATCCAGCTCCACGGCCTCGACTTCGGCGAGGCGGGCGAACCCGACGGCGAGGGCTGGACGCTCTACACGTCGAAGAAGACCGACGGTACGCTCGAAGAGGAGTATATCAAGAGCGGCACGACCTCCACGGGGCGTATCGACATGATCTACCAGTACGATCCCGACGTGCACATGTTCTGGCCGATCTTCAAGCAGTCGATCACCACCAACAGCCTGCTGGCCAACGACTACGGTTATCCGGTGCGATAGCGATCTGAAAAAAGGAAAAACAAGCAACGTATGAAAACGACTATCAATAAAATCCTGCTGTTCGTGATGCTTTTCGCCGGCGCGGCGTCGCTTCACGGCTGTTCGGACCCCGACGGGATCATCGAGGATATCGCCTACGACCGCGAATTCTCCCCGCTGAATTTCACCTATACGCTGACCAACAACGTGAACGTCGCCTTTTCGTGGACGGTCATGACCGGAGTCTCCGACTACACGCTGACGCTCTCCTACACCGACGGCGACGGCGGCGTTTACGATCAGGTGGACCTGATCGCCCCGCTCGGCGGCGACGGTGTGACGGCCACGACGATGGATTACACCTTCAAGGAGCTTCCCGGCAACCGCGCCTGGAAAGCCGAACTGGTCGCCGTTTCGCAGCGCGCGGGCGTCGCCGATTCGAAGCCCGCGGTGTGCACCTTCGCCACGGGCGTCGAGAATCTTTTCCTGAACGACGGCAAGGTCTCCGACGACGATATTACGGCCACTACCGCTCTCCTGCGCTGGGTCGCCGGATCGAACGTCACCGCTCTGAACGTGACGCCGGGCGTGGGCACTGTCTCGTTGTCGGCCGAGCAGATCGCCGCCGGCGAATGCGAGCTCACCGGACTCACGACCGGTACGGCCTACACCGTCGAGCTGCTGCGCGACGATGCCGTGCGCGGAATCGTCACGTTCGTCGCATCGGACAAGATCGACGTCGATGTGATCGACAAGAGCGCTTCGACGATTACCCTTTCGTGGGGCGCCGACCGACAGGTCACGGGCCTCGTGCTGAAAGGCGGCGACGATGAACGCAACATCACGCTGACCCAGGAGCAGATCGCTGCGCACACCTACACCTTCGAGGGGCTGAAAGAGCGTACCGAATATTCGATTTCGGTTTACATCGACGGTGTCGAGTCGGGCAATCTGGTCGTCACGACGCTGGGACAGTCCAATTTCTGGGATTTCACCGATGCGTCGAAATGGCCGATCGCCAACTGGGATTCGAACCAGACCATCGACGGCCTCACGATCCTGGCCGCCTCGGGCAAAAACGTTCAGATTCAGGCCGATGCCGACTACGGCTGCAACTACCTCGACCTGCGCGGTAAATCGACCGTCAAGGAGGGCGAAGCCCCCACGCAGCGTGCCGTGCAGTTCTCGGTGGTGGGCGAGGGCGTGATCGCCATCGACTGCTATGCCAACGGGACCGGCCGGAACTTCTACGCTTATGTCGATGCGCTGGGCAAGGCTTTCGGGCCTTTCGAGGCTCCGACAGCGGCCAACCGCGGCAAGGTCTACATTCCCTGCCCGGGCATCCCGGCTTCGGCGGTGGTTTCGATCTGGACCGACGCTACCATCAACCACATTTACAGTATCGGCTGGTACGAGGGCACCGAGGCTCCGGGGCAGAACGCCACGCCGCTCGCCGCTCCCGCGGTTACGGCCTCACCCGCCGAGGTGACCAAGGGCGACAACACTCCCGTGACCTTCTCGTGGGCTGCCGTTCCCAATGCCGCGACCTATACCTACCGCCTCGCTCTGACGAAGCTCGTCGGCGAGACCGAAGAGGTCGTCCGCCTCTCGGAGACCGTTTCCGCGACCGAAATGACCGTTCCGGCCGAGACCGTCGCCGAACTCAAACCGGGAACCTATACGATTTCGGTGACCGCTGCGGCCGCCTCCGACTTCCTCTACAAGCCGTCGCCCGCCGGCAGCGCCGTGCTGACGGTCAACGACACCAAGCTGGCGACTCCCGTCGTGAAACTCGATCCTGCGAAAGTCACCGTAGGCGAACAGAAGGAGGTTGTGGCATCGTGGGATGCCGTCGAGGGAGCTGCATCGTATGCCGTTACTTTCAACAACGGAACTTCCGAGACCGTGAACACGACCTCTCACACGATTGCCGCCGCTGAGGTTGCCGCGCTTGCCGTGGGTGAATACACGATTTCGGTGGTCGCCACCCCCGCCGACGCTTCGGCGCAGGCTTCCGATCCCGGTACGGCCAAACTGACCGTCGCTAACGGTACGCAGACCGATTACACGATGACACTTTCGGCTAAGGCGGGCGTTTTGTCGTCCAACATCACGGGGTTGCCGACCAGTTGGGGTGCCAACGACAGTACGTGGACGGCTACCGACGATACGGGTGCCAGCACGATCACTTTCACGGGTAATATTTATTACAGTACCGATGCGGCCAAAAATGTCGTGTGGTATTTCAATAAAGGTAAAACGGAAACGCATGTTTCGGCTTCTGATTTGGGAAAAATCCGTAAAATCACGATCATGCCCAATTCGACCCGCGAACCCGACTATTTGAAATGTACTTATAACGGGGGTACGGTGCTTGCTGCTACGGAGCCTCTCGGAGTTAAGACTGCAACTATCACATTTGATTTTGCTGACGTTTCGGCGGATGATTTCCGTATCGACTACGTACTTGATTGGACATCGTCAGTAAGTAATGTCGAGATTGGTAAAGTCGTTATCGAATACACCAAATAAGCCTCAGGCTTTGCATACGGGAGGGCGCTCAGAAATTGAGCGCCCTTTTTTGCCGTTTGACCGCTTCGGAACCGGATTTGCTGGGGAGATGGTAAAAATGTAAACGGATTTTCGTATCTTTGGCTTCGCCGAAGATGCTCCCGCTCGGCAATGTTCAAATAAATTTGAAATTGCGCCCGCTTATTTGTATCTTCGCAGGATATTTCGCTTGTGATGGCAGAAAAAGAGAAAGACATACTGGAAAATATCGGAGAGCAGGAATACAAGTACGGCTTCACTTCGGACATCGAGACCGAGACCATCGGCAAAGGGCTTTCGGAGGAGGTCGTGCGGCTGATCTCCGCCAAAAAGGGCGAGCCGGAGTGGATGACCGAACGCCGTGTGGCGGCCTACCGCCATTGGCTGACGCTGGAGGCTCCGACGTGGGCCCACCTGACGATCCCGCCGATCGACTTTCAGGAGATCATCTACTATGCGGCTCCCAAGCCCAAGAAACAGCTCGGCTCGATGGACGAAGTCGATCCCGAGCTGAAACGCACGTTCGACAAACTGGGCATTCCGCTCGAAGAGCAGATGGCCTTGGCGGGCGTCGCGGTCGATGCCGTG
Organism: Alistipes intestinihominis; assembly: GCF_040095975.1. NCBI lineage: Bacteria > Pseudomonadati > Bacteroidota > Bacteroidia > Bacteroidales > Rikenellaceae > Alistipes > Alistipes intestinihominis. The sequence continues at coordinate 41,791 of NZ_JBBMFL010000013.1, forward strand.
ATGGACTCCGTGTCGGTGAAGACCACCTTCAAGGAGACGCTGGCCGAAAAGGGGATCATCTTCTGTTCGATCTCCGAGGCGCTGCGCGACTTCCCCGAGCTGGTGAAAAAATACCTCGGGAGCGTCGTGCCCTATACCGACAACTTCTACGCCGCGCTGAACGCCGCGGTCTTTTCCGACGGTTCGTTCTGCTACATCCCCAAGGGGGTGCGTTGCCCGATGGAGCTTTCGACCTATTTCCGCATCAACGCCGCCGGCACGGGGCAGTTCGAACGCACGCTGATCGTGGCCGACGAGGGGGCCTACGTGAGCTACCTCGAAGGGTGCACCGCACCCCAGCGCGACGAGAACCAGCTGCATGCCGCGGTGGTGGAGATCGTCGTCGAGCGGGACGCCGAGGTGAAATACTCCACCGTTCAGAACTGGTATCCCGGCGACCGGCAGGGTCGCGGCGGCGTCTATAATTTCGTGACCAAGCGCGGCATCTGCCGCGAGAACGCCCGGCTGTCGTGGACGCAGGTCGAGACGGGTTCGGCGATCACGTGGAAATACCCGAGTTGCATCCTCGCGGGCGACAACTCCGTCGGGGAGTTCTACTCGGTGGCCATGACCAACAATTTCCAGCAGGCCGACACGGGCACGAAGATGATCCATATCGGCCGCAACACCCGCAGCCGCATCGTCTCGAAGGGCATCTCCGCGGGCCGGAGCGAGAACTCCTACCGCGGCATGGTCCGCGTGGCGAAGGGGGCCGAGAACGCCCGCAACTACTCGCAGTGCGATTCGCTGCTGATCGGCGACAAGTGCGGGGCGCACACTTTCCCCGTGATCGACGTGCGCAACCGCACGGGCGTCGTGGAGCACGAGGCCACGACCTCGAAGATTTCCGACGACCAGCTCTTCTACTGCAACCAGCGCGGGCTTTCGACGGAGGACGCCGTGGGGCTGATCGTCAACGGCTATGCCCGCGAGGTGTTGTCGAAACTGCCGATGGAATTCGCCGTCGAGGCGCAGAAACTGCTGGCCTTGCAGCTGGAGGGATCGGTGGGATAGACTGAAGGATGAAAGTCGTCGTCATAAACGGAAGTCCCCGCCGCGACGGGCTGGTTTCGCAGATGCTCGGCCATGTGGCCGGCGCTCTGCCCGAAGGGTGCGAAGTCGAGATGCTGTTAGTCCGCGACATGCAGGTCCGGCCCTGCACCGGGTGTATGAAATGCCGTTCGCTGGGGCGCTGCGTGCTGCCGGAGGACGACGCCCACCGCGCGGCGGAGACGGTTCGCGGGGCCGACGCCCTGATCGTCGGGTCGCCCTGCTATTGGGGCAACATGAGCGGGACGTTGAAGGTGCTGTTCGACCGGATGGTCTATGCGATGATGGGCGAGCGGGAGAACGGCATGCCGATTCCGCTGCACAAGGGCAAGCGGGCCGTGCTGGTCGCCACGTGCAATACGGTCTATCCGTTCAGCGTGTGGTTCCGCCAGACGACCGGCGTGTTCCGCGCATTGCGCGAGATATTGAAATGGAGCGGTTTCCGGATCGCCGGGACTTTGGGCCGGGGCGGATGCCGCAAACACGGGGAGCTGACGCCCCGGGAGATTGGGAAATGTAAAAAACTGGCAAAAAGGATATGTTAAAGGTAAAAAATCTGCACGCCTCGGTCGATGGCAAGGAGATTCTCCGGGGCATCGACCTGGAGGTGAAGGCCGGCGAGGTGCACGCCATCATGGGGCCCAACGGCTCGGGCAAATCGACGCTGGCGTCGGTGCTCGCGGGCAACGAGAAATTCACCGTTACGGAGGGTTCGGCCGAGTTTCTGGGCCGCGATCTGCTGTCGATGTCCATCGAGGACCGCGCGCGACTGGGGCTGTTCCTGGGGTTCCAGTATCCGGTGGAGATTCCGGGCGTCACGATGGCCAATTTCATGAAGCTGGCCGTCAACGAACAGCGTAAGTTCCGCGGCGAAGAGCCGCTGACGGCCGCCGAGTTCCTGCACCTGATGCGCGAGAAGAGCGCCGTGGTGGAGCTTTCGTCGAAACTCACCTCGCGGGCCGTGAACGAGGGTTTCTCGGGCGGCGAGAAGAAGAAGAACGAGATTTTCCAGATGGCGATGCTCGACCCGAAGTTGGCGATCCTCGACGAGACCGATTCGGGGCTCGACATCGACGCCCTGCGGATCGTCGCCACGGGCGTCACCAAGCTCCACCGGGCGGATAACGCCACGGTGGTCATCACCCACTACCAGCGTCTGCTGGATTATATCGTCCCCGACGTGGTGCACGTGCTCTACAAGGGGCGCATCATCTACTCCGGGGACAAGTCGCTGGCGCTCAAGCTCGAAAAGGAGGGTTACGACTGGCTCATCAACGAATACGACAAGTGATGGAGACGATTCTCGACATAATCCGCGGGTTCCGTCCGGCGGACAGCGGGGTGCTCCGGATCGACGGGGCCGCGGGCGAACCGTTCGCGGCGGTCGATCCCCGAAGCCTGCACGTCGAGGTGTCTGCGGGGGCTTCGGCGCATCTGGTCGTGCTGCACACCGCCCCCGACCTCTCGTCGCTGACGCTGGAGCTGGCCGAAGGGGCGCAGTTAGTGCTGACCGAACTGTTCGTCGCGGAGGCTTTCGCCGAGGTCGCGGTGAAGCAGGCCGCCCGCAGCCGCTGCCGCCTGACGACGGTGCAGCTGTCGAGCGCCAACGCCTCGTACCGCATCGACCTCGACGGTGCGGATGCCGAAAACGAGTTGGGAGGGGTGTTCCTCGCTGCCGACAGCGAACATTGCGTCGTGAAACTCCGCACGGCGCACAATGCCGCCGACTGCCGCAGCGACTCCTATGTCAAGGGCGTTGCCGGAGGACAGGCCGTCGGGGAGTTCTGCGGACTGGTCTACGTCGCTCCCGGCGCCCAGCGCACCGACGCCCGCCAGCAGAGCCGCAACATCCTGCTCAGCGAGACGGCGCGCATCACCACCCAGCCGCAGCTGGAGATCTATGCCGACGACGTGAAGTGTTCGCACGGCGCGACGGTGGGGCAGATGGATGCCGATGCGGTTCTGTACATGCGCCAGCGGGGGTTGAGCGAGGCGCAGGCCCGGCGATTGCAGATCGAGGGATTCGTCGGCGACGTCGTGACTCGCTGCGGCATCGAGCCGCTGTGCGGGGCCGTCATGGAGCTGGCTTCGGCGAAAATGGAAAAACTGTGAATATGCTCGACATCGAAAAAATACGGGAGGAGTTCCCGATCCTGCACCGCGAGGTCTACGGCCGGCCGCTGGTTTACCTCGACAGCGGAGCCACGGCGCAAAAGCCTCGTCAGGTGATAGATACGATCGACGACCTCTACCGGGGCCTGAACTCGAACATCCATCGCGGGGTGCATTATCTCTCGGAGCAGGCCACGGAGTTGTACGAGGCGGCCCGGGAGCGGATCGCCGCGTTCGTCGGGGCGGCCGAGAAGGAGGAGATCGTCTTCACGGCGGGCGCCACGGCGTCGCTCAACACGGTGGCCTATGCCTGGGGCGACGCCTTCGTCGGGGCCGGGGACAACATCCTCGTCAGCGAGATGGAACACCACTCGAACATCGTGCCGTGGCAGCTGCTGGCCCGGCGCAAGGGGGCCGAGATCCGCGTGCTGCCGTTCGACGATGCGGGAGCGCTGCGCACGGAGCTGCTGCCGGAACTCGTGGACGAACGGACCCGTGTGGTGGCCGTGACGCAGGCGTCGAACACGCTCGGCACGCGGCCCGACCTGCGGCCCGTTATCGAAGCGGCGCATGCCGTCGGGGCCGTCGTCGTCGTGGACGGCTGTCAGGGCGTGGTCCACGGCGGGGTGAACGTCCGGGAGATGGACTGCGATTTCTACGCCTTTTCGGGCCACAAGCTCTACGGTCCGACGGGCATCGGCGTGCTGTACGGCAAGCGGGAGCTGTTGGAGCGGATGCCGCCGTTCCTCGGGGGCGGCGACATGGTCGATACGGTGACTTTCGAGGAGACCACCTATGCCCCCGTGCCGCTGAAATTCGAGGCCGGAACGGCCAATTTCGTGGGCGCCATCGGATTGGGCGAGGCGGTGAAGTTCGTGCAGCGGTTCGATCCGGCGGAGATCGAGGCGCACGAAGAGTCGCTGCTGCGCCGCGCCACGGAGCGGCTGTCGGCCATCGACGGACTGCGGATCTACGGCACGGCGCCCGGTAAGTGCGCCATCGTGTCGTTCAACGTCGAGGGGGTGCATCCCTACGATATGGGGATGATCCTCGACAAACTGGGCATTGCGGTCCGCACGGGCCAGCACTGCGCCGAACCCGTGATGGACCACTACGCCACGACGGGCATGTGCCGGGCCTCGTTCGCGCTGTACAATACGCTTGCGGAGGCCGATGCGCTGGCCGCCGGGGTCGAACGGGCCGTGCGGATGCTGCGCAACTGAATATTGGCAATTGAAAATGAAAAATTGAGAATTGAAAATTGGGATTCATATCGAAAATCCGTGTCGTAGGATGTCGGACGGGAAAATGGAATTTTTAATTTTTCATTCTTAATTTTTAATTATAAACAAGACTACTACCTATGTTCATCGTACTCGAAGGCTTGGACGGGGCGGGCAAATCGACCCAGGTCCGCATGTTGCGACAACTCCTCTCGGAACGGGGCGTGGAGAGCGAGTATGTGCATTTTCCGCGCTTCGACGCTCCGGTCTACGGCGAGTTGATCGCCCGTTTTCTCCGGGGGGAGTTCGGCGGCGTGAACGAGGTCGATCCCTATCTCGTGGCCCTGCTCTTCGCGGGCGACCGCGCCGCGGCGGCTTCGCAGATCCGGGCGTGGATCGCCGCGGGCAAAGCCGTGATCCTCGACCGCTATGTCTACTCGAACGTAGGCTTCCAGTGTGCGAAACTTCCCGCCGGGGAGCCGCGCGACCGACTCGCGCAATGGATTCTCGACCTCGAATTCGGTTACAACGGCTTGCCGCGCCCCGATATGTCGCTCTTCCTCGACGTGCCCTTCGCCTTCACCGAGCGCAAGCTCTCGGAGGCGCGCGAGGGCGACGACCGCACCTATCTGCAAGGCGGGCAGGACATCCACGAGGGGGCCCTCGACTTGCAGCGGCGTGTCCGCGAAGTCTATCTGGCCGCCGCCGCGAAGGACGATTCGCTGCGCGTGGTCGATTGCTGCGATGCGAACGGGGCGATGGAGAGCCCCGGGCGGATTTTCGATAAGATACGGGCCGTGCTGGCCCCGATACTCGATGCACGATGAGGAGGACCCGGGCTTTCAAGATTCTGGCGAACGTCTGCCGGCTGATCCTCGCCTGCACGTTCATCCTTTCGGGCTTCTCGAAGGTGATCGATCCGTGGGGCACGGCGTTGAAGGTCAACGAATACCTCTCGATCTACGGCATGGAGTACCTGCAACCTGCGTCGATGACCTTCTCGATCTGGCTGTGCGGCGCCGAGTTGATGATGGGGTGCATGCTGCTGCTCAAGGTCCGCATCCGTCTGATTTCGATCTTCGCGTTGGTTTCGATGATCTTTTTCACACTGCTGACGCTGCTCAGCGCCACGCTGATCCCCGTCGAGGATTGCGGATGCTTCGGCGAGGCGCTGAAACTCACCCCTTGGGAAACCTTCGCCAAGAATGTCGCCCTGCTGCCGATGTCCTTCGTGGTGTGGTGGCGCTACCGTCCCGACAAGATCTTCGCGTTCAAACCCCTGGAGATCGTGCTCACCTGCACGTTCTTCTTCCTCTCGATGTATCTGGGCTACTACTGCTATATCCACCTGCCGCTGATCGACTTCCTGCCTTATAAGGTCGGGGTCAACATCCACGAGGCGATGCAGGAGCCTGCCGTCGAGTCCGGCGAGTCGGAAACCGTGCTGGTCTACCGCAACCGGAAGACAGGCCGCGAGCGGGAGTTTTCATTGGACGACACCGAGTGGCAGGACGCCGAGAAGTGGGAATGGGTGGACACCCGCACCGTGAGCGAGCTGCCGTCGGTGCGGCCGCTGGTGAGCGAATTCGCCCTGCGCGACGCCGAGGGCGACGCCACGGAGGAGGTGTTGACCATGCCCGGACGGGTTTACATGCTCTGCGTCACGGAGTTCGACCGCCTGCCGCGTCCCTGCGCCCGGCGTATGGCCCGGCTGGTGGAACACGCCCGGGAGGAGGGCGCCCATGTGGTCTGCCTGACGCCCGATCCGCTGTACGGGGTCACGTGGCACGATTTCGGTTCGGGGGAGGTGCGCTGCTACAACATCGACGCCTCGACGATGAAAACCATGCTTCGGGCCGACAACGGACTGGTGGTGCTGGACGACGGAACCATCACGGCTAAAAAGAACTGTCGCGATATTCGTCCGTAGGGGCGTTCGGCGGGATGTGGTATAAAAGTTGACACGGAGAAAACCGTGTCAACTTTTTCGTTTAGCGAGGGAGAGCCGAAACTCGGTTTCGGACTATGCCGAGCGTAGAAAAAGAAGAGTATCAACTTTTTTCGTATGCGAACAATCCCTATTTTGCTGATAACCCTGCTTGCCGGGGCGTGCGGCCGCAAAACCCCGGCTCCCGAGACGGTGCGTCCCGTGAAGGTCACGACGGCCGCGGGCGCAGGCATCATCGACAAGGATTTTGCCGGTATGGCCACTCCCGACGATGCCGTGAACCTTGCTTTCAAGGTGGCGGGGCAGGTCCTCGACGTTCCCGTTGCGCAGGGCCAGAGCGTGAAGAAAGGGGCGCTGCTCGCCGAACTGGACCCCCGGGACATCGAGTTGCAGGTGGCGGCGACGCGCTCGGCCTTCGAGGAGGCCCGCTCGCAGCAGCAGCGCATGCAGCGTCTCGTGGAGCACGAGGCCGTGTCGCGGCAGGAGGCCGAGGCCGCCTCGACGCGCTATGCGCAGGCGCGCTCCACCTATGAAAACACCCTCGATCTGCTGAAAGACACGCGCCTGAGGGCTCCGTTCGCCGGGGTCGTCGAGCGCAAATACGTCGATAATTTCGAACGGGTGCAGGCCGGACAGTCGATCCTTCGGCTGGTCAACCCCGTCACCACCACTGTCCAGTTCACCCTTCCCGAAACCGGGCTGTCGCTGCTGCGGGACAGTTCGACGCGTTTCACCGTCGAGTTCGACAATTATCGGGGCGCGGCGATTCCGGCCCGCCTGAAGGAGTATGTCGAAACCTCGTCCGACGCTTCGGGATTCCCCGTGTCGCTGACTCTCGAAAATCCCGATCCGGCGCGTTACCGCATTTCGCCCGGTATGTCGTGCACGATCACCATGCAGAGCGCCGATCCGGTTCCCGACGCCGTGTCGCTGCCCGTGTCGGCCGTCTACGCTCCGGCCGAGGGCGGCACCTATGTCTGGATCGTGGGCGCCGACGACCGCGTCACGCGCCGCGAGGTGAAGCCCGGGGAGTTGTTCGGCCGCGACCGCGTGGTCATCGACAGCGGCGTCGCGCCGGGCGACAGGGTCGTCACGGCCGGCGTCTACCAGCTGCGCGAAGGGGAGCGGGTCCGGATTTTAAGATGACGCTGCGATGAACCTGCCCGAATATTCCCTGCGAAACGCCAAAGTGATTTGGTTTTTCCTCTTCGTCCTGCTGGTCGGCGGGGCGCTGGGCTTCTCGACGCTGGGCAAGAAAGAGGATTCGGTCTTCGTCATCAAATCGGCGTCGCTCGTCTGCTCCTATCCGGGAGCCACGCCTCCGGAGGTCGAGGAGCTCATTACCGAGCCCATCGAACGCGAGGTGCAGTCGATGCGCCTCGTGCACAAGATCACTTCCGAATCCTATTACGGCGTTTCGAAGATCCAGGTCGAACTGGACCCCGCCACGCCTGCCCGCGAGATTCCCCAGCTGTGGGACGAACTGCGCCGCAAGGTGCTCAACGTCCAGCCGAAACTGCCCGCCGGGGCGTCGCAGATCACCGTCGCCGACGATTTCGGCGATGTTTACGGCATCTATTACGGACTCTCCGTCGATGGAGGATTCTCGTGGTCGGAGCTGCGCGACTGGGCCCAGCGGCTGAAAACGGCCCTCGTGACGATCGACGGCGTGCAGAAGGTGACCCTCTACGGCGAACAGACGCCCGTGGTCAACGTCTACGTCAGCCTCGCGGCGCTGGCCAACTTCTCCATCCGCCCCGAAACCATCGTCTCGACCATCGGCCAGCAGAACTCCATCGTCGATAGCGGGGAGAAGCAGGCTGGGAAGCTCCGCATACAGATTCTCGAAGACGGGACCTACAAGACGCTCGACGACCTGGCGGACCAGCTGCTGTTCGCCACCTCGGGCAAGCAGTACCGCTTGGGCGACATCGCCCGCGTCGAGCGGGGTTACGCCGAGCCGTCGCAGACGATGATGCGCGTCGATGGCCGCCGGGCCGTGGGCATCGGCATCTCGACCGAAGCGGGCGTCGATGTGGTGAAGGCCGGAGCGAAGATCGACGGCGTGCTGGCCTCGCTCACGCGCCAGATGCCCGTGGGCATGGAACTGACGGTGCTCTATCCCGAAAACCGCATCGCCCGCGAGGCCAACTCCACGTTCATCCTCAATCTGGCCGAGTCGGTGGCGATCGTCATCCTGATCATCATGCTCGTCATGGGTTTCCGCGCAGGGGTGCTGATCGGCAGTTCGCTGTTGTTCTCGATCGGCGGCACGCTGCTGCTGATGCAGTTTCTGGGCGAGGGGCTGAACCGCACTTCGCTGGCGGGATTCATCATCGCTATGGGCATGCTCGTCGATAACGCCATCGTCGTCACCGACAATGCGCAGCAGGCCATGCTGCGGGGTGCGGGGCGAAGCAAGGCCGTCGTCGATGGAGCCAACGCCCCGCGGTGGAGCCTGCTGGGCGCCACGCTGATCGCCATATTCTCGTTCTTGCCGTTGTATCTGGCCCCTTCGTCGGTGGCCGAGATCGTGAAGCCGCTGTTCGTCGTGCTGGCCCTCTCGCTGCTGCTGAGCTGGGTGCTGGCCCTGACGCAGACGCCGTTGTTCGGGAATTTCATGCTGCGGGTGAAACCCCTCGGCCGCGATCCCTACGACACGAAATTCTACCGCGCTTTCGACCGCTTTCTGGCCGTCCTGCTGCGCCGGCGATGGGCGGTCGTGGCCGTCGTTGTCGGACTGTTCGCCCTTTCGCTGGTCGTCATGGGGCTGATGCCTCAGAACTTCTTCCCGTCGCTCGACAAACCCTATTTCCGCGCCGACGTGCTGCTGCCCGAGGGGTACGACATCCGCGATACGGAGCGCAACCTGCTCACGATGGAGGAGTGGCTCCGCGAACAGCCCGAGGTGAAGACCGTTTCGATGACGCTCGGCTCCACGCCGCCGCGCTACTATCTGGCCAGCAGCAGCGTTTCGATGCGTCCCAATTTCGGCAACGTCCTCGTCGAACTGCACGACAAGCGGCAGACCGAATCCGTCGAGGCGCGGTTCAACGCCTGGGTCACCGCGAATCTCCCCGACGTATGGCTGCGCTCGTCGCTTTTCAAGCTCTCGCCCGTGCCCGACGCGGCCATCGAATTCGGCTTCATCGGCGAGAACGCCGACACGCTGCGCCGCCTGACGGCCGCCGCCGAGGAGGTGATGTGGCGCACGCCGGGGGCGGTGAACATCCGCAACGGCTGGGGCAACCGCGTGCCGATGTGGCAGCCGGTCTACTCGCAGATGAAGGGCCAGCGTATCGGCATCACCCGCAGCCAGATGGCCCGGGGCATCACCATCGCCACGCAGGGGTACGCGCTGGGCGAATACCGCGAGGGCGACCAGTTCATGCCGATCCTGCTGAAAGACGAGAACATCGGCTCCTACAACCTCACCAACTTGCAGGCCCTGCCGATCTTCAGCCCTTCGGGCAAGGTGTTTTCGATCGAGCAGGCCACCGACGGCTTCCGCTTCGACTTCCGGCCGGGCGTCATCAAGCGCTTCAACCGCCAGCGGGTGATGAAGGCGCAGTGCGATCCTGCCCGCGGGGTCAACACTATGCAGCTGTTCGCCGCGCTGCGCGACTCGATCGACCGCGCCGTGGTGCTTCCCGAGGGCTATTCGATGAAGGTTTTCGGCGAGCAGGAGAGTCAGCAGGAGTCCAACGAGGCGCTGGCCGAATACATGCCGCTGACGCTGGTGCTGATCCTGATCGTCCTGCTGCTGCTGTTCCGCAACTACCGCGAACCGGTCGTCATCCTGCTGATGATACCGCTCATCTTCATCGGCGTGGTGCTCGGACTGGCCGTCACGGGCAAGGTGTTCAACTTTTTCTCGCTGCTGGGGTTGTTGGGACTGGTCGGCATGAACATCAAGAACGCCGTGGTGCTCGTCGAGCAGATCGGCGTGCTCCGGGCCGCCGGCAAGGACCCCTACGAGGCGCTGACATCGGCCACGCGCAGCCGCATCGTCCCCGTGGCGATGGCTTCGGGAACGACCATTCTGGGCATGCTGCCGCTGTTGTTCGACTCGATGTTCGGGGCTATGGCCGCCACGATCATGGGCGGACTGCTCGTGGCTACGCTGCTGACGGTCTGCGTGCTCCCGGTGGTCTACGCCCTGTTCTATAACATTCGCAAACCATGAAAAACGCAGTTTCGATACTCCTTTTGTGCCTCTCCCTGCCGGCGTTCGGACAAACCTCGCTCGACGGCTACCGGGCGGCGGTCGCCGATTACAGCTGGCAGCTGAAGATCGCCGCCTCGCAGAGCGACGCTGCGGCCGAAACGCTGGGGCAGGCCCGCACGGGCTACCTTCCGCGGCTGGCGATGGACGGGAGTTTCACCAAGACCTTCCACCGTTACGAAGGCGTCGAGCCGTGGACCTTCGGCGTTTTGCCGCAGGTGGTTCAGACCGTTTACGGAGGCGGTGCGGTGCGGGCTTCGGCCCGGCAGGCCGAACTGGGCTACGACATCGCCCTGTGCGACGAGGAGTTCTCGCGCCTCGACGTGCGCTATGCCGCCGACTATGCCTACTGGAACCTTTCGGCCGTGGAGCTCTATGCCGCGTCCATGCGCCAGTATGTTTCGATCATCCGTTCGCTCAAAGAGGCCGTGGACCGCCGTTTCGCCGAGGGGTATATCGCCAAGGGCGACGTGCTGATGATCGACGCCCGGCTGAGCGAGGCCGAATATTCGCTCGTGAGCGCCGAACAGAGTTACGAAGTGGCCCTGCACAACTTCAACATCCTGCGCGGAACCGACGCCGCGCTCGACGTGCGGCTGGCGCAGAGCATCCGCGATTCGCTTCCGATGCCCGGGCGGGTTGTGTCCGCCGAGGCCCTGGCGCGCCGTCCCGACTATGCCGCCGCACGGCTGCGTGCGGAGCAGGCCGATTGGGGCGTCCGTTCGGCCCGGGCGCCCTTCAATCCGCAGCTGAGCGTCGGGGTAGGGGGATCGTGGCAGCCTTTCTCGCCCAACCGGACCGGGGCCACGACGGTGGACGGATCGGTTTTCGTGAAGCTCTCGGTGCCGATCTTCCATTGGGGCGAACGCCGCCGGGCCGTGGGAATCGCGCGCGCCGTGCAGCGGCAGCAGGAGTGGACCGCCGCGCTGCGCCACGACGACATCGTGCGCGAGGAGATGAACGGCTGGACGGCGCTGGTGCAGAGCCGGGCGCAGGTCGATGCCACGGAGGAGAGCCTTCGCATCGCGGCCGAAAACCTCTCGATCAGCACCTATTCCTACGGCGAGGGGCTTGCGACGATCCTCGATGTCCTGCAAGCCCAGCTGAGCTGGATTCAGCTCTATTCCAACGCCATCCGAGCGCACTACAACTATGCCGTGGCGGTTTCCGACTACCAGCGCATCACGGCGCAGTAAAAAACGGCGGAGAATATTCTCCGCCGTTTTTTATTACCGCCGGGTGTTTCACGCTTTCGCAGGTTCGGTACTCACTACCGCGACCTCGTGCGAAACGGGAGCGATCATCCGCAGCATCCGCACCAGACCGCAGTGTTTTTCGTGCGTGAGGACGATGGCGCGGCTGACTTTCGCCTGGTCGTCCTCGGAACCGCACTCGACGTTGTAAACGACATGGAACGAGGTGAATACGCTTTCCGATCGGAGTTCCTGGGTGGACAGTTCTCCCGAGAAGCCGATTTCGAACCGCTTGGGCGCGATGCGCTCTTTCCGCATGATCATCAGCGCCGTCTGTGCGGCGCATTGCGCGGCGGCGTAGAGCAGCAGGGCCTTGGGGTTCATCGTGTCGCATCCGGCGCCGTCTGCGGCCCGGAATTTTCCGTTTTCGGACATCTGTAAAGTTACTTTCTCAATCATGGTTTTCGGTTTTTTCGTTCAACGATCATCCGAGGGCAAATTCCGTTCCTCAGGTAGTGTGCGGATGGGTAAAAATTCGTATATTTGCCCGTATTTAGTGAAAATATGCGTATGCGAAAATTCCGGATATTGTTGCTGATCCTTGCCTCGGCGGCGTGCACCTTCGGTGCGCAGGCCGCCGGGCCCGAAATAGGGACGCTCATGGAGCGCGCCCGCGACCTGTTCGACTACGGCCGCTGGAGCGACGCGCGGCATGAGTTCCTGCGTGCGAAGGCCGCCCTGACCCCTTCGGACCGCCTGCTGGCCCAGGAGGTCGAGTTCTATTTGGCCGCCTGCGCCGTGGAGCTGGGCAGCGCCGATGCCGAAGGGGCCCTGCGTGAATTCGACGAGCGTTATCCCGGGTCGGTCTACGCCAACGACGTGCGTTTCGCCCTCGGGTCGTTCTACTGTTCGGCCGGGAACATGAAGAAGGCCCGCGAAGCCTTCGAAAAGACCGATTACAGGGCCCTGAGCGCGCCGCGCCGCGAGCAGTACGACATCCGCATGGGATACGTCGAGTTCGGCGACGGCAATTACGCGAAGGCATACGGCTATTTCGACCGCATCGGCAGCCGCAGCGAGTATGTCGATCACGCCCGTTATTACAAAGCCTATATCGACTATGCCGAGGGACGCTACGGCCGGGCGAAGCAGGGCTTCGAGACGCTCGCGCGCAGCGACGCCTACGGCGACGTGGTGCCCTACTACCTGTTGCAGATCGAGTTCCGCGAGGGCAACTACCGCTACGTGGTCGAGAACGGCGAGGCGCTGGCCCGCCGGGCGGTTCCCGAACGCCGCGCCGAACTGGAGCGCGTGATGGCCGAATCGTGGTTCCGGCTGGAGGATTTCAACAAGACGCTGGAGCACCTCGCGGCTTTCCGGAGCGCCGGCGGCGAGATGGACCGCGACGCCGCCTATCTCGAAGGCTTCTCGCTCTACCGCACGGCCCGCTATCCCGAGGCTGCGGAGTGGCTGCGCAAGGCGTGCGGCGCCGAGGACGCCCTGACGCAGAACGCCTCCTACCACCTGGCCGACTGCTACCTGCGCGCCGGAGACAAGGAGTCGGCGATGCAGGCTTTTGCGATGGCTTCGGACGAGTCGCTGGATGCCGCGATCGCCGAAGACGCGCTGTTCAACTATGCCAAACTGCAATACGAGCTGGGCGGCGGAGCCTTCAACGGGGCGATCAACGTGCTGACGCGCTATGTCGAACGCTATCCCTCGTCGCCGCGTGCGGAGGAGGCCCGGACGCTGCTGATCGCCGCCTACTACAACTCCCGCGACTACGACGCCGCCTACCGCGCCATCAAGGCGATGCCTTCGGGCGATGCCGACATCCGCGCGGCGTTGCAGAAAATAGCCTATTTCCGCGGGCTGGAGGCTTATTCCTCCGGCGATCTGAAAGCAGCGCAAAGCTACCTCGCGGAGTCCGCGGCGGTGAACGTCAGTCCGAAATACTCGGCTCTGACCTCTTTCTGGCAGGGCGAGATCGCCTTTGCGCAGGGCGATTACGCCGTTGCCGCCGCCAAATACAACGCCTACCTGAAACGGGCGCCCCGCACCGAGCGCGAATATGCCCTGGCGTGGTACAACTTAGGTTACTGCGCTTTCGACCGCAACGATCTCCAGCAGGCGCAGGAGGCTTTCGGCAAGTTCCTCGCCGCATGGTCGCCGCGCGACAGCTACCGCGCCGACGCGCTGAACCGATTGGGCGACGCGGCCTATTCCGACCGGCGGTTCGAAGCGGCCGTGGGGGAGTATGACAAGGCCATCGCGCTGGGAACGCCCGAAAAGCGATATGCTCAGTACAAACGGGCCATCACGCTCGGCATTCTGGGCCATACGGACCAAAAGCAGCAGGCCCTGCGGCAGATCGCCGCTGCGGGCGGGGACTATGCCGACGAAGCCTCCTATGAGCTGGGGCGCAGCTACATCGCGCAGGAGAAATATGCCGAGGGCGCCGCGCAGCTCGAGACGTTCGTTGCGGCTTATCCCGCGTCGCCGCGCTGTACGCAGGCCTATTCCGATCTGGGACTGGCTTACCTGAATCTCGGCGACAAGCAGAAGTCGCTGGCCTATTATGACCGCGTGGTCGGGGCGTCGCCCCAGTCGGCCGAGGCCAAGGGCGCGATGCAGTCGATCCGCGAGATTTATGTTTCGGAGGGTGATGTGGACGCCTATTTCGACTATGCCGCCAAGGCGGGTGTGGAGAGCGACCTGACAGCCCTGTCGCGCGACTCGCTGTCGTTCGCCGCGGCGCAGAAGCTCTACCTCGGCGGGCAGCGGGATGCCGCCGCCAAGTCGCTGCGCAGCTATGTGGCGAGCTATCCCAAGGGCTATTACCTGACCGATGCGCTCTACTACCTGAGCGATTGCTATTTGCTTGCGGGCGACCGCGAGAACGCTATCGGGACGCTGACCCGGCTGGCCGGGCAGGGTACGAACCAGTATACCGTGGCCGTGCTGGAGAAACTCTCCGGGATGACGTTCGAGGACAAGCGCTGGGACGAGGCCGCATCGGCCTACCGGAGGCTTTACGACGTGGCGCCGACCAAGACGGGCCGCGAGGACGCCATGACGGGTTATGTGCGCGCCACCGTGGCCGGGGGCGACGGGGCGAAGATCGCCGAAATGGCCGCCGATGTCTGCGGGCACGACGACGCGGGGGCCGTGGCGCTGCGCGAAGCGAAATATGCCTGGGCCGGGCAGCTGCGGGCCGAGGGCCGGAGCGCCGAGGCGGTGAAGCTCTACAAGGAGCTTGCGAAGGAGGTGCGCACGAAGGAGGGCTCCGAAGCCGCCTATTACGTGATCGAATCGACGTTCGAAAGCGGCGACATGGACAAGACCGAAGCCGCCGTGTTCGCCTTCTCGGATCGGGAGCCGCAGGCTTACTGGCTGGCGCGGGCTTTCATCCTGCTGGGCGACGTTTACGTCCGCAAGGGGGACACGTTCCAGGCCCGGGCGACGTGGCAGAGTGTCGCCGACGGTTATTCGCCCGCCGACGACGGCATTGTGGAGGAGGCGAAGGCACGAATCGCAAAATTGAATTGACGATGAAGAGAGTCTTAATAGCCGCGGTGTTCGCGGCGGTTCTGCCGCAGCTGGCTGCGGCGCAGGTCGAGAAACAGGTCGAGGTGACCAAGGCGTATGTCCCGAAGGTGGAGAGCGCTTCGAAGCTGGCCGTCCGGCCCGATATGACCGACACGACGCGCCTGCGTCCCGAAATCGACTATACCATCACGCCGCTGTCGCTGCGCACGACGCTCTCGACGCGCCCGATACGCCCGGCGACGGTGACCTACTGGGAGTTCAACCGCCCGCTGCCCTTTTACGTGAAGGCCGGAGCGGGGTATCCGCTCAATTCGGTGCTGGATTTCTACGCCTCGTCGCAGAATCCTTCGACGGGTTATGTCATAGGCTACGTCAACCACGAGGGGCAGTATGCCAAGATCCGGAACGATTTCGGCGTGAAGAACCCCTCGACGCGGATGTTCAACCGCATCGGGGCCGCCGCGGGCAAATATTTCGGGAAGCATATCCTCGAAGGCGATCTTTACTACGACAACCGGATGTACCACCGCTACGGGGCTTATGCCCCTGCCGGGCTCGAACAGGAATTCGGAGCAGGCGACAGAAACGACTACGGCGATGCGCATGTCGCCGTGCGTTTCGGGGACGATTTTCAGGACCTCGGCCGCACGAACTTCGAAATCGCGCTGGGCGGCGGCATGTTCTTCGACCACTCCGACTGGCCCGGTTACGGCGAGAAGGCCCACCAGACATCGCTGGAGGCCCGGGCGAAGATCGCCCGCGGGTTCGGCCGCAGCAGCTTTTCGCTCGAAGCGGGCTACGAGCGGCTGGCCGGGCAGAAATCCATCTCGGAGAACACCCAGCAGCTGATCCATGCCGCCCTGCGCTACGGCTTCGCGGGCGGGGTGGTGCGCCTCGATGTCGGGGCCGACTACTACCACGACAAGATCGAGGGGGCGGATGCCGAAAATTACGTGATTCCCTATGCCCGGCTCGATTTCAACCTCGGGACGCCGGGGCTGCGGCCCTTCTTCGAGGCCGACGGCGCCGTGAAACCGAACGATTTCCGGTCGCTGACGCTCCAAAATCCCTATGTGACGGCTTCGACGTGGCTCGATAAGAGCTCGGTCGATTACGATTTCCGCCTCGGGGTGGGCGGTAGCCTGTGGCGCAGCCGCTTCAGTTACCGCCTCTATGCGGGCGTCTCGATTCACGACAACCGGCTCTTCTGGACGGCCCTCTGGTCCGACGATCCCGAAAACGCCGGGTTCTTCGGTGCTTTCGTTCCCGTGACGGCGCGCCAGACCGTGACATCGTTCAACGGCGAGATCGAATACCGGCCCGTGAGCGTGCTGAAATTCGACCTGGCGGTGCACGGCTGTCTTTACAACGACGAAACGGACCTGAAAAACGGAGCGCCTTCGATTGCCGGAAACGTCGGTGTCGCCTACGAGGGCCGCAAGATCTCGTTCGGGGTGAAGGCGCTGATGCAGGGCGTCCGCCGCTGGTCCGCCTATGCGTATGATCCCGCTGGCATCCGCGCGCTGCCCGTCGTGCTGAATTCCTTCAAGGCGCCCTTCGCCGTCGATCTGCGGGTGAATTTCGACTGGAAGGTTTCGGGGCGCGTGACGCTCTTTGCCGAGGGGCGCAACCTCGCCGACCGCGACCTTTACGAGTATCCGTGGTATCCCGAGCAGGGTGCCGGTTTCACGGTCGGCATCAAGGCCAACTTCTGAGGGCTGAATTCGTTTTAATGATGATCATTTTCGGCTCGGCGTGACGGGCCGACGGAAATTATTGCTAACTTCGGACAAGTTTAATTCATTAACGCACACGACTATGAAACACACGATGCCTGAGCTTCCCTACGCATTGGAAGCGCTTGCTCCGAAGATGAGCAAAGAGACGCTCGACTACCACTACGGCAAGCACCTGCAAACCTATGTGGACAACCTGAACAAGCTGATCCCCGGTACGCCTTACGAGGAGATGCCGCTCGACGAGATCGTCCGCAAGGCCGACGGCGGCATATTCAACAATGCCGCCCAGACCTGGAACCATACTTTCTTTTTCCGGATGCTGACTCCTGCTCAGAAGCCCATGCCTGCGAAGCTGGCCGCGAAGCTCACCGAGGCGTTCGGTTCGGTGGAGGCTTTCAAGGAGGAGTTCACCAAGGCTGCCGTGGGGCTTTTCGGTTCGGGATGGGCCTGGCTGGCGATGGACAAGGCCGGCAAGCTGTCGATCGTCGCCAAGTCGAACGCCGGCAACCCGATGACTGACGGTCTGCGTCCGGTGATGACGGCCGACGTTTGGGAGCACGCCTACTATATTGATTACCGCAACCGCCGGGCCGAGTTCATGGCCGCTTTCTGGGAGCTGATCGACTGGCAGAAGGTCGCCGACCGCTGTATCCCGAAGCGGTACAAGTGTACGGCCTGCGATTACGTCTACGACCCTGCCAAGGGCGATCCCGAGACCGGCATCGCTCCCGGAACGCCGTTCGACGAGATTCCCGACGACTGGACCTGCCCGATCTGCGGACTCTACAAGTCCGATTTCGAGGCGATCGAGGAGTAAACGAAAAACCTTATGACTGAATTAGGGCGCATATTGCGCCCTAATTTATTTCCATGAAAAATTTATTTGGTATGTTCCGGGTGCGTCATTGTAAATCTTTACTTTGACCACAATATTACCATACCAATATCTGACCACTCTGCAAGAAAAACTTCGTCCGAAAAGCATTTCAGTTTCTATTCGATCGCTGAACTTTTTGTAACCCAATTGACTTAATTCTTTATTTACTGCCTCGAAAGTCGTTTCACCTACTGTAACTGAAACAGACTTCAAATTATTGCTACCGATAGCATTACTCTTTACGACGAACACTGTACCACCTTTCATTCCTACCATTTGATCATACGACGTTCCATCGTGTTGATCGTAATCAATGGTCTTAACGTAGAAATTACATTTGTTAGCGTAAAGTATTGTGTACGCTTCCTGAAAATTGTTCGTCTTAAAAATTTTATTCCAAAAATTAATTTGAGCGAACGCATCTACGCATAGCATTACAGCGCAAGCAACTAAGATAAAAATCTTTTTCATAATGGCGAATTTTAACGATTTTTCCACGTACAGCCGATAGGAAAATTTTACAATGTTTAATTAAACGGAAAGTGGGCTGTCGTCCTCGTGTTCTCGTTAGGTATCGCCAAACACCTGTATATACACACAGACAAACAGCCCACGAGTATGGACGTTTGCTGTGCCTTGTATATACGTTCGGTGAGATTGGCGATTTCAACGAGTATAAGGCACATTCCTTAATATTGGCAAAGATACGGAATTTTTTATTTTTTTGTAAAAAAATTGCACAATATGGGGATTATACAAGGCTGTTTTGTTAAGTTAAAATCTAATAGTGAAGAGATTTTTAGAGTTTGCGATATAACTTCGACTATGATGGTAGATACGTTAAAAAGTGATGGGCGTAGGGAAGTGCATCAATTAGCCGAATTAGAAGAAATCGAAGACCCGGCTTTACTTCAAGAATTAGAGGGAATATTTAATGACTCCATATAAATCCAAGGGCCATCTTTTTCGAGTTTATGGGCTATCCATTTCCATTATCATCTCGTAAAACTCCTAACTTTGTGGATAAAATGACGCTGATTTTAGCGGTAAGGGTATTGTTGTATAGTTACCTAAACGAAAAACCTCCGCAACTTCGGTTGCGGAGGTTTTTTCATGCCCGGAGGAGCGGATCAGAAGACGAATTTTTCGAGCTTCATCTCGCCCAGCTGCTGCATGCGCGGCACGAGGGTCGTGAAATGCGACGCCTGTTCATGGGCCGCAAGGGCCTTGGCATCGCTCCAGGTCTCGCAGATCATCAGAACGTCGTTGCGCGTGGCGCTTTCGAACAGGTCGTAAGCCACGCATCCTTCGTCTTTGAGCGAGGCGGCTGCCAGCTCCTTGGCCGTGCGCACCAGTTTCTCGCGGTTGCTCTCCGTCGTGCGGATAAATACATTGAGTCGTATCATTGCTTTCTCGTTTTTGATTTTGGCTGTCTACAAATATACGGAATTTTTTCGGATATTGAAACCCGCGGCCGCAACTTCATGCTCCGTTCGGGCCGTTTTTTCGGCGCGGATGTTCCGCGGGCGGAAATAATTCGTTAATTTTGCGAAAAACGCAAGCAGACAGACTATGAAACGCATTTTCAATCCGTGGGAGGGCATGGAGGGCTACCATTGCTACGGCTGCGATCCGCACAGTCCGCAGGGGCTGCGGATGGAGTTTTACGAGGACGGGGACGACATCGTGAGCGTGTGGAACCCCCGCCCGGAGTTCCAGGGATGGGTGGACACGCTGCACGGCGGCATCCAGGCGACGCTGGCCGACGAGATCAGCAGCTGGGTCGTTTTCCGGAAATTCCAGACCAGCGGGGTGACCTCCCGGATGGAGGTCCGCTACCATAAGCCGATCCGTACGACTGGCGGGCGCATCGTCCTGCGGGCCCGCGTCGAGGAGCAGCGGCGCAATATCGTCCGTATCGCCGTGGAAATCCGCGACGTGCGCGGCGAGTTGTGCACCGAGGCCGTCTGCGTCTATTTTCTGTTTCCTAAGGAGAAGGCCCGCCGGGAGTTTCATTTCTGCGATTGCAGCGTCGGGGAGGACGACCGGAACCCGTTGGAAGAGGCGGAAAGTTGATCCTTCCGGGATTTTTTCGTATCTTACACTATTAATTGAACCTGTATGGAACTGAACGACAAAAAATTCGCCGTGCTGATCGACGCCGACAACATCTCGCACCGCAAGATAAAGGATATTCTGGATGAGATCGCCAACTACGGCACGCCGACGATAAAACGGATTTACGGGGATTTCACCAACCCGAAATTCGCCGCCTGGAAAGAGGTGCTGTTGGAGAACTCCATCACGCCGATCCAGCAGTACGCCTATACGACGGGCAAGAACGCCACGGATTCGGCGCTGATCATCGACGCCATGGACATCCTGCACAAGGAGGGTGTGAACGGATTCTGCATCGTGTCGAGCGACAGCGACTACACGCGTCTGGCCAGCCGCATCCGCGAATCGGGCAAGGAGGTGCTGGGGTTCGGCGAGAAGAAGACGCCGAAGCCGTTCATCAAATCGTGTGACAAATTTATCTACGTCGAGATTCTCGGGCTGACGCCTCCGCCGGAGAAAGCGGCTCCTGCGAAGAAGAGGGTAGGGACGAAGAAGCCCGCCGAAACCGAGACGCCGGCCGGACCCGCTGCGGAGTCGGCCGGGGAGAAGAGACCGGCACAGGATGCGGGGCACGCCTCGACGATCATCCGGCCGTTCGACGACGAGTTCCGCACGCTGCTGGAGAACACCATCGACGACGCTGCCGACGACAGCGGCTGGGCTTCGCTGGGCGACGTGGGCAGCGTGCTGTCGAAGAAGATGCCCGATTTCGACCCCCGCAACTACGGTTACAAGAAACTGTCGCTGCTGATCCGGGCGCTCTCCGACGCGGTGGACATGAAGACCGAGCAGCAGCGGATTTACGTCCGCAACCGGCTGGGATAGCGGTCAGAGCGGGCGGAGGTTTCCGCGCGCGGTTTCATATTCGGTGACGAGGCGGCGGAGAATGTCGCCGGCCGAAGGCAGGTCGTCGATAAGCGCGGCGATCTGTCCGATTTCCAGCTCCCCTTCGTCGAGGTCTCCCTCGAAAATACCCCGTTTCGGGCGTCCGCGGCCTACCAGCGCGAGCAGTTCCTCCGCCGTGGCGCCGCGGCTCTCGGCCTCCTCGACCGTGCGGCAGAAGCCGTTGCGGACGAGGCGTGTCGGTATGGCCTTTTTGAGCGTCAGGATCGTGTCGCCCTCCTGCACCTCCACGCACCGCCGCTTGAACGCCTCGCAGGCCGAGCTCTCCTGCGACAGTGCGAAGCGGGTGCCCAGCTGGCACCCTTCGGCGCCCAGGGCGAAGGCGGCCAGCATGCCGGCCCCTGTGGCGATGCCTCCCGCGGCGATGAGCGGCAGATCGACGGCTTGCCGCACCTGCGGAACGAGCGCCATCGTCGTCGTCTCCTCACGGCCGTTGTGGCCTCCCGCCTCGAAACCTTCGGCCACCACGGCATCGACCCCCGCATCGCGGCTTTTGAGCGCGAATTTCGAACTCGACACCACGTGCGCCACGCGGCAGCCCGCGTCGTGCAGGCGTCCGGTCCAGGTCGCGGGACTGCCCGCCGAGGTGAAGACCGCCGGAACGCGCTCTTCCGCGATGACCTCCATCAGCTGAGGCGTATAGCGATAGGCCAGCGGCACGTTGACTCCGAAGGGGCGGGAGGTGGCCGCGCGGCATTTGCGGATGTGTTCGCGCAGCAGTTCGGGGGTCATCGAGCCGGAGCCGATCAGCCCCAGTCCGCCGGCTTCGCTGACGGCGGCGGCCAGCCGCCAGCCGCTGCACCACACCATCCCGCCCGCGATGACGGGGTAGCGGATGCCGAAAAGGGTCGTGATTCTGTTTTCCATCGTTCGTTCGGTTTTCTGCGGGGCAAGATACAATTATTTTTCCAAAGCGGGGATATTCAAAGAAAAGCGGTGCCCCGACCCGTCGGATCGAGGCACCGTTATAGAAAAAAGGGTGAGCTACTTACATCGCACCGCTACGACCACATACCCTTGCTCGATTCCTCGCCTGGGGGATTCTGTGGGAGCTGGTCGTATAAGACTCACCCGGGCACAAAAGTAGGAATTTTTTATATCTTTGCAAAAAAATTTGCGGAATGTCTAAAAAAACATTGCTCCGGATCTCTCTGGGGGTGTTCGTCGTCGTCGTTGCGGCCGGTGTCGCCGTGCGGCAGCAGTTTTATGGAAATGCCGTGGCCGCGGAGCACGACCTTTACGTGAGCGGCCGGGCCGAATACGGAGAGGCGCTGGATTCGCTGCTGCCCCATATCCGGCATCGCCGCGCTTTCGGGGCCTATGCCCGGCGGATCGGTCTGGAACGGACGTTCAAGCCCGGGCACTATGTGCTGAAACCCGGCATGAGCGTCATCGAGGTGGCGCGCATGCTCAAACTGGGGATGCAGACGCCCGTGCGGGTGACGATCAATAACGTGCGCATCCCCGCGCAGCTGGCGCAGAAGCTCGCCCGGCAGATCGACGCCGATTCCGCGGCGATCATGCGGGCGCTGACCTCGAAGGAGCTGGCCGCCGAGGTCGGGTTCGACAGCGTGACGCTCTTTTCGATGTTCATTCCCGACAGCTACGAGTTTTACTGGACGGTGACGCCCGAGGAGTTCGTGAAGCGCATGAAGCGCGAATACGACCGTTTCTGGACCCCGGAGCGCGACGCTGAACGCAAGCGCAGCGGATTGAGCCGGCTGGAGGTGATGACGCTGGCGTCGATCGTCTACGAGGAGACCCGCAAGACCGACGAGATGCCCCGCATCGCCGGCGTCTATGTCAACCGCCTGCGCAAAGGCATTCCCCTGCAGGCCGATCCCACGGTGAAGTATGCCATGCAGGATTTCGGACTGCGGCGCATCCTTTACAAGCATCTGAAATATCCGTCGCCCTATAATACATATGTGAATAAGGGCCTGCCTCCCTCGCCGATCTGCATGCCCGGGAAGAACGCCATCGACGCCGTGCTCGGGTTCGAGCAGCACGACTACATCTTCTTCTGTGCGCGGCCCACGTTCGACGGCTATCACAACTTCGCACGGACCCTGAGCGAGCACAACGCCAACGCCCGGGCATACAGCGCCGAACTGAACCGCCGCAAGATCAAATAATGTATCTTTGACTTCGTCTTAGATACTCCCGCTCGGCAATGTTCAAATAAATTTGACATTGCGCTCGCTTATTCGTATCTTTGTCGTCCCATGCTTGCCAAGATTTACGAACAGAACCCTTCGGAGAAGGAGTTGCACCGGGTCGTGGACCTTTTGGAGCGGGATGAGATCGTCATCTATCCCACCGACAGTGTCTATGCCTTCGGCTGTTCGCTGCGTTCGGCGAAGGCTATCGACAAACTGCGCCGCATCAAGGGCAAAGGTTCGGCGGCATTCACCGTGGTCTTCGAGAATATCGCCCAGGTCGCGGAGTACTGCCGGGTGGACAACGCCGTGTTCCGGATTCTGAAGCGGAATCTTCCCGGACCGTTCACCTTCGTGCTGGCGGCTTCGGCACGTATTCCGGACAAGGCGCTCGAACGGCGCCGCACGATCGGCGTCCGCATTCCGGCCAACGGCGTGGCGCGCGCGGTGGTCGGGGCGCTGGGGTGCCCGATGATCACGGCCTCGGTGAAGGACGACGACGAGGTGGTGGAGTACACGACCGATCCCGAGCTGATCCACGAACGCTACGGCAGCGACGTGGCGCTGGTCATCGACGGCGGAATCGGCGACAACGTGCCCACGACCGTGGTGGACCTCACGGGCGACGAACCCGAAATCCTGCGCGAGGGCAAGGGGGATTTGCAATAGACGGATCAAATTGACGATATAAATGGATAAGAACAATTTCTGGAATGAAGCCGCGAAATGCGGCGCCGTCATCGGACTGATACTCGCCGTGTCGAGCGTCTTGGAGAACAGCGTGTTTTTCACGAGCGGCACGGGGTTTCTCTATCTGATGCTCCTCGAATTTTTCGCCGTGGCGGCCGTGCACTACTACCTGCTGCACCGCTACACGCGCCGGCGTTCGCAGCTTTACACCGCTGACGAGGGTTTCTCTTTCGGGCAGGGCTACGGCTTTCTGCTGGCCGTGTCGGGTTTCGCGGGCATCATCGTGGGCGTCGTGCAGGCGGTTTACCTGCACCTGATCGTGGGCTATGCGAACTACATCGACCATTACGTTTCGTGGATGACGGGGCTCTTCTCGCGGATGGGCGGCGCCTCCTCGTCGATGGAGGGGATGCTTTCTCAGATCGTCAACGAATTGCAGAACTCGCCGGCGCCCTCGATGCTGAAAACGGTCTGGGGCGGTGTGTGGAGCAGCCTGCTCTTCGGCGTTGTTTTCGGCCTCATCATTGCGGGGGTGATCGCACGTGCTCCGAAACCCTTCGGCAAGGACTCCAACGAGTAGTCGCATCGTATGGATAGATTGGACATATCGGTCGTAGTGCCGCTCTACAACGAAGTGGAATCCCTGCCCGAACTGGCGGAGTGGGTCGATCGGGTGATGCGCGAAAACGGCTTCTCCTACGAAATGATTCTGATCGACGACGGTTCGTCGGACGGTTCGTGGGAGGTCGTCGAGGGGCTCAAAGAGCGCTATCCGGCCGTCCGCGGCATCAGCTTCGCCCGCAACTACGGCAAGTCTGCGGCCCTCTACTGCGGATTCGCGGCGGCGGAGGGCGAGGTGGTCATCACGATGGACGCCGATTTGCAGGATTCGCCCGACGAAATTCCCGAACTGCGCCGCATGATCCTCGAAGAGGGTTACGATCTGGTCTCGGGGTGGAAGAAACGGCGTCACGATCCCGTGGGCAAGCGCTGGCCCAGCAAATTCTTCAACTGGACGGCCCGGAGCGTGTCGGGCATCCGGCTCCACGATTTCAACTGCGGGCTGAAAGCCTACCGCCGCAAGGTGGTGAAGGCCATCGAGGTCTACGGCGAGATGCACCGCTTCATTCCGATCCTGGCCAAGCAGGCCGGGTTCCGCCGCATCGGCGAAAAGGTCGTCGATCACCACGCCCGCAAGTACGGGCATTCCAAATTCGGCGTCGAACGGATGGTGAAGGGCTATCTCGACCTGATCTCGGTGCTGTTCATGTCGCATTTCGGGCGTTCGCCGATGTATTTCTTCGGCAGCCTCGGGACGCTGATGTTTCTCCTGGGCGGCGGAACGACGGTGTGGATCATCGCCGAAAAACTCTGGAAACAGTTCCACGACCTGCCTTTGCGCGCCGTGACCGACCAGCCGCTGTTTTATCTGGCGATTCTGGCCGTTATTCTCGGCGTCCAGCTCTTTTTGGCGGGGTTTTTGGGGGAACTTATCAACAGAAACTCCTCCGAGCGGAACAAATATCTGATCGACAAAACTTTATAAATGATGATACAACGAATCCAAACGCTTTATCTGCTGATTGTCACGGCTTTGATGGCCGGCACGCTCTTTGCGCCTCTGGCATGGTTCGCGGGTGACGCCGGGGAGTTCGGACTCTATGCCTTTGCGTTGAAGACGGCCGAAGGCGAGGCCGTACAGCCTGCGGTCTACATGGGAACGGTGTTGGCGCTGGCCTGCGCGCTGCCGTTGGTCACGATTTTCCTGTTCCGCCGCCGGCTGCTGCAAATCCGACTCTGCGTGGTCGAGATCGTGTTGCTGCTGGGCTGCGTGGCTATGGAGGGCGTTTATTATTTTCTGAGTTGGCGGGTCTTTTCCGACCTGGCGTTCCACACGCAGGGATTCAAGCCCGCCATTGCATTGCCGCTGGTCTGCCTGTTGTTCGCATACCTGGCGGCCCGGGCTATTTTCCGCGACGAATTGCTGGTGCGCGCGGCCGACAGAATCCGTTGATCTGTCCGCATCCGACTGGACCCGGGGTGTGCCGAAAGGTGCGTTCCGGGTCTTTTTATCCCCGGCGAATGAGGCGCGCGGAGAAAAACGAGATAAAATGGACCGATATGGTTATTAAAAGAATGTTACAAACTTTGCAGGTCCGGAAATAAATTTTATCTTTGAGACATAATATTGGCATTATGTAATGAATTGAAATTTATATTGGCTACATACAATTATTTTTTAATTAACACTAAACTCTATGAAAGCAGTAAACTTATGGAAAACATTGTTCTGCGCGGCGTTGGCGATCACTACCTTCGGCGCCTGCTCGGACGATGACAAGGACGATGAAGGCGGGCTTCCGTCGATCACCGTGAACGGCGAGGCTTCGGCTACTGTCGCCGTGAAACTCGACGGTGGGACTACCGATGCCATCGAGGTCGTTTCGACCGGCAGTTGGGCATTGACTTTCGACGACGAGACGGCTTCCTCCTGGTGCCATCCCAGCAGGGAGACGGGCGGCAAGGGTAAAACGACGCTGACTTTCACCGTAGATCCGTGGGAGGGTGCCGCAAGCAACTCCGAGCGTCAGGTTACCGCTAAACTGCTTACGAACGGCAGTTTCGAGGGTATTCCCATTCCCAAGACGGCCACGATCACCGTTAAGCAGAACGGTGCCGGTTCGACGACTATTACGACCAATGTAAAGGAAATCCGCGACAAATTGACTTTCCCTAATTCTGCAACCGAAATTACGGAGTCGATGGTTGTTACAGGTATCGTTGTTTCGGACGTTGCCGGTAATAACATCAATAACAAGTCGTTCATGATCGCCGACGACACGACTGAACCGGGTGCCGGTCTGTTCATTCGTCTGAAAGGAACGAATACCGTTGCCAAGATGGGCAATATCGTTCAGTTCGAGCTCAAAGGCGGTTCGCAGCAGTCCTATTTCGGAACCTGTCAGGTGAACTTCACGGATGCAACAGCCGATCCGACAATTACGGTTTTGGATTCGAACGACAATACGCCGGCACCCATTGCTGTCGAGGATGTTTCCAAATTGGCAGAATATCAGTCGCAGTACGTGCAGGTTTATTCGCAGCCTGTTGCCGACATCATCGGGCAGAAATATTACAATGTCAGCTCCGGCTATGCAAATCATACGTTCGTGACCCGTACCGGCGGGTCGTTCTCGCTGTCGTTCGGCTCTTATACCAAAGATTGGGCTTCGGCAATCGAGATTCCCAATAATTCGGGCAATATCAAAGGCTGTGTTTCCATCAATAACAACTTGGGCAATGTCTCGCCCCGCAATGCTGACGACTTGAAAGGTATGACCGAGCCGCTTTTCGAAGTGGAGACCACCACTACGAAGATCAGCGAGATCACTGCTGCCGGCAGCTACACCATCGAAAAGGCTACGGTTGTAAGTGTCAGTGCGAAGAGCTTCGTTATCGGCGACGGAACGGGTTACATTTGTGTTTACAAGACTACGGAGCAGTCGGTTGCCGTCGGTGATCTGGTGACTGTGTCGGGTGCTGTCGCTGACTATGCGAAAGGTATGGAGGGTAAGACTGCACTCCAGTTCGACGCAGCCGCCGAGGTGACCAAAGAAACCGGAACCGGTACGATTACCGTTCCTGCGCCTCAAGTGGTTGCCGGTGCTGAGATTGACAATACCAAGCCGTTGAAATACATTACCGTAACCGGTAAGCTGACGAAGTCGGGTAATTTCTATAACGTTGCTTTCTCGGATTATACGGGAGAACAGACCGGTTCGCTTCTGGATGCTCCGGCGTCGTTGAATGCAGCTATTTATGACGGAATGGCCGTGAAAGTAACGGGCTGGTATGTTTATACCAACACGTCCAAATATTTCAACATCATTGCCGACAAGATCGAGCTTGCATCGACCGATCCTGTCGTGAAATTCACTTCGACTCCGTCTGCATTCGCAGCCGAAAATCCCCTTGCTCAGACGGTGGAATATGTTGCCATGAATGTTTCGGGCAATCCTACGTTCGAAATTTCCGAGGGCGCCGACTATTTCGCAGTAGGTACGGTTACCGCTACTACCGTCGAAGTCAAGGCCAAAGGCAACAATACGACTTCCGCTGCTTTGGCGGGTAAACTGGTGGCAAAGGTGGATGGGAATATACTTGCTACTATTGATTTGTCGCAAGAATATGCTCTTCCCAGCGGTGCAGCGATTATTACCTTGGATATTAACGGTATTGTCAGCGGGAAATCCGGGGCAGTAGAGTTGGGCACTTCTAATTACGGATCGCAGGATGTTGCAGTCGAGTCTACCTGGTATACGTGGAATACTAACTTGATTGATTTTGCTGGCGCTAGAATTACTCGGGGGAACGGTGCGGAAGGCACTTATAATTATTCTGTGCTCCAATTCCAAGGCAATAAAGATGGTGCTGCTAAGCAGGGTTTCATTTTGAATACGGCGACACTCGGGGAGATTATTTCGATTGAGGTTGTTTGCCAGAATAGCAAATCGGCTAGTAAGCCTGGATATCATATGTATTTCGGTACCGAGAAGAACCCTTCGACCAATGAAGCTGCACCCGCAGCAGAGGGAATAGGCGCCGAATCTCTCTGGTCTTTCACGGATACGTTCGATGTTTCTGGTAAAGGATATAGCTATTTCAAGCTCTATAACAATTCGAACTATTCTCTTTATGTGAAATCAATAAAGATTATTTATAAAAAGTAGTCAAGGAAACTGACTTTGAAAACAAACCACTCTTGGCGGGGATAAAACCCCGTCAAGAGTTTGGTTTCTAAACAGGTCCGAGGACCGTGGCCTTTTTTAGCTATTTTTGCATGGTGAAATTCATGAAACAGACGGGCTTGCTATACATTGCATGGTCGGCAATGCTTGTCCTTTTCGCGGGATGCAGCGACGATGACGACGGAGGTGTGAAACCCCTGGCGCAACTCGAAGCAAAAACCGTGAATTGTATAACCACAACGGACAGGCTCCTTACCCAGGGCCCGAAGGGGCAGACCTTCCGGGCGAAGATCGTACTGGCGGCGGGCGAGGAGTGGTGTTCGTTCGATCCGGCGTCACGGCTTGCGACGGCTGCGGGCGGTGCGGTGGGAGAGGCGCTGCCTCTCTACCTGGAGGAAAACAGCACCGAAGAGTACCGCGCGGCGGAAATATCCGTCACCTATTCCGGCGGTTATTCCGTGACCCTGCGGCTGTGGCAGATGCCCTATTCCGCAACTCCGGAGTACGACCGGGCATGGGGCGAATTGCCCGGATACCGCGAGGACGCCAACTATATTTATAAGACCTACAACACGACGCTGGTCGGCAATAAATATTTCGCAGGAGGATATGTCCGCAATTTCACGGTCTGCTACGACAAAAAGACGCGGGTTTCGCAATGGGTGGCCTATCCGGTCTTTTATGCCCTTTACGAGGCGCCCCAGTTGTCGCGGGTCAATGCTTTCGGTTACGATCCGAACGACCAGCTGCCGGTAATTCCGACGGCCGATCAGCAGAACATCAGCTCGGGTTACGGACAGCGGGGGTACGACCGCGGGCACATGCTGCCCCAGGCCACACGTTACAACAACTATGCGGCCAACCGGATGACCTATTATGCGACTAACATGATGCCCCAGAACAGCGCGTTCAACCAAGGCGTTTGGGCGCGGCTCGAAGGGCAGGTGCGTCAGTGGGGACCGCTGCCGAGCGGAGTGCGTTACGACACGCTCTATGTGGTGACGGGCGCCAGCTTCAAGAAATCGACGACGATTCCCAACGCCAACGGCCCGATCACCGTGCCGTCGCATTGCTGGAAGGTGCTGCTCAAGCAGACGGGCAACCTGCATAAGGAGCTTTGGGAGCTTGCGGCCGACGAGGTGAAGACCATCGGTTTCATCTTCACCAACGATGCGGCCGGAGCCGCGACGGGCACGGCCGCGGCGGCCTGCACGGTGGAATATATTGAGGAGCAGACGGGTTTCAAGTTCTTCCAAAACCTCGATCCCGACGTTGCCGATGCGGTCAAAAAACAGAAAAATATTGCTGACTGGCCGGGAATTTATTGATAAGGACCTTAATTGCATATCGTTATGAAGAAAATCCTTTTGACAGGACTGTTTGCCTCCCTCATCGTGGCGGCATGCTTTGCGCAGAAGCCCTATAAAGTGGTCTTCTACAACTTCGAGAACCTGTTCGACACCATCAACGAACCGGGGGTGCTGGACGAGGAGTTCACGCCCGAAGGACCCAAGAAGTGGAACACGGCCAAGTACACCAAGAAGATCGGAAACCTCGAACGGGTGTTGTTCGACATCGCCGCCGAGGACAAGGATTTTCCCGTCGTGATCGGCGTCTCGGAGATCGAGAACCGCTCGGTGATGGAGGATGTGATCGCACAGCCGAAACTCGCGCACGGCAACTATCGCATCGTACATTACGACTCGCCCGATGCCCGCGGCGTGGACGTTGGGTTCTACTACCGTCCCGACGTTTTCAAACTCGAAGGCAGCGCGGCCATTCCGTTCAAAATGCCCGAAATGCCGAACTTCAAGACGCGCGATTTCGTCACGATGTGGGGCACGATCGAGAACGAGCCGTTCTTCTTCCTCGTGAGCCACTGGCCCTCGCGGCTGGGCGGCAAGGAGGCTTCGGACCCCAAGCGTCTGGCTGCGGCCAGCCAGGTGAAGCACATCGTCGATTCGGTGATGGCGGCCAATCCGGCTACGAAGGTGGTCGTGATGGGTGACCTGAACGACGACGCCACGGACGCCAGCGTCGTGGAGGGGCTGAGCGCCAAGGGCAAGATCAAGGACGTGAAAGCGGGTGACATGTTCAATCCCTTCATCGCCCTGCTGAAAGCCGGTTACGGCACGCTGGCCTACCGCGATGCGTGGAATCTGTTCGACAACATCGTCGTTTCGGAGAACCTGGCGACGGGCTCCACCGGCGAACTGAAAATCCAGCCCGTCGGCAAGTCGAAATTCTACGGGGGCATTTTCCGCCGTCCCTACATGATCCAGAAGGAGGGCCAGTACAAGGGTTATCCGCTGCGCACGTTCGTCGGCAACGACTTTCAGGGCGGTTTCAGCGACCACTTCCCGGTCTATATCTACATTGCCAAATAAACACGCTAAAATATTTGTATGAAACTCAAAATTTTACTTATTCTGATGCTCGCCGCCGTGACCTTCACGTCCTATGCGCAGGACGGAGGCATCCGCGGCAAGGTGGTCTCGCGCAACGGCCGCGTGGCACTGAGCAACGTACGGGTGAAGATCGAAAGTCTGGGACTGACGGTCATGACCGACAAAGACGGCAATTTCGTTATCGAGAACCTCCCCAAGGGTGACTACACGCTGTCGTTCGCAACTCCCGAGTTCGAGCCGCTCGACCTGATGGTCCGCGTGGACAACCGGAACGTGAAGGATCTCCGGCAGGTCATCATCGTTCCGACGGGCCCTGCCGGCGGTGTGCTGGACGACGCGATCTTCGCCGAGTTCGACAACGACTCCTCGTCGTCGGACACGCAGGCGCTGCCCTCGTCGCTCTCGTCGTCGAAGGACCTGTTCAACAACATTGCGTCGTATCGTTTCAGCGAAATGCGCTTCAACGTCCGCGGCTACGATTCGCAGTATTCGGACATCTACCTGAACGGCATCCGCTTCAACGACGCCATGACCGGCTACGGCCCCTGGTCGTTGTGGAGCGGTCTGAACGACGCCACGCGCAATCAGGAGAATTATACGGGTCTCGAAGCTGCTGACTTCGGCATCGGCGGCATCGGCGGCATGACCAACGTCAACGCCCGCGCTTCGCAGATGCGCAAGGGCTTCCGGGTCAGCGTGTCGAACGGCAACCAGATGTACCGTTTCCGGGCGATGGTCTCCTACGGTTCGGGACAGCTGGACAACGGCTGGTCGTATGCCTTCTCGGTGGGTACCCGTCAGGGCGGCAACGGCTATGTGGACGGCGTTTATTACAACTCCTATTCCTACTTCGCTTCGGCCGAGAAGCTCTTCGGCGACAACCACCGTCTGGGCCTTACGCTGATGGCGTCGCCTTCGGAGCGCGGAGCCCAGCAGGCATCGACCGACGAGGCCTACCGCCTGTTCGGCAACAACTACTACAATCCCAACGTGGGTTATCAGGCCGGCAAGCTCCGCAACTCGCGCGTGCGCAATACCCACGAACCGATCGTGATGCTGAACTACACGTGGGACATGTCGGAGAACACGCGCCTGAACGCCGCCACGGCGCTGCGTTTCGGTAAGAACGG
This sequence comes from Alistipes intestinihominis, assembly GCF_040095975.1. Classification (NCBI taxonomy): domain Bacteria; kingdom Pseudomonadati; phylum Bacteroidota; class Bacteroidia; order Bacteroidales; family Rikenellaceae; genus Alistipes; species Alistipes intestinihominis. The sequence continues at coordinate 73,902 of NZ_JBBMFL010000013.1, forward strand.
CTATTCGGCGCTGACGTGGAACGGCGGTGCGGACCCCCGCGGCGATTACTACCGCTACATGCCTTCATCGGACGGCACGCAGATCGTGCCGGGCATCACCACCGATCAGACGATCTATTTCTATTTGCAGGATGCCATCATGGCGGCCGGCGTATGGGACGGTATGCTCGACTACGACGATTTCTTCCACAAGAACCAATACATAGATACGGACCCCGTACTGTCCAAACTGATGGGCAACCAGTACCGTTCGAACTACATGATCGAGGAGCGTCACACCGACCAGCTGGACTACAACCTGGCGGTCAACGTGCAGCATAACATGCGCAACAACATGCGCATCGTCGGCGGCGCCAACCTGCGCGTCAACCGCACGAATTACTATTCGGAGGTCAAGGACCTGCTGGGCGGCGATTATTGGTACGACATCGACAAGTTCGCCGAGCGCGACATGGCCAGCACCGAGGCTTACCAGAACGATCTGGATTACTACTGGGCTACGGGTCACGCCCGCATTGCCCGCGTCGGCGACAAGTACGGCTACTACTACCGGGCGCACCTGCTCGAAACCAACGCCTGGGCCAATTATACGTGGGGCATCGGCGGTTTCTCGCTGGGTGTCGCCGGATCGGTCGGCTATTCGCAGATGTACCGCGAGGGTATGTGGCGCAAGGGTCTGTTCCCCAACAATTCGAAAGGCGATTCGAAGAAGCTCGACTACCTGACCTACGAGGGCAAACTCTCGCTGGGCTACAAGTTCTCGGGCGCCCATTCGCTCGAAGCCAATGCGGTTTACTTGCAGCAGGCTCCGAAGTTCGCCACGGCATTCGTGTCGCCGCGCACGCGCAACACGACCACTCCGGGCCTGAAGGCCGAGAAGGTGTTCGGCGTAGACCTCACCTACAACCTCAATCTGCCCTACATCAAGGCGCGTCTCTCGGGATACTACACGACGATCACCGACCAGTCGAAGGTCATCTCGTTCTACGACGATACCCGCAGTTCGTTCACCAACTTCGCCATGAGCGGCATCGACAAGGAGCACTACGGCGTGGAACTGGGCCTTTCGGTTCCGGTATGGCAGGGGCTTTCGGTCGTCGGCGCCGTGAGCTGGGGCGAGTACACCTACACGTCGAACCCCAACTTCGTGCAGACGGTGGACAACATGGACAAGATCGTGTTGAAGGATAAGGTCAACTGGGACGGCTTCCATGTGGAAAGTTCGCCGCAGCTGGCCATCAACGTCGGTCTCGACTACCGCGGACCCCGCAACTGGTTCGCTGGCGTGAATTTCAACTACTACGACGATCTCTACCTCTCGATGAACCCGCTCTACCGCACGGCAACGGCTACGGAGTACTACACCAACCAGATCATCGCCGAGGTGTCGAAGCCCGAACCGAACGTCGAAACGCTGGCGCAGGCCATCGCTTCGGTGAAGAAGATCCGCAATCAGGAGAAGTTCGGCGGGTATTACACCCTCAGCGCCAACGTGGGCAAGAACTGGTATATCCACCGCAACTACATGCTGGGATTCAGCCTCGAGGTAAAGAACATCCTCAACGATCAGGACATCCGCACGGGCGGCTACGAGCAGATGCGCATGAGCAAGGTGCGCGGCGAGGGCGGCGATTACATCTACGGCCGCTTCCCCTCGAAGTATTTCTACCTGTTCGGTACGACCTATTACCTGAACGTCTATTTCCGTTTCTAACCGAGAAGAGATTATATTATGAAAAGTCTTAAAATAGCATTTGCACTTCTTGTCGGCGTTCTGGCCGCAGGATGCTACAACGATTTCGATACCCCGGGGCCGCGGAAGCTCTACACCGACGACGACATGGCGCAGCTGGGGCTGCAACAGGTCTCGATCAAGACGGTCAAGGGCTGGTTTACGGAGGCTTTCGGCGGCATTTCCGGCACGGGTACGAACAACAACGGCTGGGAGAATACCAAGACGCTGAAATTCGGCGATCTCACGCCCGACGAGGCGCAGTTCATCAGCCTCAAAGGCCGTCCCGATGCTTCCGATAAGTATATCAAGGGCAAGGTCATCAGCAGCGACCGTCAGGGCAACATCTACAAGTCGCTCTACATCTACGACGGTACGGCCGCCATCGAGCTCAAGCTCTACAACGGCCTTTACCTCGATTACCTGCTCGATCTGGACAACATGAAGAGCCAGTGGGTCTATGTGCGCCTCGACGGCCTCTATCTGGGCAACTACCGCATGATGCTTTCGATCGGCGGCGCTCCGTCGGACGGCATCAACACGGCCGGCACGCACAAATACTACGCCAACTCGAATCTCGACAATCCGCGGGTCGCCAAGCTGAATGTCTTCGCCGGGGAGTACGTGCCGCTGGAAGCCTCGGACATCCTTGAGGTGGACGCTTCGAACTACACCTCGCTGGGCGAGGATCAGTTGGGGCGTCTGGTGCGGTTCAAGGGGATCAAGGTCCGCTATGCGGGCTATCCGAATCAGGACGGGGTGACCAATCCGCCTCTCAAAAGCGGTACCTCGTCCAGTTCGAGCGAGAATCCCTATCCGAGCTGGATCGTGACCGACTGGGGAACGCCCCGTTTCGGTGCGTGGTACCGTTGGGCCTATAACCGGGACAACGTGCGCCTCTATGCTTCGGTGCTGATCTCCTATAACGACGCCGCCACGTCTACGGCTGAAGCGGGCATCTACGGAGTTCGCACGAGCGGTTATTCGCAGTTCGCCATGAAGCCCATTCCGAAGGACGGGGCCGTGGGCGACGTGCTCGGCATCTACGGTGTTTACGGCACGCAGTGGAACTACGCCCAGTATCAGATTTCGGTGAGCCGTATCGAGGACCTCGCCTTCAAGACGGAGGACCTGCTGACGGAGGCGCAGATCGAGCGGATGACGCCGGCGTCGTCCTACGATCCTCCCGTGAAGAACGGTGGCGACGACTATACGGGCGAATGATCCCGTCGCGGATTCTGAAAAAAACTGCGGTCCTCCAGCTTCGGAGGACCGCAGTTTTTTCGTGCAGGTATGGGTGGCGCCTCAGCGCTTGTGCCATTTGCAGGAGGTCTGGTAGTAGTAGACGGCCCGGTCGAGCTGCGTCGTGTCGGTCTGCGCGGCGGGTTCGAGGTTGTGGGGATTCTCCTCGGTGGGCACCACGCGGTATTGCTCGTAGCGGCGCACGGGCGACAGGATGGTGAACGTGTCGCCTTCGAGATAGCCCAGGTCCTGATAGGTGGCGATGAAGGCCCGGTTGACGTAATCGGGATCGAAGATGCTGCGGCCGTAGAAATGCGAATCGTAATCCATGTCGAGCAGTGACAGCAGGGTGGGCATCAGGTCGATCTGCGAAACGATCCCCTCGATCTGCTGCGGGGCCACGAATCCCGGGGCGAAGATCAGCGCCGGAATGTGGTATTTGTGCAGCGGGATTTCGGTGCGGCCCGCGCTCGAGGCGCAGTGGTCGGCGGTGATGAGGAAGATCGTATTGTCGAACCACGGCTGTTTCGACGCTTCGGCCAGGAACTGCCCCAGGGCGTAGTCGGTGTAGAGCACGCCGCCCGCGCGGGTCTTCGAGTCGTTGGGGATGCGGATCTTCCCGGCGGGGTAGGTGAAGGGGCGGTGGTTGCTGACGGTCATGACGTGGGCGAAGAAAGGCTTCCCGTCCCGCGACTGCTCGCTGAGGGTGCGGATCACTTTCCGGTAGGCATCCTCGTCGCAGACGCCCCAGATGTTGGCGAAGGTGATCTCTTCGGGCGAATAGCTCTTCTGGTCCACGATGTCGTATCCGTTGCCCGAGAAGAAGGTCTCCATGTTGTCGAAATAGCTGTTGCCGCCGTAGAAATAGGTCACGTTGTAGCCTTTTTCACGCAGCAGGGCTCCCGTGGAGTGCATTCCGGCGTTGTTCGGGCGTTTGATGATGCTCTGCCCGGGGCAGGGCGGGAGCGACAGCGTCACGGCCTCCAGTCCGCGCACCGTGCGGTTGCCCGTGGCGTAGACGCGGTCGAAGGCCATGCCCAGCCGGTAGAGCGAGTCGAGGACCGGCGTGATCGACTCCGTGTTGCCGAAACGCTCCATGTACGAGGCGCTCATGCTCTCGATGGTGACGAGCACGATGTTGCGGCGGATTTCCGACCCCCCCCCGGCGCTTACCGCGTGCAGGTTGTCGCCCGTACTGCCGTAAACGCCGTGGACGAAGGCTTCGGCCTCGGCTTCGGGACGCGTGATGTAGAATTGTTCGTAGTCGAGGGAGTTCTTGACGAAGGCGTCGTAGAACTTGTAGAGCCCGTTGGCTTGCAGTTCGTTGACGTAGACGTTTCCGCTGTCCTGAAAGCGGGTGTTGAAGTTCAGCAGGCCGATCGCCGCGAACAGCGCCGCGACGTAGGCCGGGGCGACGACGGCTTTCCACCGCCATCCTTTGAGGTATTCGGCCTGTACGAGGTCGCGGCGGAAGAGGTACCACGTGATGAGCAGCGTGACGACGACGATGCCGAGCGTCATCGGGACGACCGGATAGGACTCCATGATGTTGCCCACCACCTCGTTGGTGTAGACCAGATAATCGACGGCGATGAAGTTGTAGCGGACGCCGAATTCGTTCCAGAAGAAATATTCGCTGATGCCGTTGAAGACGATGGCGCCCACGTAAAGGACGACGAAGAGCGCGAACCACACCGTAGTCCAGTGGTTGCGGAATCCCTCGGGCAGGAAGAGCCGCAGGGCGAAGCTGCCGGCCCAGTAGCCCAGGACGCACGTGGCGATCCGGGGTGCGACGCTTCCGTATTCGTCGAAGATCGTGTTGAAGAACGCGACGTAGCAGAATGCCGCCGCGAGCAGGGCGAGGATGATCCAGCCCCACGGCTTCGTGTACTTGGTGCGCGAGACGCTCAGCATGAAGAGCCACAGGAAGACGAAGCCCACGGTCGCGGCGCAGAGGTCGTTCACGGCCCCGAACAGGAATATTTCGAGCCATTCGCCGAACGAGAAGTCCAGCGATGTCGTCTGGGCGTTGAACAGGAGTACGATGCGCAGCACGAAGCCGACGGCTGCCGTCAGCAGCGCGAGCTTGATGTAGAGGCCGGAGACCAGCCGGATACTTTTTTGCATGATAAAGCGTGTTGGTTGTTTCGGTTGACAAAGTTAACCATTTTCGGCTATTCCGGCTAACGGAGAAGGCAGCCTTTCGGGGCTGCCTTCTCTGATCGGTTTGAAAAATTGTTCTATTTTTCCTTTTCCTTTGCCGGACGCATGATGACTTTCACGAGGTTGCCGTCGGCGAGGAGCTTTTTGGCGAGGGCCTGCACGTCGGCATTCGTGAGGTTGCGGACGGCCTGCTCGTATTGGCCGACGTAGTCCAGCCCCGAGCCGTATTTGGCCTGGATGTAGTTCATCCATCCCGAATTCATCTCCAGACTGTTTTTCCAGCTTTTGAGCATGAACTCGCGGGTTTTCTCGATGTCCTCGCTTCTGGGGCCGTTCGCGGCGATCTCCTCGATCTCTTTCATCACGATTTCGCACAGCTCGTCGGCCATCTCCTCGTTGGTGTCGAACGAGATGGTCATGTCGTAGGTCTCGCGGGGGATGTATTCCGTCGAACCCTGGACGCTTACGCCGTAGGTGCCGCCCTTCTCCTCGCGGATCGAGATCAGGTAGCGCGAATCGAGCGCCTGGGTGAGGAACGTCAGGGCCACCTTGTCCTTGAACGTGTAGGGCATCTTGCCCGAGAAGTAGTAAACCACCGACACCTTCGGCTGCTGCATCGGGGCGGTGAACTCCTCCGCAACCTCGCCTTTGACGGGTTCTACCTTGTCATCGACGTAATTCAGGGGCTTCCTGGCGGCGGGGATCGAACCGATGTACTTCTCCGCGAGAGGTTTCAGCGTTTCGGGGTCGATGTTGCCCACGAACGTGAAGACGAATCCGTTGGCGCCGGGGTAGAGTTTCGCGTAGACGGCGGGCAGCCGCTCGAAGTCGAATTTGTCGATGATCTTGTTCGAGATCATCTGCCGGCGGGGGTTGTGGCCGTAGGTCACGTCGATCACCTTCTCCTGCATCAGGTAGTCGGGGTTCGTGCGGGCGTTCTCCAGCTGCGAGCGGAGCATCTTGATCAGGTTGTCGTAGTCGTTGCGGTCGAAGCGCGGCTGCGTGAAGTTGAGGTAGAGCAGTTGGAGCATCGTCTCGATGTCCTTGGGCGAGCAGACACCCTTCATGGCGCTGGCGTAGTTCTCCACCGAAGGCTGCACCGACGCCGTTTTGCCCGAAAGCTGCTTCTTGAGCTCCGTGGCCGGGAATTTGCCGACGCCCGACATCGAGTTCACGGCAGGCATCATCTCGCCCATGTAGAACTCCCCGTCGGAGAGCACCGACAGACCGCCTTTGGCGACGGCGCTCATGCGCACCTCGTCGGCCTTGAAATCCGTGTGTTTCACGACGACCTTCGCACCGTTGGCCAGCGTCCATTCCGTCGTGCCGAGTTCGGCGTCTTCGGCCGTCTTCTTCACGGGCGAACCTTTCAGAACGGTGCCTTCGGGAATCAGCGGCTCCTTGACCACATTGTCCTCGTAGGCGGCGACTTCGCCGGCGGCCACCTTGTCGCGGATGGCGAGCAGCTCTTCGGCGGTCGGCGCCGCGAGCCCCTCCTTCTCGGGGGCGGTGACGATGATGACCTGATTGTTCGGGGTGATGGTCTGCGCGGCGAAGGCGTTGACGGCATCGACGTTGAGCATCCTGATCAGCATGCTGTCGAGCTGCCATTCGGTCTCGGCGTCGGGCATCGGGGTGTTCTTGCTGTAATTGTTCAGGTAGGTCTGCACGAACTCGCCGTTGCGGCGGTCGTTGCGGTTGGCGTAGGTGCGTTCGGCCTGGCGCATCAGGTTCTCCTGGGCGCGTTCGAACTCACCCTGCGTGAAGCCGTGGCGGCGGACCCTCTCCAGCTCGGTGCAGAGCGTCTCGAAGCCGCGGGCCAGCTTGCCGTCCTGCGTCATCGCAACGAATACCGTGGCGTTGAGCGTCGGGATGATGCCGATCACGTCGCCCGTGCCCATGCCGGCGCCGAGGAACGGTGCGTCGGGCTGCATGGCGATCTCTTGCAGGCGGGCGTTCTCCATGGTCGTCATATAGGCTTCGATCACGTTGTTGGCCTCGGCGACGACCGTATTGGCCAGCTGCTCGGGGAGCGCCGGGCGCTTGATGAAGAGCTGCACCTTCGTGCCCTGCATTTCGGGGTCGGTGAAGATGCTCACGATCGGTTCCTCGTTGTCGGGGACCACGATGGTCTCTTTCTGCGAAGCGGCGGCGGCGGGTGCCGGAATGTCGGCCATCAGCGTCTTGATCTTGTTCTCCACGGCGTCCACGTCGATGTCGCCCACGACGACGACGGCCTGATAGTCCGGACGGTACCATTGGGCGTAGAAATCCTCCAGCTCCTTATGCCGGAAGCTCTTCAGGCCGTCGAGGTAGCCGATCAGGTTGCGGTGCTCGTATTTCGTGCCCTTGCCCAGCGCTTGCAGCAGCTTCATCGTCGAACGCCACGATGCGCCGTCGCGCGTGCGGAGCTCCTCCATGATCACGCCGCGTTCGGAGTCGATCTCTTTGGGTTCCAGGGCGATGAAGTGCGACCAGTCGTGCAGGATCAGCAGCGCCGAGTCGATGATGCCTTCGCGCGAGGTCGGTACGTCCGAGATGTTGTAGATCGTCTGGTCCCAGCTGGTTCCGGCGTTGAGGTTGGCGCCGAATTTCACGCCCACGGTTTCCAGATACTCCGTGAGCTGCTTGCCCGGGAGGTTCTTGGTGCCGTTGAAAGCCATGTGTTCGAGGAAGTGGGCGAGTCCCTGCTGGGAGTCGTTCTCCTGGATGGCTCCCACGTCGTGCAGGATGTAGAAATCGGCCTGTCCCTTCGGCTTTTCGTTGTGACGGATGTAGTAGGTCATCCCGTTCTCCAGCTTTCCGGTGCGGAGCTCGGGGTCCGCGGGGATCGGCTGGTTCATCTGTGCTGCGGCCCCGGCGGCGGCGAACGCCGCAACGGCCAGCATCATCAATCTTTTCATGGATATTCGTTGTTGGTTTGAATTTCTTATTCCCGGGGTTCCTCCGGACGGTATTCGATGATGTCTCCCGGCTGGCACTCCAGTTCGCGGCAGATCGCTTCGAGCGTCGAAAAGCGGATGGCTTTGGCTTTCCCGTTTTTGAGGATCGAGAGGTTGGCGGGCGTGATATCGACCCGTTCGGCCAGTTCGCCGAGCGACATCTTGCGTTTGGCCATCATTACGTCTATGTTGATGATTATCGCCATAAATTCCTCCCTCTCGTTTTGTGTGTTCGTATCATTTGCATGTCGTTCCTTCTGTTAAATGGTGTATTTCTGCTCTTCGCTCAGGTTCTGGCCGACGGCGAAGACCTCGGCGGCGAAGAGGATCAGAATACCCATGATGATCATAGCGTAGGAGATGCGGAATTCCGTGTTCACGGTGTATCCGCTTCCGGCCAGCAGTTCGGCGGCGCGGCTGTTCATGGCCCAGTTCACGGTGTCGCTGATGAGCTCGGCGAGGATGGTCAGCAGGCCGATGGTGCGCAGATACCAGACGTTCCGTTTGTCGAGCGTGCGCTCCTCGCGGATCGAACGGCGCAGCGAGTGGATGATGACGAACATCAGCACGATGATCCCCAGGTAGAGCAGCGGCACGAGCATCACCAGCGCATAGAGCCATGCGCTGCCGCCCACCGAGCGGAATGCCAGCCCCAGCGGCGAAGCGCCCGGGGCGTCCTGCTCGACGATCAGCCCGAGCCGTTTGACGCTCGCGCTGATCTCCACGCCCGGGGCGGACGTGATTGCGAGGGTGTTCCCGGGCTGTTCCGTGATCTGGATATCGCTCAGCATGTAGATCATGCGGGGAATCCCCGATTTCCACTTCTCGGCAATGTCGTTGCCCATCTCGACGCCTTCGGCCGCACCCCGTGTGAAATTGGGCAGGATGCCGTGCGCGACGCTTGCCACGAGTACGATGAAGAACGTGATGTAGATGACCAGCAGACGTTGCAGGAGCGGTTTTTTATTTTGCATCTCTCTTTCTTTTGGTTTTTACTTCTGCAAATATACCATATATTTTCGAAAAACAAATAATATTTATCGTTTTTCGATAAAAATGATTGAAGGGGCCGAAAAAAGACGGCACACAGTGCCGTCTTTGCAGGGATTCGGGACGGGTTACGCCACGTTGTCTTTCAGCTGTTTCCAGTACGAAGCGTTGATGGCCATGCCGACCGACATGATGATCACGATCAGGGCGAACATCACGATGAACGTGATGAAGCCGACGTTGATCATGCCGCAGATCACGTTGAATATCTGTAGGACGATAACGGCGGCGATGCCGAATACGAGTGCCACGGCGAACATCGTCCATTTGCTGCCGTAGGTGGCGTCGTTCGAAGCGCGGATGGCCTCGATGGGGTTCTTGCCCTTCTCGATCAGGAAGTAGTAGGCCAGCGTCCAGGCGAGCGAAAGCACGATGCCGGGGACGAACATGAAGAGGAAGGCGATGGAGGTCGGGATGACCATCAGGCCCATGGTGATGAGGAATTCGCCCATGTAGCGGCGGTACTTGCTGTCGAAGATTCCCAGCGGGTTGATCACTTCGCCCTTGGCCAGCTGCGTCGGCAGCAGGGTGATGGCGATGAAGGTTCCGATGTTGATGTAGGGAATCCAGATCGTGACCAGAAACAGGGCGACGGCCGCAATGACCGAAGGTGCGTTCTTCATGCCGATCGTGATGGCGTCTTTGAAGGTTTCCGTGAAATCGAGTTGCTTCATTTCCATAACTAACAGGTTTAAGGGTTAATATCAGAAACAAATATACAAAAAAATCGTATCTTTGCCTGCATGAAACGCTAAAATGCAAGCGAATGGCAGAAAAATCACGCTATGATTACCGGGTCGAGCCTCAGGATGTGGATTTCATGCTGCGGGCGACGATCTCCTCGCTGGGGGCTGCGATCCTCAATACGGCGGGCATCGACGCCCACGGCAAAGGCTTCGGCGTCGATGCGCTGAATGCCGACAACCACTCGTGGGTGCTTTCGCGTATGGCCGTGGAGTTCGATTCCCGGCCCGTGCAGTACACCGATTACGAGGTTGCGACGTGGATCAGCGACTACGGGCGTGTGCTTTCGACACGTAATTTCACGCTGACCGACACGGCTTCGGGGCGCGAGTTCGGCCGGGCCGTGACGCAGTGGGCGATGATCGACCTGCAAAGCCGCTCGGCGATCGACCTTTCGTGGGTGGGCGACGCCCATGCCGACGCTGTCGTCGATGCCGCTCCCCCGACGGACAAACCGCGCAAGATCCGCGAGGTGAATCCCACGGAGACCGCCGACCACCGTGTCGTGTACAGCGACATCGACTTCAACCGCCATGTCAATACGATGCGCTATATCGAGATGATGCTCGACATGCTTCCCGTCGGGATGCTGACCCGGGAGGCGCCCGTGCGGCTGGACATCCATTTCCTGAAAGAGTGCCGTTTCGGGCAGACGCTGACGGTGGGGTGCGAGCAGCGGGAGCATTCGGCGCTGTTCGAGATCTCGGCCGAGGGCGCTGCGGCCGTGCGTGCCTCTATCGAATGGAAATAGGTCCGGGCGGCGTGTCGCGTCGGCGGCTTGTGGAACGGGTTTTGCAGCTATGGCGGCAAAACCTTTTTCATTATGGAAAGCGCGACTAAGACACAGACACAGAACAAGTATCAGGTGAGCATCGACCTGCTGAACGATGCCGTGGGCAAGGAGATCGCAACTTCGTTGCAGTACATGTATTTCCACACCCATTTCGAGGACGACCGTTACCAGTATCTTTCGAAGATCATGCGCGAGATCTCGATCGCCGAGATGCGCCATATCGAGGAGTTCTCCGACCGCATCCTGTTTTTGCAGGGCGACGTGGACATGAACGCTTCGTTCCGCACCAAGCAGGTCACCGAGGTCAAGGAGATGCTGCGGATGGCCATGCAGCTGGAGCAGAGCACGATCGACAGCTACAACGAGGCTTCGCGCCTGGCCGCCGAGCACAAGGACGCCGTGACGCACAAGATGTTCCAGGACATCATCGCCGAAGAGGAGCAGCATCTCGACACCTTCCGCACCGAGCTGCAAAACCTGCTGGACTACGGCGAAGAGTACCTGGCCTTGCAGTCGGCCGCCGGCAGCAAGCGCACGTCGAAGAGCTTCGGACACCCGGGCGGCGGCGAATAGCCGGAGCCGTAACGGCACTTTTAGGAAGCCGGACCGTTTTACAGGGACGGATGCAAAACTGAATTGCATCCGTCCCGGTATTTTTATATCTTTGGCGTCGTTACGACGCTTTTAGGAGGCCGGAAGGTTTTGCCGGACCGGATGCGGTTCGGTTTTGGCGCAGGCCGACTTTTTACTATCTTTGGCGTCGTTACGACGCTTTTAGGAGGCCGAAAGGTTTTGCCGGATCGGATGCGGTTCGGTTTTGGCATAGGCCGACTTTTTACTATCTTTTGTATATATGAAAATAACGATTTTAGGACCTGCGCATCCCTACCGGGGCGGTTTGGCGTCGATCATGGAGATCATGGCCCGCACCTTCCAGCGGCGGGGCAACGAGGTCGATATCAAGACATTTACGCTGCAATATCCCTCGCTGCTGTTCCCCGGCGAGAGCCAGACGGTCGATACGCCGCCGCCCGCCGATCTGCGCATCTGCCGGTGCGTCAATACGATGAATCCCCTGAACTGGCTGCGCGTCGGCCGCCGTATCCGGCGCGAGCGTCCCGATTTCGTGCTGATGAAGTACTGGACGCCCTTCATGGCGCCCTGTTTCGGCACCATCGCCCGGCTGGCCCGCGGCAACGGCCACACGAAAGTCCTGTGCCAGATCGACAACGTCGAGCCCCACGAACACCACCTGACCGACAAATCGTTCAACCGCTACTACCTGCGTTCGGTGGACGGGTTCGTCTATATGTCCGAGCAGGTCCGCGGCGAGCTGAAAGCCTACACCGATGCCCCGGCGCTGTTCTCGCCGCATCCGCTGTTCGAGAATTTCGGCGAACGGGTCGAGCGTTCCGAGGCGTGCGTGCGGCTGGGACTGGACCCTGCGAACCGCTATGCGCTCTTTTTCGGACTGATCCGCGACTACAAGGGTCTCGATCTGCTGCTCGATGCGTGGGCGCGGCTCAGACGCGCCGGGCGGACCGAAGGACGCCGGCTGATCGTGGCGGGGGAGTTCTACACCGCGAAGGAACCCTATCTGAAGCAGATCGCCGACAACGGTTTGCAGGAAGAGGTGCTGCTGCACGACCGTTTCATTCCCGACGACGACGTGAAATATTACTTTTCGGCGGCCGATTTCGTCGTACAGCCCTACAAGACCGCCACGCAGAGCGGCGTGACGCAGATCGCCTACCAGTTCTGCGTGCCGATGGTCGTCACGAAGGTCGGGGGACTGGCCGAGATCGTGCCCGACGGCCGGGTGGGGTATGTCTGCGAACCCACGCCCGAAGGGGTTGCCGGCGCCATCGAACGGATGTACGAAGGGGACACGCTTCAACGCTTCCGGGAAAACTGCGTCGAGGAACGCCGCCGCTTTTCGTGGGAGGAGATGTGCAGCCGCATTGCGGAGCTCTACGAAAAGGTCGCTGCCGGGCGGTGATAAAAACGGGAGCAGTCCTGCATCGCAGGACTGCTCCTCTTCTTCATTTATTCGGGGTGTAGCTTGGGCTACTTCTTGATATTGGGCAGTTCCAGCCCGTATTTCTTTTTCCGGTCCTCGGCTTTGAGCCAGATTCCCAGCAGCATCGCCAGCACGCCGCATGCGACGAAGATCAGCATCGGGCGCGTGTAGTCATAAGGTGCTCCGGCGGCCCGGTTGGCGTTGAAGTATTTGAGCGCGAATCCGAAGAGCATCGGGAAGAGGCACAGTCCGATGTTCTGAATCCAGAAGATCAGCGAATAGGCCGAACCCAGATAGCGCGTCTCCACGATCTTGGGGACCGAAGGCCAGAGCGCCGCCGGAACCAGCGAGAACGAGATGCCGAGCAGGACGATCGAACCATAGGCGATGGGTTTGCTCGGGTACTCCGGGAGCACGAACGCGAAGGTCAGGTGGCAGACGATCATCAGCACCGCGCCGAGAATGAGCATCGTGGCGCCCTTGCCCTTGTGGTCGAGGTAGCGGCCCAGGAAGGGGGTGATGGCCGCCGCACCCATCGGGAACCAGCGGAAGATGTCGGCGGCGGTCTGCGCCGAGACTCCGAGATTGCTCTCCAGCATGTTCGTGGCGAAGCGCTGGAAGGGGAAGATGGCCGAGTAGTAGAGCACGCAGAGGAATGCGATGATCCAGAACACCTTGCTGCTCAGGATGAATTTCAGGTCGCTGACCTTGAACTCCTCCTCGCTGCCGCCTCCGCCACGGCTGTTGAGGCCGAGTTGTTTGTCCAGCTTGCGGTCCATGACCGAGAAGATCACGAAGGTCAGCAGGCCGATCAGCAGCAGTACGGTGCAGAACGCCACGGGGCGCACGACCGTCGCGGGAGCCATGTCGGCCAGCCAGGGCGAGATCGAGAAGATTGCGAAGACGCCGACGCGCGCGATCGCCATTTCGAGTCCCATGGCCAAAGCCATCTCCTTGCCTTCGAACCATTTGGCGATGGCTTTCGACACGGTGATGCCGGCCATCTCCATGCCGCAGCCGAAGATCATGAAGCCCAGCGACGCCAGCTTGGCCGATGCGGGGAAGGAGCTCCACCACGAGTTGAGCCACATTTCGATCCCCGAACCCGCGAACGAGTCGCTCACGGCGTAGTATTTCAGGCAGGCTCCGATGAACATCAGCGACGCCGACAGCTGGCCGGTGAACCGCACGCCCATCTTGTCGAGGATGATGCCCGCGAGAATGAGGAATCCGAAGACGTTGAGGATGAATTCCGAACTGCCGTACATGCCGAACACGTCGGGCGTCCACCCGCGCTGCGCCTCGATCATGCTCTGGAGCGGCGACATGAGATCGACAAACATGTAGCCGAAAAACATCGTGGATGCGATGAGTAACAACGCCGTCCATCGGGCCACGGGCGAATCGTTGAGTTTGCGTTGGATAGTTTCTGACATTTATCTGTGTTGTTTGAGTTAGTTTTCCGGCTGTGCGTAGCGTTTCAGCACCTCGTAGGCTTCGAGGATGCCCAGTTCGCCGGCCTTCGAGATGTCGAGACAGCCCTTGCGGGTGTCTTTCATGAATATCTGGATGATACCGCGGTTGTAGTACGCCTCGGCGAATGCGGGGTTCAGCTCGATGGCTTTCGAATAGTCCTCGTAAGCCTCCGGCAGACTGCCCGAAAGGGCCAGCAGGTTGGCGCGGTTGTAGTAGGCGTGGGCGAAATCGGGGAAGAGCTTGACGGCCTTGTTCAGGTCGGCTACGGCCTCGTCGTAGCTGTACGTGCGTTTCGAATTGTTGTTCAGCCGGTTGGCGGGGTCCGAGTCGATCGTGATCCGCTGGTACGAATTGTCGATCGACGAGATGAAGTCGATCATCTCGGCGCGTGTCGTCGAGCGGTTCAGATAGAGGAACGGGTTCGACGGATTGAGCTCGATGGCCGACGAATAGGTGTTCACCGAGTTGGTGTACTGCTTGATGAGCGACTGCGTGACGCCGCGCTCGAAGAGCACCGTCCACGAGGGGTTGCTCGCATTGAGCTCCTGTACGTACTGTTTGTCGAGCAGTACGAGCGAGTCGGCCGGGATGTTGCTTTCGCGGCACGAGAGGGTGAGGTACTCGTTGTCGATGCGCTTGCGGAAATCCTCCACGCGTTGCAGGTGGTAGGGTTTGACGGCCGGCAGGGAGTCGGCGCGCATCAGCGTGAACTTGAACAGCGGCAGGAGGCGCATCTCCTCGCGGCCGCCGTTGTGGCCCGTGATGCGGTCGAAGCTGCCGCCCGCGAACTTGCTGTCGAACGACAGCAGGCGGTCGAAGCGCTGCGTGGTGTCGGCGTAGATCGAATAGGTGCTGTCGCTCAGGCGCGAACGGTATTCGGCGATCTTTTGCTGGGCGATCGCGCGGTCGGACTTGGCGCCCTGCGGGTCGTTCAGGTATTCGCGCAGGCGTCCGCGGTAGATGTAGGCGTTGGCGAAGTCGGGATAGAGCTTGATGGCCGACGTATAGTCCGCCACGGCCTGCTCGATCTCGCCCAGCTGGGCGTAGACGCCCGCCCGGTTGTAGTAGACCAGCACGTTGTTGGGCGAGTAGAGCGCCACCTTGTCGTAATCCTCCAAAGCGCGGTTGTAGTCGCCGATCTGCGTGCGCAGCATGGCGCGGTTGAAATAGGTCAGCGAGTTGGTCGAATCCAGCTGGATCACCTTGTCGAAATCCGCGAGCGCCTGCATCGGGCGGTTGGTGGCGTTGTAGACCAGCGCGCGGTTGAAATAGGAGAGCAGATAGGTGGAGTCGCACGAAATGGCCTTGTTGAAATCCGCTTCGGCCTCCTTGTACTGCTCCTGTTGCAGGTGCAGCGATCCGCGGCGGTTGTAGCCGTTGGGATTTTCGCGGTTGGTGCGGATCGCGGTGTTGAAATTCTCGTAGGCCCGCGTGGTGTCTTTCAGATGCAGGTAGCTGAGGCCCCGGCAGATGAAGGCGTCGGCGACCTTGTTCTCCTGGCGGATGAACTTGTCGAAATCCTCGATGGCCTCCTTGAACTGCTGGTTCAGCAGGCGCGTCACGCCGCGGCTGTAATAGGGGCCGGGCAGGTCGGGGCGCAATTCGATCGCTTCGCGGAAATCCTGCAAGGCGTCGTCGTAGTTGCCCAGCCGCGAGCGGGTGATGGCGCGGTAGGTGTATGCCTGGGTGTAGACGGGATTCAGCCGGATGGCGGTCGAGAAATCGGCTTCGGCGCCCAGCAGGTCGTCGAGGTTGTATTTGGCGATGCCGCGCAGGAAATAGCCTTCGAAGGCGTCCTCGTCGAATCGCAACAGGGTGTTCAGGGTGCGGATGGCCTCCTGGTAGTCGTTGTTCATCATCGACGAACGGCCCATCCAGAAGAAATACTCCCGGTTGTACTGTGCGCGCGCCTTCATGCCGCACAGCAGGGCGGCTCCCAGTATGATTCCGAAGATGAATTTCCGCATGTCCGAATTTTCGTTTGCTTTTTTAACGGCCTTTCCGTTCGATTTATTATTCCTGTTCGTATCCGAAACGGCGCAGCTGGCGTTCGTCGTTGCGCCAGTCGTCGCTGACCTTGACGAAGAGTTGCAGGAAGACTTTCTTGCCGAGGAACTGTTCCATATCCTCGCGGGCCGTCTGTCCCACTCTCTTGAGTTTCTCGCCCTTGTGGCCGATCAGGATGCCTTTCTGCGAGTCGCGGGCCACGTAGATCGTCGCCGCGATGCGGTCGATGGCCGGCTCCTCCTTGTAGCTCTCGATCTCGATCTCGCAGCAGTAGGGGATCTCCTTGTCGTAGAATTTGAGGATCTTCTCGCGGATGATCTCCGAGGCGAAGAAGCGCAGGGTCTTGTCCGTGAGCGTATCTTTGGGGTAGAACGCCGGGCCTTCGGGCAGCAGTTCGAGGATGGTTCTGAAAAGCCCCTCGACATTGAAGTTCTCCTTGGCCGACACCGGGACGATCCGCGCTCCGGGAATCTCCGCCTGCCATCTCTCCACCAGCGCGTCCAATGCTTCGGGCGTCGAAAGGTCGATCTTGTTGATGACCACGATCGTCGGGATGCCGCTCCGGCTGATGCGTTCGATGATCTCGGCCGAGCGGTCGCTCCGTTCGACCGTGTCCGTCACGTAGAGGATCACGTCGGCGTCGGTCACGGCCCCGGTCACGAACTTCATCATCGACTCCTGCAACTTGTACGAGGGTTTCAGGATGCCCGGCGTGTCGGAGTAGACGATCTGGAAATCCTCCCCCGAGACGATGCCCATGATGCGGTGGCGCGTGGTCTGCGCCTTGGAGGTGATGATCGAAAGCCGTTCGCCGACCAGTGCGTTCATCAGCGTCGATTTGCCCACGTTGGGATTGCCGATGATATTTACGAAGCCCGATTTGTGCATTGGAATATGCTGTTTTGAGCAACAAAGATAGGTTTTTTATCGAATTTATCCTATATTTGCTCAACAATATACCAAAATCGGGCTGCCTATGGAACGGTAGAAACTTTTGATTTTTAATGCCGCCACGGCGGCAACGACATATATAAGCGCATCGGCTTTTCTTCTTGCCTTCGAAACTTGGACACTTTCGGCGATAGTAAGGAATTAAAGTTGATGCTCGTGCTGTTTTACGGCGCGGGCATTTCTTTCATCTTACTATTAGGTAGTCCAAGACCTCGAAGGCGGATGAACAGATTTTGTCCGCGTTTTTTTATGGTCTTATATGAAGAATAGGTTCAAAAAAATGAAAATGAAAGAAACATTTATTGTCGTTATTCTCGTTACGCAATTATACGTTATTCACACCTAAGCTAAATCATAGATAAATTTGGATAAGTCGAAGATTTTCACTATCTTGCATTATAAAACATAGTGAAATATGCCAAAATTTACCTTGTTATACTTTAATAAACAGTTCCCTGACGACCAAGCATGCCGAAAATTTCTCGAACAAGAGTTATGGAATAATGTACCGACGTGCCCATACTGCGGAAATCAACAAAAGATTTATTCGGTATAAAAACGGCAAACTATTCAAATGTGCCCATTGTCAAAAACAGTTTCAGGTGACAACGGGCACTATTTATGAAGGCTCCAACATACCGTTGCAGAAGTGGCTTTTGACTTTTTACCTATTATCAGCGTCAAAGAAAGGTATTTCCAGTTGCGAATTGGCAAAAATTATTGGTGTAACGCAGTGTACAGCATGGCATTTACTACACAAAATCCGCCTTTCGCACTGCCACGCAGTGGAAAAACAACTGCAAGGCATTGTGGAATGTGATGAAACCTATGTGGGTGGTCGCCACAAAGGGAAACGTGGTCGTGGCGCTGAAAAGTCAGCTGTGTTTGGAGCCGTTGAACGTAAGGGTAACATCACGGTTACACCAGTGGAGAACGCAAAGCGAAAAACACTCGACCCAATCATCCGTAGGAAAGTTACACCGGGTTCCTGCATAATGAGTGATGAATGGCCAGCTTACAATAAATTGCGTGATGATTATACACACAAGGTTGTTAAACACAAGCGAAAGGAATATGTCCGCGGTCAGGTGCATACAAATACCATTGAGGGAGCATGGTCTCATTTGAAACGAACTTTATTAGGTACTTATCATCGACCAAGTAAAAAACATTTGGGTAAGTATTGCGCAGAATTTGAGTTTAACTATAACACACGCGATAATCTACCGGAGACAAAATTCAGGAAAATAGTTCATAGAAATAATATCCGTGTAAAATACGCGGACATCGTTTAATTTAATCTAAAAATATTATGAGAGTTTCTGTGAAACTCGTGGTGTTCCGTCACCCGGAACCTGCGAGATGGGACACCTATGCAAGTTATTGTCCGGCAACGAATAATTTTTGTGCATTCGGGAATAGTGTTTCGGAAGTAGTAGAGAAATTTAAGAAAATACTACTTCGTGATTTACAAAATCGGCTTGCATACCAAAATATGAAAAATTGGGGATGGGAAATTTCGGAAAATTCCGCAATTCCTCCTATCTTTACAGACGAATATATGTTACAAGAAACCGAGCGTATATTCGAAGTAACGATTATTGAACCCTTAATCATATCCGTAGATGTCGAACTTCCAAGAGCCGAAAAAACAATCTGAGTTTGCCACAGACATTTTTATTGATTTTCTAATGCTCAACGATTATGTTGGAAAAATGAAAATAGAAATGATCTTGGACTATACCGAACTTACAAAACCAGACCAACCAGATAAATACGTTCGTATTCCTAACAAGGCAATTCTTACGAGAGAAATGATAAAAATATCGTTAAAAGATACTGATTTATCTATTAATGATTTCGAAGAATACCTAATGCACCTTGAAGTGATGGAGACAATGAAACGAGAATATATTTCCAAATCAAAAATCAAATAAAACGGAGCTACTAAATGTAGCTCCGTTCTCAATCATTTCTTACTGTTTTGCAACATTATTATCAATAAGACAACTGCTATAATCCAACCTACCGGCCCGAAAAACAGTAGTACGATAAATAGCACGAACAAGAATACATTTATACAGCCGTTCATTGCACAACAAATTACTTAGCACTTCTATAAATTGCTATTGCGTATTCATTAATGTTCTCCTTATTTGTAGAGACTTCTAAATAGACGTTACCGTGTTCGGTTTTTTTACGGTAACGCTTTACCTTAAACGCATAAACATCGGAAAGTATATCGGATTCAGTACGCACGTTTACTTCCTTGCCGTCGGAGATATACTTATAGCCGTAATCAATAGCCTTTTGTATAAACTCCACAGCTTTGTCGGCATACAACCTTAGCGTCATTTGTGTTACAACGCCCTCTTTGTTAGCTTCCATACCAACGAAGCAAGTCCCGAAATCATAGAAAAATGTCAATCCTACAATACGCACGGGTTTAACTTCAAATTCTTTTTCTATGGTAGAAATGGTGAAAAAATAGGCTCCTAAGAATTTTGTATAAAATTCAGGAGTAAGCATTGCTTTACGTTTCTCAGCCGCGGTTTGCGGTTCTTTGTCCGCAGTATTGGCATTGTCCTGTTGCGATAACGTACCAGCGCATACAATTTGTACCGGGTTCATCACACTAATTCCACCCAAGAAAAGGGTTGCTAACATTACCGTAATTTTCTTTTTCATTTTTGTGTGTATTTGAGGTTAAACAATGTCTTTCCCAAGCTATTGTTTTTGCACACAAAAATTGCGTGGGCTTCTTATCGGTGAGAGTGGCACGACCAAGCGCCAAAGCCCCAAATAAGTATAAGCCCACGCAAAACGCGAGCGTACCACTTATTGTTCTTCGGGGCTTATGATTAAATTGGTCGTTTTCTCTCACCCAAAAACAATAGCGTTCGCTATTCTAATATGTCACAGCAAATTTACAAAACTAAATTAAAATTCAAAAAATTATGAAAGCATTAGTTGAAAAGAAAACTCAATTTATTGAGGTAAACGAAAAATTCTCGGAATTGGTAACCACAACTTATTTTCTTGGAGTTCCTGTATTCAGAAACTCCAAGAAACTTACCGCTCCTTATGGAACTTCCCTTTCTTTTGATGAAAAAGAAATAAAAAGCTATTATGTCAACAAGATCATTGTCGATGCGCTTCGTTATCGGCCTTAACTTTTGTAATATAGCGTTTTTCGATTTTACAGCTAACAAGTTTCTGATGATAGTCACTAAAATAAGATACTAATATTGTAGAACTATATGGGTCCACTTTTTCTACAATGAATCTTTTGTTTTTATCAAAAGTAAGACAAACAACGTCTTCGGTTCGGATTTCTTCCATAGCTACAATTATTGTTTACACAAATGTAGAAAATTTCCGGGGATTAAAATTACTGTTGGTGTGAATAACGTATAATTGCGATAGAGAGAACTGAACGGTTTAGAGAAGACATAAAAAAAGAGTACTTGTCGGGTACTCCTTTTTTTGAATTCGATGTAATCCGGATTTACCGCCGCATCATGCCGCCCGGCATTTTGGGCATCTTCAGATTGCCGCCGGCGACGGTCTTCATCATCTTGCGCGTGTCCTCGAACTGCTTCATCAGGCGGTTCACGTCGGCCATCGTCGTACCCGAACCCTTGGCGATGCGTTCGCGGCGGCGGGCGTTGATGATCTCGGGATGCTCGCGCTCCGCAGGGGTCATCGACGAGATGATCGCCTCGGTCTGCTTGAACACGTCGTCCGGAATGTCCACGTTTTTGAGCATCTTGCCCACGCCCGGAATCATCGAAGCCAGGTCTTTGAGGTTGCCCATCTTCTTGATCTGCTGAATCTGCGAGATGAAGTCGTTGAAGTCGAACTGGTTCTTGACCAGCTTCTTTTTCAGCTTGCGGGCCTCCTCCTCGTCGAACTGCTCCTGCGCACGCTCCACGAGCGACACAACGTCGCCCATGCCCAGAATACGGTCGGCCATGCGCTCGGGGTGGAACACTTGCAGGGCGTCCATCTTCTCGCCGCTCGAAATGAATTTGAGGGGCTTATCGACCACCGAACGGATCGAGATGGCCGCACCGCCGCGGGTGTCGCCGTCGAGTTTCGTGAGGACCACGCCGTCGAAATCCAGCCGTTCGTTGAACTCCCGGGCGGTGTTCACGGCGTCCTGACCCGTCATGGCGTCCACCACGAAGAGCGTTTCGGACGGTTTCACGGCGGCCTTGATGGCCGTGATCTCCTGCATCATCGCCTCGTCCACGGCCAGTCGTCCCGCCGTATCGACGATCACCACGTTGCAGTTGTGCTGACGGGCGTACCGGATGCCGTTTTCGGCGATCTGCACCGGATTCATGTTGCCCTCCTCGGTGTAGACCTCCACGCCGATCTGTTCGCCCAGCACTTTCAGCTGGTCGATGGCCGCGGGACGGTAAACGTCGCCGGCCACCAGCAGCACCTGACGGCCCTTCTTGCTTTTGAGCATCGCGGCCAGCTTGCCCGAGAAGGTGGTCTTACCCGAACCTTGCAGACCCGCGATCAGGATCACGGCCGGCGTGCCCTCCAGCCGGATGTCCGTGGCCGTGCCGCCCATCAGCTGAGCCAGCTCGTCGCGCACGATCTTGGTCATCATCTGCCCCGGTTTGACGGCTTTGAGCACGTTCTGGCCCAGCGCCTTCTGTTTCACCTCGTCGGTGAAGCTCTTGGCGACCTTATAGTTGACATCGGCGTCGATCAGCGCGCGGCGAATCTCTTTGAGCGTCTCCGCGATGTTGATTTCGGAGATGCGGGCCTCGCCCTTGAGGATTTTGAACGACCGTTCGAGTTTGTCCGTTAAATTTTCAAACATGGTTGTTTATGGCTTGTTTCGGGGAACAAAGGTAATAAAAAACGGGCAAATGCCGCAAATTTGCGTTGTAACTTTCGGCCGGGAGTCACCGCAGCAGCCCGGCTTCGTAATAAATGACGATCTGTTCGATCATCCGGTCCTCGCCGTCCTTGTCGTACTGCGACTTGAGGTCCTGGCCGAAGATTTTCGAGACGCCCTGCCAGAATCCCGCCACGAAGCCGCCCCGGAACTCCTTCAGCACCTCGTAGGCCGTGTATTCCGTTTCGCGGTCGATGAGTTTCAGCAGCACGCGGCCCTGCGTGCGGGTCATGCGTTTCAGCACGGGGGTGTACTCCTCCTTGATCTCGTGGTAAACCTGCTTGATATACTCTTTCTGCGCCTTCTTGGTCGGCAGGCGCGTGAGCTCCGCCTCCATCGTCGCCATCTTGGCCCGGGCGATTTTGGCAATGGGGTAGACCTTCTTCACGGCGTCCACCAGCCGGCGGTAGCGCCGCAGGTCCACCGGACGGCTGAAGACATAGACCGGCAGGATGTGGACCAGCGGGATCGAATCGCCCCTCTCGACCGTCCACTCCTGATGCCAGAAGCCGCGCCCGCCCTGCGCCTGCGCCTCGGGGAGCGCGGCGACGCATAGGACAGCGAGCAGAAACAGCCATTTTTTCATTGTCGGCGGAAAAATCGTACCTTTGCGAAAGATAAACTTTCGCTTGGATAGGCGTCGCCTCGGCATGGCTCAAATAGATTTGGCTCTGCTCCCGGCTTGCACCATCTTTGCGACAAAGGTAATTATTTATCGCAAAAACGAAACCCGTAAAACGATTATTATGCTTGAAAAAGGACTTTCCGCCCGCAGCGCCGCGACCGTGGTCCCGGGCAATACGGCCGCCGCGATGGGGTCGGGCGACCTCGACGTATTCGCCACGCCCGCGATGGTGGCGCTGATGGAGAACGCCGCGATGACGGCCGTGGCTTCCGAGCTGCCCGAAGGCTCGACCACCGTCGGCGCCGAGATGAACGTCACGCACATCAAACCCTCGGGGCTCGGGGCGGAGATCACCGCCACGGCCGTGCTGACCGAGGTCGAGGGCCGCAAGCTGACCTTCAACGTCGGGGCCCGCGACGCCGAGGGGATGATCGGCGAGGGCATCCACATCCGTTACGTCGTGGACCGCGCGAGGTTCATGGCCAAACTCGGCTGACCGTGGATCAGTCCACGCCCCGACCGCTGAAACGTTCGCGGCTGCGCCTTTGGTGCGGCCGCCTTTGGTATACGTTCCTGCGCTATGGAACGTGGTACTTCGGCGGACTTCGCTTCGCCCGGAAAGCCTCGGCTCCGGGGTGTCCCCACCTGCATTTTCGCCACCGCACGCCGCTTCTGCGCAAGCTGAAAGACGTGGACATGCAATACCAGTACAACAAGATCGTCAACCTCCGCCTGGCCGCCGCATGTCTCGACGGCGTGGTTCTGCGTCCCGGCGAAACGTTCAGCTATTGGCGGCTGATCGGGCGTCCGACGCGCCGCAAAGGGTATCTCGACGGCATCGTCCTCTTCTGCGGAACCTTCCGTCCGGGCGTCGGGGGAGGCTTGTGCCAGCTGTCGAACCTGATCTTCTGGATGACGCTCCACACGCCTCTGACCGTCGTGGAACGTTACCGCCACTCCTATGACGTGTTTCCCGACAGCGGCCGCACGCAGCCTTTCGGCAGCGGAGCCACGTGTGTCTATCCCTACCGCGACCTGATGATCCGCAACGACACGCAGACTACTTTCCGGCTCCACGTCACCGTGGGTGAGGAGTGCCTCGAAGGGGAGTGGCGGGCCGACCGGCGTCCTGAGTTCGCCTACCGCGTCGTCGAGCGCGGCCACTGCATGAAGAACGAATGGTGGGGCGGTTACAGTCGCCACAACGAACTTTTCCGCGAGGTTTACGACACCAAGGGCCGCTGTGTGGATGTGCAGTACATTACCCGCAACGACGCATTGATGATGTATTCGCCGTTCCTCTCCGAAACGTCCGGAAAGCCGTGAAACGAAGAAGCGGGGCCGCAGCCCCGCTCTTTTTCGCCTAAAGTCTGACGATCAGGTGTTCGAGCCAGATCACCGCGATGCCCGCCGCATAACCGGCCAGGGCCAGCAGCGAGATGCGTTTGAGATACCATCCGAACGAGATCTTTTCGAGCCCCATCGCCACGACGCCCGCCGCCGAACCGATGATCAGCAGGCTTCCGCCCACGCCGGCGCAGTAGGTCAGCAGGTGCCAGAACAGTCCGTCCTGCACGAAGTTCTGCGCGAAGGCCGGATCGGCGCTCGCGGCCACCGCTGCGGCGTCGGCTACGGGATACATGCCCATGCAGGCGGCCACCAGCGGCACGTTGTCCACCACCGACGAGAGCAGGCCGATGGCCCCTGCGATGGTGAACACCTCGTGTACGCTCTTGTCCAGCCAGTCGGCCATGTCGGTCAGCACGCCTCCGGTTTGCAGGGCTCCTACGGCCATCAGGATGCCGAGGAAGAAGAGGATCGTCGGCATGTCGATGTGTTTCAGCACCTTCGCCACGCGCGGCTGGATCGACTCCTCCATGTTGCGGATACTGCGTTTGCGGTCGTAGATGATCTCGGTCAGTATCCACATGAATCCCAGCGAAACCATCATGCCCATGTAGGGCGGCAGTCCGGTGAGGCTCTTGAAGACCGGCACGAACAGCAGGCTCAGCACGCCCACGACGAGGATGAACTTGCGCAGACGCGGCCCGATACACTCGGGACATCCTGTTGCGAGGGCCTTGGCGCCGACCGGAGCCGCCGGCCTGTCGGCGACGTAGCGGCTGGCGATGGCCGTGGGGATGATCACCGACACCAGGCACGGCAGGAAGAGGGCGGCGATCAGATTTCCGGCCGTGACGTTGCCGCGCATCCACAGCATGATGGTCGTCACGTCGCCGATGGGCGACCAGGCGCCGCCGCTGTTGGCGGCGATGACGATCACGCCGGCGAAAATCCACCGCTCCTTTTTGTTGGCGATCAGCCGCCGCAGCAGCATGACCATGATGATCGTGGTGGTCATGTTGTCCAGCGCGGCCGACATGAAGAAGGTGATGATTGCGAGCAGCCACATCAGCTTGCGCTTGTTGCGCGTGGTGATGTGGTCGGTGATGACGCCGAATCCCTCGTAGCTGTCGATCAGGTCCACGATGGTCATGGCGCCGATCAGGAAGACCAGTATCTCGCAGGTGTCGCCCAGCTGATCGACCAGTTCGTGCTGGATTTCGGGGTCGTTGCCCAGGAGGCTGAAAACGGTCCAGATGGCTCCCGCCATGAGCAGCGCGACGGCCGATTTGTCGATTTTCGTCTTGTGTTCGAGCGCGATGAACAGATAGCCCACCACGAAGAGCAGAATCATTGTCGTTATCATTCTGTGCGCATCATTGAAGTTCCGATAATTGCAAAGTTAATAAAATACCGGAGGCCGGAGTTGCCGGAAGGGGCATTTTTTGTTTTTTGGATTGGAATTTGCGATTTTTTGTATATCTTTGCCGTCGCTTTCGAGCGAATGTTTGAGCTGTGGTGTAATGGTAACACAGCAGATTTTGGTTCTGTCGTTCTGGGTTCGAATCCCGGCAGCTCAACGACCGCAGCGGCAATAGACGCTGCGGCAAAAGCCGCAAGGCTCAATAAAAATGGATGCGGTAATGCGTTTGCGCAGGTTACCGCATCCGTTTTTATCGTATCTCCGAAGGAGTTTCGGCACAGGGTCATTGCGCTGCCGGTCGAAACGGCGCGTGTTGCGTCGAAGGCGTGCGCCGCAACATGAAATCACTGTTCGCGTACCTTGCGGTGCGAGACGAGCGCCGCGATCCACAGCAGGACGACCGAGCCGATGACGGCCGTGGCCAGGCTGCCCAGCGTGCCTACGGGCACCCATCCGAAAAGCGAGAATATCCAGCCTCCCAGTACGCCGCCGATAAGTCCGACGATCAGATTGACGAAGAGTCCCGAGCTGCCTCCCTTGACGATCAGGTTGGCGATCCATCCGGCCGCCAGGCCGAGGAGCAAATACCATAGAAAATACATAGTCGTGCGTTTTAGAACGCACGACCCGCTGCAAAATTCGTTCCCGAACCGTTCACAAAGCCTTTTTCAGCGCTTTTGCCAGCTGATCGGGACACGAGGTGCCCCGGCCCCGGCAGTCGATGCCTTCGAGCCGGGCCACGGCCTCCGCGGCCTTCATTCCCCGCACGAGCGCCGCAATGCCCTGCTGATTGCCGTGACAGCCGCCCGTGAATGCGACGCTGCGGACGATGCCGTCCTCCACTTCGATCTCGATCTGCCGCGAGCAGGTTCCCTCGCAGGCGTGGGTTATTTTCCGTATCATAAGCTATCCGTGTGACGAAAGAAACGAAAAGAGCTGCAAGGCATTGCAGCTCTTCGTGATATGTCGGCGACTCCTATTGGCGCTGGAGGTCCGAATTGTCGGCTACGACCATGTTCTTGTCGATGCGCAGCGTGACGTTGCCGTCAACCTCGATCAGCAGTGTGGTCTCCTTGATCTCCTTTACGACGCCGTAGATACCGCCGGCGGTGATGATCTTGTCACCCTTTTTCAGACCGTTGCGGAACTCCTGCATCTGCTTGCGGCGCTTGGCCTCGGGACGCCACATGAAGAGCCAGAGAACCAGCACCATGAGGCCGATCATAATGATGAAACTGTACTGCTGCATGAAACCCGGCTGGGGTTCTATGGGCGCACCCTGAAGAAAATTGATCATAATTGTTATTCTGTTTTTAAGTGTTTATTTCAGTGAACGGCATAAAGGTACGAATTATTGCCGAATAAACAAGGATTTATTTTATGTCCGCTTCCACTAACAGCCGCAGGGGTTGCTGTGCGCCTGCCAGCGAGATGTCCAAAGTCTTGAGCTGCCAGCCCCATTCGCCGCGCGAATCGAAAGTGAGCGTCACTTGCCGGGCGTTTCCCGGCGCAATGGGCTGGGAATCAAATTCGAGGGACGTGCATCCGCAGCTGCGGCGGTAGGAGGCGACGGCCACCGGACGGCTCGCGTCGTTGGCCAGCCAGATCCGTAGCTGGGCGATCTCGCCCGAGCCGAGGCGTCCGAAACGCACGGTGTCGGTGCCTCCCGCGGTGAGAACCGAATCCGTAAGCGCGATGATTCGGCCTTTGCGTTCGGTCGTCTGAGGCCGTGTGCCGCAGGCTGCCGTCAGGAGGGCCGGGACGAGGATGGCCAACGCGCGGAACATAGCTGAAAGGGGTTATTCGATCAGGCCGCGGCCCGCTTTCTTGATGCTTCCCTCGGCGGTGAGCGACTCGACGATCTTGTCCAGCACGCCGTTGATGAAGGTGCTGCTGCCGGGGGTGGAGTAGTATTTCGAGATCTCGATCCACTCGTCGAGCGTCACCTTCACGGGGATCGACGGGAACGAGGTCAGCTCAGCCATCGCCGTGCCGATGATGAGGTTGTCCATGAAGACGATGCGCTCGACATCCCAGTTCGAGGTGAACTTTTCGATGTAGTCCTGATAGACCGAGTAGTTGACCAGCGACTTTTCGAACAGCGTCTTGACGAACGCCGGGTCCTCGTCGCTCTTGAATTTCGGGGGAACCCGCAGTTCGGTGTGCGACACGCGCAGTCCCGACAGCGTGCGCAGGATCATCATGATGATATAGGGGAGGTCGTCGCTCCACAGGATCGACATCTCTTCCAGCACGTCGTCCAGCGCCTCGCAGCTCTGGAGCTCCTTGAAGAAATCCTCCAGCAGTTTTTTGTCTTCGTCGAACGGGCGCTCTTCGCGCTGCATGTAATCCTTGTAATAGTCGCTCTCGGTGAGCTGCGTGTAGAGCGTGCGGATCAGCTCGGGGTATTTCGCCCATCCCAGCTTGCGGGCGGCGATATGGTCGTTCACCGCGTCGCTGTTGGCGATGGTGCGGATCACGGCGTTGTCCACGAATTTGGTGTTGGGGTTGAGGTCCTCGAATGTCGGCAGTTTCTTCTGCTTGGCCAGTTCCTGACGCTGTTCGGCATAGCGCGCGATCTCCACGGGAAGGGTCAGTATCTGGAAATAGAGGTCGTAGGCTTTGTCCACGGATGCCATGAGCGTCTTTTCCGACGCGATCATGTTGTCGGCGCCCGACTTGAGGTGGGCGAACAGCGCCTTGACGACCTTTATACGAAGTAATCTTCTGCTCAACATATCTTTTAGAACGATTGGAACGGTTTCAACGGCCGCAAAGATAGGAATTTTTTTCCGGAATGAAAGAAATAAATCCCTATCTTTGCACCCGTATGGAACAAATGGAAGAAAGACAGCCGTATGACGTTATCGTCGTCGGGGCGGGCGCCGCGGGCATGATGGCCGCAGGCACCGCGGCGCGCAACGGGCGCCGTGTGCTGCTGATCGAAAAGATGGAGAAGTCGGGCCGCAAGGTCCGCATCACCGGCAAAGGCCGCTGCAACGTCACCAACGCCCGGCCTGCCGAGGAGTTTGCGGAGCAGGTGCGCACCAACGCCGGCTTTTTCGCGCAGGCGTTCGCCGAGTTCAACAACCGTGCGACGATCCGGTTTTTCGAACGCGCGGGCGTGAAGCTCGAAATCGAGCGCGGCGAGCGGGTTTTCCCCAAGAGCGGCAAGGCGTGGGACATCGCCAACGCCCTGCTGGAATACTGCTTCGAAAACGGCGTCAAGATCATCTACGACACGCGCGTCACGGAGATCATGACCCTCGGAAACCGGGTCTTCGGCGTGAAATATATCAACAAGCGGGGTTTCGAACGCAAGGAGGAGTGCGCGCAGGTGATCCTCGCCACGGGCGGCGTGTCGTATCCCGCGACCGGATCGACGGGCGACGGCTATGCCTTCGCCGCCGACCTGGGCCATACGATCGAGCCGCTGCGCCCGTCGCTGACGCCGCTCGTTTCGTCGCACGCCCAGATCCGTTACCTCGACAAGGTGTTGTTGCGCAACGTGCGCGCCACCTTATATATAGACAATGAACCCGTGCGCGAGGAGTTCGGCGAGATCGGCTTTTCCGACCGCGGCATCGAGGGCGCCGTGGCGCTGCGCATGAGCCGCGATGCGGTGGACGCCCTGATCGACGGCCGGCGGGTGAAGCTGACGCTCGACCTGAAACCCGCGCTTACGGAGGAGGTTTTGCGCGACCGCATCGCCCGCGAGCTGGCCGAGCTGGAACCGACGGAGTTCTTCGGCGAACTGCTGCGCAAGCTGGTCCCCAAACCGCTGGTGATGCCGCTGGCGCAGGAGATGGACATCCATTCGAAATGCTATGTCGGCAAACTCACCGAAGAGCAGATCACGCGCCTCGTGCGGACGCTCAAGGGGCTGACCTTCCCGATCACGGATTATGCGCCGTTCGAATACGCCGTCACGACGGCCGGCGGCGTGCGGTGCGACGAGGTGAATCCCTATACGATGGAGTCGCTGAAGGTCAGGGGGCTCTATTTCGCCGGCGAGGTGCTCGACCTCGATGCCAACACGGGCGGTTACAACCTCCAGATCGCCTTTTCGACGGGGCGTCTGGCCGGTATGCTCAAGAAATAGGTACCATGAGGCTCGGCCGCTATCCTCTTTCGCTCCGGCTCTCCGGACGGGTCGCAGAGCTGCGCAATCGGCTCTCCCGCGCCCGTTATTTCCGCGGGCACGGGGTGCATTCGCCGTTCGTCTACGACATCGTGCGCGAGGTGTTCATGCACGACGGGCTGCTTCCGGGCGACCGGATGGTTTACGACTCCCTGACGGCTGCGGGCGTATCTCGGCGTCGTGCCGGACAGCTGCAAAACCTGGCGATTCACTGCGGTTACAAGACCTTTGGCCTGAATCGTGCGGATGCGGAGTTGTGCGTGGTGACGCGCGACAGGTCGCGGGCCGAGACGCTGGCGCTGGTGCGCGAGGCGGGCGAAGCGGGACACACCGTGGCCGTGATGTCGCCCTACGACGGTCGCGTGCGGCAGGCTTTGTGCGCCCAGATCGTTGCGCAGCACCGTTCGACGACGGTCGATAACCGCGGCTACCTGCTGATTTTCAACAACCATTTGCCAAAACAACACTTTCGGATATGAAGGTATACACCAAGACAGGCGACAAAGGGACCACTTCGCTGATCGGCGGCGAGCGGGTCTTCAAGACCGACGAGCGGGTCGAGGCTTACGGCTCAGTGGACGAACTGGCGGCCTTCACGGCCCTGCTGGCCGACAACCTGCGTGCGGACGACGCGCTGGCGGCTTGCGTCGATGATTTGAACCGCATTCTTTCGCGGCTGATGACCGTCGAAGCCCTGCTGGCGACGGGCGAGTCGGGGCGCGGCAAGGTGGCTCCGCTGGACCCTGCGGTCGTCACGTGGCTCGAAGGGCGCATCGACGCCATGCAGGAGGCGTTGCAGCCCATCGACAAATTCACGATCCCCGGCGGGCATACTGCCGTGTCGCTGTGCCATGTCTGCCGCACCGTCTGCCGGCGTTCGGAACGCGCGGCGCTCCGGGCCGATGCGATATACGGCGTCGAACCGTCGGTGCTGGTCTGGCTGAACCGTCTTTCGGACTATTTCTACCTGCTCGGACGCACGCTGACGGCTCATTATGAGGTGAAGGAGGTTTTGTGGATTCCTTAAATCGTTGATTTGCAAAAGTATGCGTGTGCAGTAACGATGTTTTGTCGTTTTTTCTTTGTTTTTCTCGATTTTTTTATACTTTTGCAAATCAGTCATACTGGGTCGAGAGCCCTGTCGGGCTTTTAACCGGTTGATATTTGGGAACTTAAAAACTTTGTGACTATGTATTGGACACTTGAACTGGCTTCTAAGCTCGAAGACGCCCCCTGGCCTGCCACCAAAGAGGAGTTGATCGACTACGCGGTGCGTTCGGGAGCGCCGCTCGAGGTGCTCGAGAACTTGCAGGAGATAGAAGACGAAGGCGAGATCTACGAATCCATCGAAGACATCTGGCCCGACTATCCTTCGAAAGACGACTTTTTCTTCAACGAGGAGGAATATTGACGCCCTTCGGACTAGTTAAATAATTAAATATCAACGCGATGAACAAAGGTAATTTGTTTGTCGCGTTGGTGTTTTATGGTGCTTTATAGTGCGGTTTGTTTGTCTAAATTGCGGTTTTTCTTCTTAAAAAACCGGTTTTGTTTGTCTAAAATACATTACCTTTGTTTCTCCTCAGGAATATATGAGTATGTGATTGGGTTAAGCGCACGGCTGAATATATTCATTCTTCTATGAGTTAAGAGTAATAGGTATGTTGTTCTAAAATACAGAAAAGTTTTATGGGAAGACCGAAAAGACTATATCCATTAGGCAAATACCGCCTTCGCACGCCGAAAGTGGTTGACAAGGAAAAAGCCTATCCTGTCGAGTTGGAATACACTTGGAACAGGCAGGTAATCCGTAAGACAACGAATGTCTTTGTCAAGGTTGCGGACTGGAACCAGAACGGCAATCAGGGACGGGGTGAAATACGTGCAAGTCATGGCGGTGAATCCAAACGACTTAACCAGTTATTACTGGCACGTGTTGAACGTATAGATTCGCTACTTGCCGAGTATAACGAAAAGCATCCTAATCAGATAACCGTTGATGTCGTATCCGGCTTTCTTGCGGACAAACCGCTTGCACGTCGTGACCAAGGAAAGGACTTCGTGGAGTTTACATTGGAACGTCTTTCTTCAGACTATGCAAGAAACAGAATCGGAAGGAGCCGGTATGAAAACGGAAAGAGCTGCATGAATATATTCCAGACATTCCTGAGGGCTACCCGACAGGGAACCTATCGTTCTGACAGCATTTATGTAGGCGATATGACTCCGGAGTTGTTAGACAGTTATATATCGTGGCGCAGGGAAATCAAGCAGAACAGTGATGCCACTATCAATCACTCTCTGACTCCGATATTAAAAGCATGTGCATACGCCTGTGAAATGGGCATGATGAAACCTGCCGTCAATGCAAGGATTCAGGATATGCGCATTGTGACTAAGGTATCGCTTTCTGAAGAAGAAGCAGAGTTTGACGGCAAAAGTCTAAGTAAGGAACAGATGGTGGCATTGCTTGAATATTACAAGACC
This sequence comes from Alistipes intestinihominis, assembly GCF_040095975.1. Lineage (NCBI taxonomy): Bacteria > Pseudomonadati > Bacteroidota > Bacteroidia > Bacteroidales > Rikenellaceae > Alistipes > Alistipes intestinihominis. The sequence goes on from NZ_JBBMFL010000013.1 coordinate 105,960, forward strand.
TGTACAGAACCGCGCAGGAAAGAATTTCTGGAGATGTTCTTCTTTGCGTTCCATGCCTGTGGGCTCCGTGTAGTGGATGTGATGACCCTGCAATGGAAACATATTGACTTCGCAAGGAGAGAGTTACGGAAGATTATGATAAAGACAAACAAACGGCATGTCATACCGCTCACTGACCCGGCATTACATATATTACAGCAATGGCGGGAAAAACGTGAGGGATGCCGATATGTGTTCAATCTTGTAAAAGAGACTTTGGATCTGGATGATGCGGAGGCACTGTACAAGGCCCGCAACAATGCCACGAAATGCATCAACCAGTCACTGGCCGTTGTCGGTGAACAGATCGGCCTTCCGTTCAGTCTCTCGATGCACGCAGCCCGTCACTCGTTTGCGGTTTTTGTGCTGAACAAGGGATTATCCATGTCGGTAGTCAGCCGTCTGCTCGGACATAGCAGCACGGATATTACAGAGAAGGTTTATGCCCGTTTCCTGCCGGAAACACTATCGGCAGAGGTGGCAAAACTAAGCGGAGAATTAATCAACTTGATTATATAATCACTGTGAAAAGATAAAGAAACATGATATCATTGCCATTTCGAGTTGCATGTATCCTGATAGCAGGATTCCTTATTGTACTGGCTGTAACCTATATATACAAGTTAAACAGCCGTAAGGTATTCTGGGGAGTAGGACTCACTACCATTATCGGTATCCTCATCCTTCTTGGCTTAGGGGTGCTTCGTCCATCTTGGGGAACAGAAACCGGCACGGCTGTCATTGTGGGAATCAGTACCGCTATCGGATGTGCAATAACGCTGATATATGCAGCAGAGGACTTGCATCAAAAGAAGCGAATTAAGGGAAAGAAAATCGCAGAAACTGAATCTATGCAAGAAGATAGGGTTTCAGACCACCATAAAGTGACTTTACCGTCTCGGCTTGATACTGAATTGGCAAGAAAGATCTTTGATAAAGCCATTGAAGAAGGATATATCATTATCGACGATGACCATTATGAGTGGACTTTGAACAAAGTTCTTCTTGCATATATGTGCGGACGTATCTATTGCGAAGATTATCCTGAGAAAACAATATATGATGAGAAGACATATTGGATGCCTGGCAGGGTGGAATTATTTCCGGGTACTGAATTAGATAAGTTATTTAACATGAAAGATCTGACTCAATCAAGGCATACTCGAAAAAACAAAGCTGCGCCCACAGGATCCGAAAAAATTGACAAGTTATTTGAGTAGCCAATGTGCTACTCTTTTTTTTTGTTTGACAAGCAGCAGGTTATAAATTCATCACTTCCGTGTTATATACAACTCTAACACGACCTCTAACATATTATCTAATTTATTCTAACACCAAGATTCCTAAGGAGTTTGAACCTTTGCACCGTGCTTTTGGTACGATGTGCACAGTCGTATCATAGCACGTAAACCCGGCTTACAGTCCGAGTGTGCATAAGGAAGGTTAAGCCATAATACGACGATATACTATGGCTCAAAAATTAAATGGAGAAAAGAAACTATGCGACAGGGAACTGCTTGAAAAGATCCTCAGCATAGTAGAGAGACAGGAGAAACTGCCGCCTCCGGCTCACCAAGGCGAACACCGTCTATATGACAACAAGTCTTTGATGGAGAAGTTGAACATCAAAGATAAGTATCTTAAAAAGTTGCGAGACAACGGTTATCTCGGCTACTCGCGTGAAGGTGATAAATACTGGTATACGCAGGAAGACGTGGACCGCTTTCTGCGCCGTTTCCATTATGAAGCTTTCGCTATTGGTGATGAGCTCCCGCAACAAGAAGGAGGTGGCTATGTTTGACACCATTCATTTGACCAATATGCTTCGTTCGGAAGTAGAAGGCATTCCGGAAACAGGTCTTCCGTTGGATGCCTTTCCGGACAAGATACAGGAGATTATCCTCAATCTTGCCAGATACGAAAATTTCAATGTGGAATATACTGCGTCTATTATTCTTTCCGCTGTTGCTACTGCAATAGGCAACTCTTGTCATATCCGTATAAAGGGCGAGTGGAAAACTTGCCCATCCCTTTATATGATGTTGGTCGGTCGTCCCGGGCTTGGTAAGACTCCTCCCCTCGGTTTTATATATAAGCCTATTAATGAGTATGATGACCGGCTGCATGAGAAATATAACGAGGAATATGACGAATATGAAAGAGCCATGTCAGCAGGCAAGCACGGAAGTGACGGGGAAGAACAGTTGCTTAAGAAACCGCATTTTGTAACGACTGTCATTTATGATTCTACTCCAGAGGCAATGATGAATATTCATCAGCATAATCAGCGTGGGATAACATTGGTAGTCGATGAAATTCTGGCTTTGTTCAATTCCGTCAAAAGGTACAACAGCAAGAACAATCTCATTGAAGATCTGCTGACAGCCTATAGCTGACAGCCGTTAAAGATTATCCGCAAATCAGAATCACGTCCTGTTCTAATCAAGAATCCATGTATAAATGTCATCGGTTCAGTACAGACGAATATGCTGCAGGAAGTCTTCCGTGCAGAGTTCCTTGCCAACGGATTGCTTGACCGTTTTCTGTTTGTCTACCCCAAAAACAGGAAGATATCCGGATGGAGACGGGAAGAACGGAATACAGTCCGTCCTGACATCATGAATCAATGGAGGACAATAATCAACAGAATTTTCAGTATCCCTTGTATTCTTGATGACAAGGGTACAACGGTCAATCCCCGTATCCTTACAATGTCTGATGATGCGGAAGAATACTTTTATGAATGGTACAATGAAATTATCGATGCTGTAAATGCCATTGAGGATGATGCGGATGTTGAAAGCCGCAAGATGAAACTCAATGGGCATGTAGCTCGTCTTGCCCTGTTGTTTCAGGTAATGAAATGGGCTACTGATAGTGGAGATATGCAATATGTTGAGCGGGACTCCGTAGAATCGGCAATCCGTATGATTGATTATTACGAGGAAACATACCGGAGGATTCAGGAAACCATTGTCATAAACAGTATCGGCGAAACTAAGGAAGCGTGGCTTTCTCTGTTGGAAGATCGGTTCACTTCCGGAGATGCTGTTATTGCCGGTAGAAAAGTTGATATGTCCCGACGTACCGTCTATTATGCGCTTGATCAATTATGCCGGCTTAAGCACCCTCTTATAGAAAAGCTTCAGCATGGGGTCTATCGCAAACTTATGACAGAAAATACTGATGCACCTTGCACTATTGCACTTTCATCTTGTCAAGATACCGTGCAATCTTCTCAAAGTGCAAAAGTGCAGAGTGCAACCACACTAAAATCAGAGGGCCATGAGTGAATACAGATTCCATTTACAGAAATACCGTCCTGGAAGCAAGACTACTTGTCCGAACTGTGGTAAAAGCCGGTGTTTTGTCAGGTATATTGATGAACAAGGCAGCATTAGCTTTCCCGGTAATGTCGGCAAGTGTGATCACGAGAACAGTTGTGGCTATCATTACACACCTAAGGAATACTTCAAGGATAATCCTGATGTGTTGGAAATGAATAAAGAATCTAACAAGTCACTCCTTTCTGCTCATTATAAGACGGTAGATAAAACATCCGTATGTATTGCCCCTTCGTATATTCCTTTATCTTCTCTGTTAAGAAGCCAGTCGCATTATTCTATTAACCCTTTGTATCAATATTTCTGCCATGTATTTGGTGAAGATGAGGCAACCAGATTGTTTGAGATGTATTGCATCGGGACGTCTTCAAAGTGGGGAGGCGCAGCGGTTTTCTGGCAGATAGATATAAATGGACAGGTAAGGACTGGTAAGGTAATGTGCTATAATGCGGAGACAGGACACCGGGTTAAAGAACCTCAGGCTTTTGTCAGTTGGGCGCACTCTGAATTAAAATTGCAGGATTTCCATTTGAAGCAGTGCCTGTATGGGGAACATCTTCTGAAAAATTCATCATCTCCGGTAATGCTGGTGGAAAGCGAAAAGGCCGCCGTTGTAATGAGCCATTTTATCCCCGATTATATATGGCTGGCAACAGGTGGAAAGAACGGTTGTTTCAATAGTGAAGCTATGCAGGTTCTCAAAGGCAGGGAGGTTACTCTCATCCCTGATTTAGGAGTAACCGAACAATGGAAAGAAAAGTCTGCTTTGTTGTCTGGAATATGCAAACGGGTTGTTGTGTCCAATGTTTTGGAATGTACATCCGATGAAGAGCAACGCAGTCAAGGATTGGACATTGCAGACTTCTTTCTGTATTCACCATCAAAGAGGCAGATACTCCACCAGATGATACAACGTAATCCTGCATTGCAGTTACTCATTGATGAACTGGATCTGGAACTTATTGAATAGTAAAGGGACTTGTTCCGTGGATTTATAGAAAGTCCATAACGCAATAAGGACTTTTTGCCTGGTGGCAATAAAATCCGGTCATTGTCCCGTAGAGCGGACTGGCAAAAGAGCAAGCTCAAATATTAATCATTTATCAAAAGAATACCCAATATGAACACAGATATTAAACAGGCCATGCATGTTGAAGCCGGAAAGTCGTTCGGCACAGCAGAGGCGAATGAGAACGAACGACGTTGGAATGACGACAAGATTGACAGAAAGAATCAGGATCTGACTAATCACTATGACAAGACCAGAATGAAGTTGAATTTCGAGATTGGGCCCGATGGGAAAGTTCATCCGTTAGGCTATCAAGAGAAATCGCTTGAAGTCCGTTTACAGGAACGACTGGCCGAGTTGGGTTGGAAGCCTTTCAAGCCGGACAGTAAGATTCAACCGAATTGTTTTGCGAAATTTATCTTCGGAGGCAATCATGACCGTACACTTGAGATGGCATTTGGAACCCAAACCGTAAATCTGGACAAGGGTGCAGATAACAGCCATCTCCAACGATGTCCGGAAATTGAACAATGGGCAAAAGATATCTATGACTGGTGCGCCAGGCGATACGGACAGGAAAATATAATCGGCTTCCAGGTTCACCTCGATGAGAGCAGCCCGCATATCCATGCCTTGATCGTTCCTGTCGGACAACGTTCCAAAAGTGGACGTGAATGTGTCATGTGGTCGGCTAAGTTCGGTAAGAGCCGTTATGAGTATGGCCATATTCTTCGGGAAATGCATACCTCACTTTATGAAGAGGTAGGTAGCAAGTACGGACTGGAACGTGGTGATAGTATTGAGGGGCGCAATGTTCAGCATTTGCACAAGCGAGACTATATCCGCAAATTGGCTAAAGAGGCAAAACAGGCGGAGAAAGCAGTCAAGGGACTTCAGACAATGATACGAAAACTTGAACGGGAAATGCTTGCAGGGAGGAACCGGCTTAAAGAAATCGATGAAGCTCTCGCCTCCGGCAAGATAACTCTTGACAGGTATGAAGCGCAGAAGACGGGCATACAGAAACTCATTGTCGAGTATCAGGAAAAACTTGAAGACAAATCCAATAAACTCCATGCAAAGGAGCAGGAACTGGAACAGATAACAAAGGATGCGGCGAAGGCCAGTTCTGTTATACAGCCATTTCGTAACCACAAGGTTGATTTCACGCCACCGCAAATTACAGAGAAAGTACCCCTGTTCGGCACGGACAAATGGGTGGAACGTCAGAATAGACTTATCGCCAAGCAGTTCACCGAGGTTATCTGCAAGATAGAATCTCTATACAGAAATGATGCAGCCCGACAGGTCGAAGCCACCCAACGCAATGTCCTGGCGGATTACAGAGAATTATACCAACTACGAAAAGATGTCAAAACGCTTATCGAAAATAATTATGACCTGAAATCTACATTGGAAACAATGCTTGACCAGTTTGCAAACCCTTCTCTCCGCTTAAAGATATTTGCCATCGCCGATGCTTTTGCCGGAGGAATGCCCGCTGCAATCTCTTCCGGTAGCGGAGGTGGCGGCAATTCCGACTCCGACCTTCGTTGGGATGATCGCAGGCCGGATGAAGAGGAAGAGGCGTATAGGAGGAGGTGTCTGCTATACGCTTCAAGGCTTGCTACAACAAAAAGAAATGGACAAAGAAAGAGATAGCAAAAATGAAGCAGAGTACTGTCTTCGCTAAAAGACAATACTCTGGTTCGTTGTCCTACCAAGTTATAATCTTATCAACAATTTCTTGTTGCTCTGCACTACTGCGACGCAAATATATACGGGTAGTTTCTATACTTTCATGTCCCATTAAATCAGCAAGTAAAGATAGGTCATTAAATTTTTCTAGAAAATTCTTTGCGAAACGGTGGCGAAACGAGTGAGGGTAAACGACCTTTTTATTTAGTCCGTACTTCACAGCATAGTTCTTCAACTGCTGGGCAATACCTCTTGTAGTGATACGCTCTCCGAAACGATTGAGGAAAAGATAACCACTTGTACGATTGGTCTTGATTAACCATTCGACTGTTTCTTTGCGTAATGTCTTTGGAATGTAAATTCGGCGTATTTTGCCGCCTTTGGTGTAAATATCGTAGTACCCAATCTGAACATGTTCTACCTTTATTTGTATCAATTCACTGATTCTTGCACCTGTCGCAGCGAGGAAACGTATTACAAAATACCATGCCAGATTATCTTCCTTTCTAAGTTTATTCTTCAGGAATATATAATCAGCGTTACTAATCACATTTTCCAAATATGAACGCTGTTGCACCTTGACTGATTTTAATCGCAAACGAGGCTTTTTAATACAATCAAGATACTTATTCATGGCCTGTATGCGTAAATTTACAGTCTTCGGCTTGAAGGTCTCGATTAGATAAGTTTTGTATATAAGCAAATTGCGCTTATTCAATTCTCTATGCCTAGAATAATACTCTTTAATGGCATAAAGATAAGCATTGATGGTATTTTCCGCCATATTTTCCTGACGCAAATACAATTCAAAATCTTCGTTGTTCATATTCTTTACATTATTAGTTAAACAAATTGTTATCACTAATAATGTAGAGAGTGGTTAGTGTTTTGAGTTCCTATTATGAGAAGTTTCTCGCCACAGGGGAGGAGAAGTGCATTGACGAGGAGATTCCGTTTGCAATTCCAAGTA
>NZ_JBBMFL010000014.1:0-111991 GCF_040095975.1 Alistipes intestinihominis
CCCGCTGCCCCTCGACTTGCATGTGTTAGGCCTGCCGCTAGCGTTCATCCTGAGCCAGGATCAAACTCTCCATTGTAAAAAATGTTTCGTTATAAATCTTTAGCTCTAATCTCAAAGGTATTGTTTGAAATCACTCTCTTGCGAGAGTGGAAAAACTTTTAGCTGCTCAAATACTTCAAAGAACGCCGTTCAATATATTACTATAAGAACAATTTCTTTCGTCTTGTCCGGAGAGCCGATCCTTCGATCCTCTCTCCCAGTTCCGACCGCTGAATTTTTCAGCGGAAAGTGGTGCAAAGATAAGTGTTATTTTTTGAACCACCAAAACTTTTCGAAAAAATTTTTCAGAAAATTTTCAGAACCTTTTTGCTTATCGCTCCTCATCGAAGCGGGTGCAAAGGTAAGTCTTTTTTCTGAATCTCCAAAACTTTTCAGAACTTTTTTCAAAATTTTTCAGAACCTCTATTCGTCGCTTCCGAGGTGTGTTTCTCTCTCGAAGCGGGTGCAAAGATAAGGGCTTTTCCCGGCAAATTCCAAATAATTCGAAGACTTTTTTTCGACAATTTCGACAATCCTCCTTCACCCGGTTATGGATCAGCGAGTTAGTTGTGAAAGTTTTTTAATATCTTTGCAACGGCAACTCAAAGCTATCGGCATGAAGTCTTTATTATATATAGGTATACTTTTTTCGGCTGTTTCCTGCGGCCGTCCGACACCCGAACTGCACCCGGGCGATCTATTGTTCCAGGTCGGGAAAACCTCGGAGATGACCGAGGCGATCACCGCTGCGACGGGCGAAGCGCAACGGCTGAATTACTCGCATGTGGGAATCGCCGTTCCTGCTGCGGGGGCCGATTCCGTGCTGGAAGCCACGAGCGACGGCGGCGTGCGGCTCACCGCACTGGCGGATTTCCTCGGCCGCTCGGCCCGAATCGACGGACGGCCTGCGGTCACGGTGATGCGTCTGCGCGACACGACGGGCGTCACGGCTGCGGTCGCACGGGCCCGCACATACCTCGGGCAGCCTTACGACTACTCTTTCCGTCCGGACAACGGCAAAATGTATTGCAGCGAACTGGTGTGGGCGAGTTATCTTGCGCCGGACGGCAGCCGACTTTTCACGGCGCGGCCGATGAACTTCCGGGCCGCGGACGGCACGATGCCGCAGTTCTGGACGGAACTGTTCGCAAAAACAGGCGAAGAGATTCCCGAAGGAGTTCCCGGCACGAATCCCAACGACATGGCTCGGGAGAGCATTCTGGAGTGCGCGGGCCGCTACTACTGACGCTCCGGGATTCGCCTCGGCGCAACGTCCGCAGGCGCATCCGCCGATTCGGCATCCGTCAGACGACCCGTTCGACGGTGATGTCGGGATTTTCGCGCAGCAGGTCGATGTAACCCTCCTCGCTGGCCTGTCCCTTAGCGCGGATAACGATCGTGGCGCGGTGTACTACCCCGTCGGAGGTGCGCTGGGTCTCGACTTCATAGGAGATGACCGAATAGTCCTTGCTTTCGAGACGGGCGAACATCGCGTCGATGAACTCTTTCTTCTGCGCCGAGAAGACGATCATCGTGCGGCGGCGTCCCAGCCCGCCGAAGAAAAGCGTCAGCACTTCGAGTCCGAACAGCGTCAGCACGGTGGCCGCCCCGGCGACGACATACATGTGCCCTCCGGCCGCGAGCCCGATGCCCGCCGTAGCCCAAAGGCTCGCCGCGGTGGTCAGTCCGCGCACCAGCTGACGGTGGATGATGATCGTGCCGGCGCCGATGAATCCGATGCCGCTGACCACCTGCGCCGCGATGCGGCTGGGGTCGAGACGCAGCCCGTCGTGGGTCGCCAGGAAGCCTTCGAAGCCGTATTGCGAGACGATCATCATCAACGCGCTGCCCAGCGCCACCAGAAAATGGGTGCGGAATCCCGCATCCTTCACCCTGTATTCGCGGTCGAGCCCGATGACCGTTCCGCAAAGCCCCGCCACGCACAATCGCACGATAAGATCCCACTCCGTCTCCATATCCCATTCGTTTTTACACAGATACAACCGCCCCTCGGCATTCCTCCGGGTCCCGGTCATCCGGTCCCGGCGAAGAAATCCGCCGCACGGCGGGCCGGCGAAGGGTTTTATCATTCAAATATACGATTTTTTCGGCGATTCGATTGCAGTGTGCAAATAATTTCGTACTTTTGCAGGCTAAGTTTAACTAATTAACTATTTACGACAATGCCGAAAATGAAAACCAATGCCGCGGCGAAGAAGCGTTTTACCTTCACCGGCACAGGAAAGATCAAGCGCAAACACGCTTATCACAGTCACATCCTGACCAAAAAGACGACGAAACAGAAGCGTAACCTCTGCTATTCGGGTATCGTTTCTGCGGCCGACGAGGCCAAAATCAAGAACCTGCTCGTTAAGTAATTAACCGGCGGAATTTTATTAATCGGAGCAGAACAGCCCCGAAGAATACGGGAGAACCGTATCGCTGTGAGCTCTCAAAAAACTTTACAATATGCCACGTTCAGTAAACGCAGTTGCGTCACGCGCACGTCGAAAGAAAGTTTTGAAACTTGCCAAAGGCAACTTTGGTTCAAGGGGAAACGTTTGGACCGTTGCGAAAAATACGGTCGAAAAGGGTCTGTGCTACGCTTATGCACACCGCGCCCTCAAGAAGCGGACATTCCGTTCGCTGTGGATCACGCGTATCAACGCCGCCGTCCGCGCCCAGGGAATGACCTATTCGCAATTCATCGGCAAGCTCAACGCCAAAGGCATCGTCCTCAACCGCAAGGTGATGGCCGACCTGGCGATGAACGAACCGAAGGCATTCGAGGCAATAGTTAAAGCAGTTAAATAATCCTTCCCCGGAAGGGTTTTAGCGGCGGACACCGGGGAGGTGTCCGCCTTTTTTCGGTATCAAACGGATTCTCGATGGAGACCTGGAAAAAGACATTCGCCGTCATTTGGAGCGGACAGCTGGCGTCGATCCTCAGCAGCGAGATCGTGGCCTACTCGATCATCTTCTGGATGAGCCTCGAAACCGGCTCGGCCGAGGTGCTGGCATTCGCGGCCATCGCCGGCATGCTGCCCCAGTCGCTGCTGGGCCTCTTCGTCGGGGTCTACATCGACCGCTGGGACCGCAAGCGCACGATGATTCTCGCCGACAGCTTCATCGCCCTCTGCACGCTGGCGCTGGCGGCGCTGTTCTGGGCCGGGGCTGCCGAGATGTGGCACATCTACATCCTGATGGCCTGCCGTTCGGCGGGCTCGGCCTTCCACATGCCCGCCATGCAAGCCTCGGTCCCGCTGCTGGCCCCGCAGTCGCAGCTCACGCGCATCGCCGGAGTCAACCAGATCATCGCCTCGCTGTCGAGCATCGCGGGCCCGGCCCTCGGGGCTCTGCTGATCAACCTCACCTCGATCGGCAACATCCTGCTGCTGGACGTTGCGGGAGCCGCCCTCGCCTGCACGTCGCTGCTCTTCGTCCGCATCCCCAACCCGCCGCGCGACACGACCCGCAAACCCGACCTGTGGCGGGAGTTCCGCGAGGGCTTCTCGGCCATGCACGCCATCCCGGGCATGGGCTGGTTCTTCACGCTCTCCATCGCCGTCTGGTTCTTCATCATGCCCGTCGGGGTGATGTTTCCGCTGATGACGCTCCAGCATTTCGGGGGCGGGACCTACGAAATGAGCCTGATCGAAATCGTCTGGGGCGGCGGAGCGCTTCTGGGCGGCGCCGTCATGGGCGCACGCACCTACCGGGTCAGCCGCATCGTGCTGGTCAACCTGATGTATCTGATCGTGGGCCTCTCGTTCGCATTGTCCGGGCTTCTGTCGCCCTCGGGATTCTTTTGGTTCGCGCTCTTCACGGCAGCGGCCGGGGTATCCAGCAGCGTCTTCAACGCTTCGTTCGTCTCCGTGGTCCAGACCCGCATCGAATCCGGGGTACTGGGGCGCGTCATGTCGCTCTACCGCAGTTTCGGACTGCTGCCCGCGGCCCTCGGACTGCTCGGCACGGGATTCCTCGCCGAACACGTGGGACTGACGCATACGTTCGTCATCGCCGGGGGTATCATCTGCGCACTCGGGCTGACGGGCTTCTCCATCCCGTCGGTCATGCGGCTCGACCGCAGGGCATAAAAAAACGGCGGCCCTTTTCAGAGCCGCCGCCGTTTTCGCATCGGAATATCAGTTCTTCGGATAGACGTAGCCGTTGTAATAAATTTTCTGATACAACTGATTGCCGTCGTTCGACCATACGTACCTCACATCGGGCGAAGGATAAGCCGCGGTGTCGTAATTAAAGGACTCGAAGCTGCACTCCTGCGTACCCTCGATGATCTGTCCGCTCCGGTAAACGCTGCCGGAACTGAGGTAATAGCTCATTCTGAGATTCGAACTGTCGGTGCCTACATAGATGGAAGAACCCTCGGCACGTCCCTCGCTGATCTTGAAATCCTTGCCTCTGCACTCCGAATAGACGAGATCGGCATTCGCTCCGCTCAGCGTAAAGTCGGCAGACCAATTCGAATGCACCGTGCTCTGGTCGATGTTGGCGCTGAGACCGCGCACCGCAATGGTATACGAACCGTCGCCATTGCTATAAAGCGTCGTCGAACCGCCCTCCATATGCACCGTCTGGGTCCCGTAGTTCGACCTGGAAAGCACTTTCAGATCGTCCTGGATCTCCACCTGCCATACCTTATCGACCTGAGCGTCTTTCAGCTGCTCGGCACCATTGGTCCTGACCAGCACCGAGCCTTTCAGATAGAAACCATCAGGCTGTTGGTAATCCTCGTTATAAGTGATTTCATAACTGCCGTCATCCTGCCGTTCGATCTTCGCTCCCGCGGTGAACAGCAGGCTGATGACCGAATTGGAGTTGCCCTCGATCTTCAGTTTGGTCAGGTCCACGTCCTTGAGTTCGGTATCGGGATACTGCTTCGCGGCCTCGGCCAGCAGCAGGGCCAGCCGAATGCCCGCATTGGCCGGCTGCATGGCGACGGCATTCTGCGTCATCGTCATATTGTAGATATTCATACCCGGTTGCAGGGGCAGTAATTCCTTGTAGCTGTCATCCTCCTTGATACAGCCCGACAGCGCGAAGGCCGCCAATACAATCGTTGCAAAAAGTTTATTCATCTCGTATGTTTGATTAATTTCCCTTAATAAACGGTCCCGCCGGCAATATACTGCGTCGGGAACGAAAAAAATCGCATTAATTCATTGCAAAGATAATAAATCATGCCGGACCGGGAGAACTTTCCGACAAATAAAAATGTCGTCGCGATGTCGTCGCGCCTCCGAAACCTCCGATTTGGCCGTTTCGCAGCAAATTCGTATCTTTATCCATGCGGAGGTACACAAACGGCCGACCGTCCGTGCACCGGAATACGGGCCGGACAGCGGCTCCGCCCCACGAAACGATGAAAAACAGCAAACCAATCGCAATTACGCTTATGTCAATCCTGTCACTCTTCGGATGCGGTCCCTCGAAGGCCCCCGAGTATCCGTCCGACCAGCTCACGGCACGCGACGGCACCCGGTTCACGATCACCTTTTTCAAACACGCCTCGCTGTCGATCTCCGCGGGCGGCAAATACATCTACGTCGATCCCGTCGGCGCCAACGCCGACTACGCCGCGCTGCCGAAGGCCGACATCGTGCTCATCACCCACTCGCACTACGACCACCTCGACGTGGCGGCGGTCGAGAAACTGCTCGCGCCCGACACGGAAATCCTTTGCGACCGCACGTCGGCCGAGGCTTTCGAAATGAACTGCTACACGATGCGCCCGGGCAGCGTCGCCACGCCGCGCGACTGGGTGAAGGTCGAGGCCGTGGCGGCCTACAACACCACTCCGGGACACCTGCAATTCCACCCCAAGGAGCGCGAGGACTGCGGCTACATCCTCACCGTCGGCGGCACGCGCATCTACATCGCGGGCGACACGGAGCCGACGCCCGAAATGCGGGCGCTGCGCGACATCGACATCGCGTTCCTGCCCGTGAACCAGCCCTATACGATGACCGTGGAGCAGGCCGCCGAGGCCGTGAAGGCGCTCCGTCCGGCGATCTTCTACCCCTACCACTACGGCGAGGTGGAGGAAAAGACCGACATCGACCGGCTGGTGCGCGAGACCGAGGGGCTGACCGAAATCCGGGTCCGCCCGATGGAATAGCGGCGTAAGAAGCCCGCCTTACGGGCGACGCATTTTTCTGCCGCTGCTCAGCCTGTGTGGCGCCACGAACCGAACGCCCGCCCAGTCAAACGGCAGGAGGGCCCGAATGGACCCTCCTGCTTCGATAACAACCCCTGCCGCGGCTATTTTTCGGCTGCGGCTTTTTTCGGTTCGGCCTTCACTTTGAGCGATGCGAAGCCTTTCACGATGTTCGCATCGTCGTTCTTCGTGCCGTCGTAAACCACCGTGACCTCCTTTTTGGGCAGATCCACTTTCACGTCCTTGATGCCCTTGCCGAGCGACGGAACGTTGTTCATGATCTTCTTCACACAGTGATCGCAGTCGATGTCCGTAACGAACACCGTGGTCACGATTTTCTTTGCTGCGGGCTTCCCGGCAGCCGCGCACACGCCGACGCCCATCGCCAGAGCCAGGCAGAACAATACGAATTTTTTCATCTTTACTTTCTATTTTAAGGTTTTACATGACGTTTTTCACGCGGGTCAATAGAGGTTGAACCGCAGCCCCACATAGAACTTGCGGCCCATGAGCGGCCCCCAGACATTCATCGAGTTGAAACCGACCGAATAGGGATTGTCCGCATGGAGAATCGGGTCCTTCTGCCGGTAGTCGGCGATGTTCTCGCAGCCCGCATAGATGTCGAACTTGCCCACCTTGCGGCTCACCTGCGCATAGAACATCGGGTAACGGGGCGAATAACTGTCGTTCGCCAGATCTCCATCCTGCGTCGGGATGCGCGCCGGACCGTTCAGCTGCGCCGTGGCGTCGAACACCCAGCGGCGGAATTTCGTGGCGTACTGGATGTTCAGCAGCGTTTTGTACTGGCTCACCAGCGGACGTTCCACGCGGGCCGAGCCGCCGCCGGGACGCTTGATCGTCATTTCGCTGTCCGTGTAGCGGAACGTGGCGAAGATGTCGAGCCGCTCGACGGGCGTCCACGAAAAGTCGATCTGATAGGTGTCGGTGAACGAACGTCCGTCGGTATTGTAAAAGACGATCGCCTCCGGGTCGTACTCCTGATCGGCGACCACCGAGTTGTAGAACTGCGTGCGGAAATAGTCGAAGCTCAGCGTCGCGTTGTCGCGTCCGGCCAGCGAGAAGGTCTGCGTCAGGCTTCCGCCGACGGTCAGGGCCTTTTCCATGCGGTCGAACTTCTCGAAATCGGACGTTCCGGAGGCTTCGTCGCCGAGGAACGCGATCTTCCGGCCCGTGGCCAGCACGCCGATATTGTCGGTGATGACGTTCGTCGAGCGGTATCCCAGACCCGCCGAGGCGCGCAGCGTCGTCGAGGGGGTGATGTTCCACTTCAGATGCCCGCGGGGCGTTGCGAAAAAGCGGTCGTAATAGGCGTTGTAATCGCCGCGGATGCCCGCCACGATCGAGAATTTGTCCTTGACGGCATAGGTGTATTCGGCATAGGCCCCCGCCTCCTGCTCGTCGCGGTCGAAGTCGAAATCGCCCGCCGCCGTCCCCGGAATCCACGGCGTCGGGTTGACCAGACGCTCCCGGTAGTAGTCCAGATGCGCCTGCACGCCGACGATCAGCGACGAACGGTAGGTGAAATAGTGGTTGTACATCAGGTTCAGCGCCGCGGCGTTCTGATTGCCCTCGTAGGTGTTGAGCCCGAAATAGGCATCCTCGTCGAAGTGGTCGAAGTCGGCCACGAACGCCAGGTTCGAACGCATCTCGTCCTGTTCGTCGGGGTCGTAGACCGACGGACCGACGGGCATACCTATTTTAATATAGCCGTTGGCGTTGCGGTTGCGAATGTGCGATCCGTAGAGCGGCATCGGTTTTCCCTCGGCCTCCCAGTCCCAGTTCTCCGCCATATCCTCGCGCATGGCGGCGGTGTTTTTGAAATCGAGCATGCCGCCCAGACGGTTTTCCTGCACGAACTTCCAGCCCCAGCGCACCTGCGTGCCGTTGTCCGCCGAGTAGAGCCACTTGTTGGCCACGTTGATCTGGTCGGATTTCGGCAGGTCGCGGAAATGGTCGTGGTTGTGGTCCATCTTCCGTGCGTCGGTGTCCATCGAGCCGTGGAGCAGGATGACGCTCGACAGCTTCTTGTCTTTGGTCACGGGAAACGCCGTCGAAATGTTGGCCTCGGGACGCAGCTCGTCGTCGAGATAGAGGTTCACGAAGAGCCGTTCGTCGTCCGTGGGCTTGCGGTGTTCGAGGTTGATCTGCCCCGTGATGGCCTCGTGGCCCGCCGTGACGGACGCCACGCCCTTCGACACCTGAATCGAATTGAGCCACATGCCGGGCGTATAGCTCAACCCGTAGGGGGAGCTCAGGCCGCGCATGATCGGACGGTTTTCGTCGAGGATCTGGGTGTAGGTCCCGGCCAGCCCCAGCATCTTGATCTGCCGGGCGCCCGAAATGGCGTCGCTGTAACCGACGGTCACCGACGCCGAGTTCTCGAACGACTCGGCCAGATTGCAGCAGGCCATCTTGCAGAGACCCGCGAACGAGATCATCTCGCCCTTGACGATGCCGTCGCGCTTGACGAAATTGCCGCTGAGGTTCCCTTCGACCACGACATCTTCGAGGGCCACGCCCTCCGAACGGAGGGTGAATTCGACCTTATCGACGCCGTTTTCGACGCGGATCGTGTCGTTGATGTAGCCCAGGTAGGAGGCCACGAGTTTGTCGTAGCCTTTCACCCGGTGCAGTTGGAAAGCGCCCTGCGCGTCGGTGCCGGCGCCGATCGTCGTTCCGGCCCAGTAGACCGAAGCTCCGATCAAAGGTTGTTTGTCCGCATCGCGGACCACGCCCCGCAAATCCTGGGCGTTCAGCGTACCGCAAACGGCGAGGGCCGAAAGCGTAAAGAATGAGATTCTGTAAAAATTCATGGAAAAATTCCGTTATCGGTTAAAACTGATTGCGGACCGATGCACGCGGCATCGGTCCCGAAGGGAGTTTCAAGCCGATACGGGAGGGGCGCGGAAGCCCACGGGAAGAAGCACGGCCTCCTGCACGAAAGGCGGACGCCGTTCGGCGACCTTTTTGCGCAGGAAAGGAACATGGGCCGGACACGGGCACTCGGCGGCGAGTGCGGGAGGCAGGTCTATGACCGTGCAGCGAATATGGCGTTCGTCGTCGCCGGAGTTCTGGGAGATATAGAGTTCTACCTCGGTCGAATGGAGTTCGCAGCCGCAGCACGCACGCACGACCTCGTGGTCCGGAACGTCGTGCCGGCACTCCGAAAGGCACACATGCTCCGCATGGGCCTTGCGCTCCGCGCACCCGCAGGTCAGGGAGAGCACGGCCGTTCCGGCCGTCGCCAGCAGGTAGACGGCCGTCAGCAGCAACGCTATGCCTTTCTTCATTTTCATCCTTTCTCAATTCCGCACTCCGCGAGACAGCCGGCTTTTCCCGATGCAACGGTCGCATGCCCGCCGGCCATCCGTCTAACGCCCGGACACTTCGCAAAAGTATAAAAAATTCCCAAAAACGCCTAATTTTTCATGCTTTTGGTGTATCCGCAGCGCAACGGCACCTCCGCACCGCCTGCCGCCCAGCTTTCGGAATCCGCCTTAAACTTAAATACTCCCGCCCGGCAAAATGCAAGTAAACTTGCTTTTGTTTTCGGCTTATTTGTACTTTGGCTGCGGCGCCGTAACGGCGCTTTCAGGTTGTCGGGACCTTTTGCCGGACCGTCTGCGATTCGGGTTTGGAACCGTTCGTTCTTTTTCCATTGCAGAGTCTTTCAGATACTCCGCCTCGGAAAAAATGCAAGCGAGCTTGCTTTTTTTCTCTTGGCTTATTCGTATCTTTGTATTATGGAATCTGTTTCGGACAAGATATACGACACGCTGAAACGCTACTGGGGCTTCACGGAATTCCGTCCCGTGCAGGAGCGGATCATCCGCTCCGTCATGGAAGGACGCGACACGCTGGCGCTGATGCCCACGGGCGGCGGAAAGTCGCTCACCTATCAGGTTCCGACCCTCGCCCGCGAAGGCGTGTGCATCGTCGTCACGCCGCTCATCGCCCTGATGAAAGACCAGGTCGATCGCCTCCGGGCACGGCGCATCCCGGCCGTGGCGATCCATTCGGGCCTCTCGCCCCGGGCCATCGACATCGCGCTGGACAACTGCGTCTACGGCGACGTGAAATTCCTCTACGTCGCGCCCGAACGACTGGCCACCGAGGCGTTCCGCCTGCGCGTCGTGCGGATGAACGTCTCGCTTCTGGCCGTTGACGAAGCCCACTGCATCTCGCAGTGGGGCTACGACTTCCGCCCTTCGTACCTGCGCATCGCCGAACTGCGCGAAAAGCTCCCCGGAGTCCCCGTGCTGGCACTCACCGCCTCGGCCACGAAACCGGTGGCCGAGGACATCATGCGCCACCTCAAATTCTCCGAGCCGCACATCCTGCGCAGCAGTTTCGCTCGCCCCAACCTTTCGTACAGCGTCCGCCGCACTGACGACAAGAACGGCCAGCTGCTGCGGCTGGTGCACAACGTTCCCGGCTCGGGCATCGTCTACATGCGCACCCGCGAGGGCACCGAGCAGACCGCCGAATTCCTGCGGCAGGAAGGCATCCCGGCCGCGGCCTACCACGGCGGACTGGGGCACGCCGAACGGGCGCTGCGGCAGGAGGAGTGGCTCTCGGGCAAGGTCCGCGTGATGGTCGCCACGAACGCTTTCGGCATGGGCATCGACAAACCCGACGTGCGGTTCGTGGTCCACTACGCCATGTGCGACTCGCTCGAAAGCTACTACCAGGAGGCGGGCCGCGCGGGCCGCGACGGACAGCGGGCCTACGCCCTGCTGCTGGTGGCTTCGGACGACAGCGACCGCATCGCGCGGCGCTTCGAACAGGAGTTCCCCCCGCTCGAAAAGGTCAAAGACATCTACGAATCGGTCTGCTCCTACCTGCAAGTGGGCGTCGGCGACGGCGGCGAAGCGTCGTTCCTGTTCAACATCCACGACTTCTGCGCCCGCGAGCACCTCTACTCGGGGACGGTCCTGAGCGCCTTGAAACTGTTGCAGCAGAACGGCTACATGACCCTCACCGACGCGCAGGACAACCCCGCGCGGGTGATGTTCTGCGTCAGCCGCGACGAGTTGTACAAACTCCGCGTGCAGCGCGACGAGCTCGATCACTTCATCCGCACCCTGCTGCGGCTCTACAACGGGGTCTTCACCGAGTTCCGGCCCATCGACGAAGGCGAGCTGGCCACGTGGAGCGGCTACACCGTCGAGCGGGTCAAGGAGCTGCTGAAACGGCTGTGGCAGCTGCGCGTCATCCGCTACATCCCGTCGAACCGCTCGCCGATCCTCTTCCTGAACGAGGAGCGCCTTCCGCGCGCCGACCTCTACATCGCCCCCGAAACCTACCGGCTGCGGCAGCAGCTGATGCGCGAACGTTTCGAACAGATGGTCGCCTACGCCGACAACGACGACGAATGCCGCAGCGCGGTGCTGGAACGCTATTTCGGCGAGGGCGATCCCGCGCCCTGCGGGATCTGCGACGTGTGCCTCGCGCGCAAGCGGGCCGCCAAGACCGCCGGACGCAAAGCCGCCGGGGATGCCGATCCCGATTCCGCCGCCCTGCGCGAAAAGCTCCTGCAACGCCTCGCCGACTCCCCCGCCGACCCGCGGCAGCTGGCCGACGGCATGGCCTGCACGCCCGAACGGCTGGCCGGAGAACTCCGGGCGCTGCTCGACAAGGGAGAGATCCGAACGATGCCGGACGGCAGGCTCGCACTTTCCGGCGATCCCGACAGCCTCGGCCGGGCAAATTAGTCGTACGACGGGCAAGATTTGTGAAAATAATTCCGTAAATTTGTGGGAATTTTCACCGCATGACCACTGTAAACAATTTCATCGATAAAATCAGCAACGAGCAGACCGCCCTGCTTCCGGCCATCGAGTTCCGGGGGGAGATCCGCCTCGTCGAGCACGAGCGCGACATCGCCGAGGCTTGCAAGCGCCTTGCCCGAGAGCCGCTGATCGGCTTCGACACCGAGACGCGCCCCTCGTTCCGCCCCGGCGTGACGTTCCGCGTGTCGCTGCTGCAACTCTCCACGCCGACGGTCTGCTACCTCTTCCGGCTCAACCGGATTCCGCTGGCCAAACCCATCCTGCAACTGCTCGAAAGCAGCGATGTGCTCAAAATCGGCGCCGACGTGGCGGGCGACCTGCGTTCGCTGCGCCAGATCCGCCACTTCCGCGACGGGGGCTTCGTCGATCTGCAAGCCCTGGCCCCCCAATGGGGCATCGGAGAAAAAAGCCTGCGCAAACTCTCGGCCATCGTGCTGGGCCAGCGCGTCTCGAAAGCCCAGCGGCTGAGCAACTGGGAGGCCGCGACCCTCACCGACAAACAACAGCTCTACGCCGCCACCGATGCCTGGGTCTGCATCCGCATCTACGAACAGCTGCTGCGCACACCGAAAAAACCGATCCGCAAATGATACCTAAGATCTACCTGCGCCGCGGCAAGGAGGAGTCGCTCCTGCGCCGCCACCCGTGGATTTTCTCGGGGGCCATCGACCACATCGAGGCCGAGGAGGAGTCCGATTTCGCCGAAGGGGCCCTCGTCGAGGTCTACACCCGTCCGGGCGAATTCATCGCCCAGGGCCACTACCAGGTGGGCTCGATCGCCGTGCGCGTGCTCTCGTTCGAGCGGGAGCCCATCGACCAAGCGTGGTGGAACCGCCGCATCGCCGTGGCCTACGACGTGCGCCGCACGCTCTCGCTCACGGACAACCCCGCGACGACCTGCTACCGCCTCGTCCACGGCGAAGGGGATTCCCTGCCGGGGCTGGTGGTGGACATCTACGGCACGACGGCCGTCGTACAATGCCACTCGGCAGGCATGTACCACGCCCGGCAGCAGATCGCCGAAGCGCTGCGTACGGTCTACGGCGGCCGGCTCACGGCCATCTACGACAAATCGTCGCAGACGCTCCCCTTCAAGGCCGACCTCGGGGCCGTGGACGGCTACCTGTGGGGCCACGCGGAGCACTCCTCGCAGGTCGTCACGGAGAACGGCGAGCGCTTCCTCGTCAACTGGGAGAAGGGGCAGAAGACGGGATTTTTCCTCGACCAGCGCGAAAACCGCGAACTGGTGAAACGCTACGCGAAGGGCCGCACGGTGCTCAACACCTTCTGCTATACGGGCGGCTTCTCGGTCTACGCCCTTTCGGGCGGCGCCAAAGAGGTCTGCTCGGTGGACTCCTCGGAGCGCGCCGTGGCGCTGGCCGCCGAGAACATGCAGCTCAACTTCGGCGACAGCGCGGCCCACTCGGAGGTCGCCGCCGACGCCGTGGAGTACCTCAAGGACATCGGCGACCGATACGACCTCATCATCCTCGACCCGCCGGCCTTCGCCAAGCACCACAAGGTGCTGGGCAACGCCATGCAGGGCTACAAGCGGCTCAACGCCCGGGCGCTGTCGCAAATCCGCCCCGGCGGCATCCTCTTCACTTTCTCCTGTTCGCAGGCGGTGTCCAAGGAGCTGTTCCGCACGACAGTCTTTTCGGCCGCGGCCATCGCGGGGCGCAAGGTGCGCATCCTGCACCAGCTGACCCAGCCCGCCGACCACCCGATCAACATCTACCATCCCGAGGGCGAATACCTCAAAGGGCTGGTACTCTACGTAGAATAAGCCATGAAAAAACTGCTGACCTCCACCCTGCTCGCGCTCGCCGCGGCCCTGACGGCCGGGGCCCAGAGCCGCACCGAAGTCTACACCCTCCCGAGCAAGATCCTCGGCGTCGAGAAAAGCTGCACGGTCTACCTGCCCGACGGTTACGACCGCTCCGGAGAGAGCTACCCGGTGCTCTACCTGCTGCACGGCGCCAGCGGCTGCCACACCGACTGGACCCAGAAGGGCTACATGCGCCGCATCACCGACGAAACCGTCGCTTCGGGCATGGCCCGGCCGATGATCGTCGTCATGCCCGACGCCGCGGGCGAGGGCAGGAACTACACCGGCCGGCACATGGGCTATTTCGACGTTCCGGGCTGGAGCTACGAACAGTTCTTCTTCGAGGAGTTCATCCCCGCCGTCGAAAAGCACTACCGCATCGTCGGCGACAAGGCCCACCGGGCCATTTCGGGGCTCTCGATGGGCGGCGGCGGCACGGCGGTCTACGCCCTGCGCCACCCCGAAGTCTTCGGCTCGGCCTGCCCGATGAGCGGCCTTTTGGACGCCTTGCCCGGCCCGCGCAACTACGACGACGCATTCAAACAGTCCGTCGCCGACAACTCGCCCATGGCGATGCTGCGCGAAATGCCCGACGACAAGCTCGACGGCGTGCGCTCGGTCCGCTGGTGGGTGGACTGCGGCGACGACGACTTCCTCTGGAAATGCAACGTCGATTTCTACTCGCTCATGCGCGAACGGAACATCCCCCTGCAATACCGCATGCGCGACGGCGGCCACACGTGGCGCTACTGGGAAACCGTCCTGCCCGACGTGCTGATCTTCGTCTCGGCGGGATTCGGCAAATGACGACACACGAAAAAGGGCTTCCGACGGAAGCCCTTTTCGTTTCAGCGGTACAACACCGCCGCCAATGCCGCCGGATCGCCCGGCAGTCCGGGCCAGGCTGCGGAGAGTGCGGCCGCAAGCGCTCCGGCATCGGCATGCTCCGCGACGAGGGATTTCAGTTTTTCGAGATAAGCGATCTGGAACTCCACCTCGGCCGGCGTTGCGGGTGCGCCGTGCCCTCCCACGAAGAGCGTGCAGCCCGACGCCGCAGCGATTTTCAACGCCGCAAGCTGCGCATCGACCGCCTCCGGTCCCGTGATTTGAAGCGGGGATAAGTGGGCCTTCGCCGGAGCGAAATGCGTGTAGCAAACCCGGCCGCCGATCACCACGCTCGAAGCCGGAAAATCGGACGACGCACCCCGTGAGAAATCGAAGGCAACCCCGGCCCATATCCGGCGGCCTTCGGCCGGCACTTCTTCGTGCCCCGCGTGTTCACGCAGGTCTATCGCATCGCCGAACGCCGCTTTGAAGCCTTCGAGCATGCCGCCGTAAACGGCCCCCTTCGCAAATTCGGACATTCCCTCGACCAGCACGACCTGATCGGGCGCATAATCGGCCACGCCGCCCACATGATAGTCGGCCACGACCTTCACGACGGGTTTTCCCAGTCCTTTCAGGTATCCGGCAAACTCTTTCAGGTTCTCTTTGAAGAGGGGCATTTCCAGTATCACCAGTCTGTCGCGGCCTTCGACGACGGTCGTCGCATCGCCCAACGCATCCTGCGTCAGGTAGACATGAAGCCGGAACCCGTCCATGTCGTACGTCTTCACCTCACCTTTCAGCAGCGCCGCATCGCCCTGCGCTCCGAACACGCCGCCGCCTGCCAGGAGCGACACGATCCATAAAATCTTTTTCATCGCCTTAACAATTTAGAAATGAACATCGGTTACTTTTAGTAATATTATTACTATTATTTACCGCAAAGATAAGGCAACGGTTTCGGATATGCAAGAAGGCACCTGCCGATCAGTAGGTTACCCTCGTGTAACGAATATTCGGAATGAGGCGATTAAATCGGCGAAAAAAACTGAAAAAATTTCGAAGCCCGCGAGTCCTGCGTCCGCAGTTTCCGGCACGGAATCGAAAAAGCCCCTCGGGGAGGGGCCTTTCCATATTCATCTATTTCACCTTTTCGTAGACGTAAATCTCGTGAATCTCCCGGTCGTAGCCCGGATAGAATCCCCGCGGCATCCCCAGCACGATCCGCGCACCCCGGTTGGCCAGCACCAGCAGATCGTCCGTCGCGGGATCGACCGCCAGCCCCTCGATCTCGCCCGCCCGCCGGAAATCGTCCATCGAACGGAACGGCAGCACCGTGGCGCAGGACTTTCCGTCGCGCAGATCGGCGATGTAGAGGTTGTCCGGCTCGCCGAGATCGGCATCCCCGTCGTCGGCCGAGATCAGCATCCGTCCGCCGGCCATGAAAATCCCCTGCTGCCACTGCGGCACGGGACGCAAGTGCACCTTGCGCACGTATCGGCCCGTCGAAAGATCGTATCCGTAGACATAGCGCCCATCGACCCAGTCGGCCATCCAGACCATGCCTCCGTCGCGGTCCACGGCCAGTCCGCACACCTCGACCTGTCCCGACGCGGGTTCCCAGTCGATCGAACGTTTCCATTCCAGCGTGTTGGCATCGTACACCGCGACCTGGATATTCTCCCCGCGGCCGTCGTCGAAGGTCTCGATTCCGGCATAGATCTCTCCGTTCCACACGTCGATGTCGCCGATATGGTTCGCGGCCAGCGGCAGCCCCTCGAAGGGGTGCTCGTTTTTGGCCGCCAGCCGCCCCTGCTTGTCGTACTTGTAGAGCGCCGTGCTGCCCGACACGTAATAATAGGCCGAATCGGCGGCGATTCCCTGCCGTCCTTCGACCGGAATCACCCGCTTCAGGCGGTATTCCGCCCCCAACTCCTGCGCCGCAAGCGGCATCGCGGCCGCCAGCAGCAGCCCGAAAATCAACCCTTTTTTCATTTCCGTCTCCATCTTACGCCCTCTCGGGCAAAAACAGGGCCGGAGCCGCATTCCCGTCGAGGAATCCGCTCCGGCCCGGATCGAAAGCGGATCACCGCCTATTTTCGCTTCGCGCGCTGCTGGGCCTCCTGCTGACGCAGAAGCTCCTCGTAACGCTGCTGGAATTTCGATTTCTTGCCTTTCGACTTCCTCGCGGCATTGGCCTGCATGATGGCGTGTATCTTCTGGTCATCGACCATGCGGCGGATGACGAGCGTCTGCCCGATGGTGAAGAGGTTCGAAAGCAGGTAGTAGTAGCACAGACCGCTCGAATAGCTGTTGAACCAGAAGAGCATCATGATCGGCATCAGGTAGACCATCATGAACTTCATGCCGGCCATCTGGGGCTGCGACGAGGCGGTCTGCTGATAGCTGAAATAGGAGTATCCGAACAGCGACAGGGCCATCAGCAGGGCGAACAGCGACACGTGATCTCCGTAGAAGGGGATCGAGAAGGGCAGGTTCAGCACGCTGTCGTACGACGAGAGGTCGTCGGCCCACAGGAACGGCTGCTCGCGCAGCTCGATCGAGGCGGGGAAGAAGCGGAACATGGCGATCAGAATCGGCATCTGGATCAGCATCGGGATACAGCCGCCCATGGGATTGATGCCCGCCTTCTTGTAGAGCTCCATCGTCGCCTGCTGCCTTTTCATCGCATCCTCCTGCTTGGGGTATTTCTTGTTCAGCTCATCGACCTGCGGTTTGATGAGGCGCATCTTGGCCATCGAAACATAGCTCTTGTAGGTGAGCGGCGAGATCACCAGCTTCACCAGCACCACCAGAATCAGGATGATGATGCCGAAGCTGCCGATGTAGTTGCGCAGGAAGTCGAAGACCGGAATCACGCACCAGCGGTTGACCCATCCGAAAATGCCCCATCCCAGCGGCACGAGCCGTTCGAGATGGATCTCGGCGCCCTTCGAATCGTCCACCTTCTTGAGGATCGAGTACTTGTTGGGGCCGAAATAGAAGGCGAAATCATACCCTTCGGTCTGCGGCGTATAGGGCACGCCCATCTGCGCCGTGAAGGTTTTCAGCAGCGACGATTCGGGAGCCGCCGTATCGAAAGCCAGGTTCGCATAGGAGACGTTCTCCGGAGCGATGAACACCGACGAGAAGAACTGCTGCTTGAACGCCACCCACGACACCTGCGTCGAGATGTTCTTCGACTTGGCGCCGTCGCTCATGCCCAGCTCCTCGATCGACGATTCGCCCGGGAAGCGGTAAGCCAGCGTGGTGTACATGTTCTCGTTCTGAAAACCCTTCTCGTTCTGGTAGGTGGTGTTGGCCCAGTCGATCTGAATCTGGGTCTGGTTGGCCATCTCGCGGGCCATGTTCACCAGCTGCACGTCGAAATCCACGAGGTAGTCGCGTTCGGGCGACTTCGTGTCATAAATCGTGTAGCGATACTCCAGATACGCCCCTTCGGCGACCGGGAGACGCATCGCAACCACGACGCTCTCCGCACCGTCGGCGGCCGTCGTCTCCGGCTCGGCCGTGAACACATAGTCCAGCGTGTTGACCGGGATGTTCCTCAGCCCGTTTTTCACGTAAAACGAGAGCCCGAAACGCGCCGTCGCGGGGTCCATCAGCTCGATCTGCTGGTTGCGTTCGCCGCGCGGGGCGTACTTGGTGTAGTCTTTCAGCGTGACGCCCGTGATCTGGCCGCCGCGGGTCGAGAAACGCACCGCTATCACGTCGTTCTCCACCGTGAACTCCTCGGGTTCCGCCTCGCGGGCATTCGCCAGCGACTCGCCCAGCGTCTCCACTTGGCGTTCACGCGCCGCGGCCGCAGCCTCCTCGGCCGTCATTTCGGGCTGCACTTCGCCTGAGGCCGTCGAATCGGCAGCCGGAACCGCGGGCCGCGTCGCGCGGGCCACCGAGTCCATATAGGCGTCATACGCCTCTTTCTTTTCGAGATATTCTTTCTGCTGCTTGCTGTTGATGTAGGCGAATCCCAAAAAGAGGACCGCCACGACGGCAATGCCGATAATTGATTTCTTATCCATTAAAATACTGTTCCTTTTTTCTTTTCAGGAGGTGATTACTTCTTCTCCGCATAGGCCAGCGCGGCTTTCACGAAAGCCACGAAGAGCGGCGAAGGACTCAGCACGGTGCTCTTGTACTCGGGATGGTACTGCACGCCGACGAACCACGGATGGTTCTCGACCTCGACGGCCTCCACCAGATTGGTGTCGGGGTTGACGCCCACGGCCTTCATGCCGGCGGCCTCGAACTGCGCCAGATAGTCGTTGTTGAACTCGTAGCGGTGACGGTGACGCTCCGAAATATTGAGCTTTCCGTAGGCCGCAGCGACCTTCGAACCCTTCTTCAGCGTACAGGGATAGGCGCCCAGACGCATCGTGCCGCCCTTGGCCGTCACGCCCTTCTGCTCCTCCATCAGGTCGATCACCGGATGGGCCGTCGCCTGCTCCATCTCGCTCGAATTGGCGTCGGAAAGTCCCATCACGTGACGCGCGAACTCGATCACGGCGCACTGCATGCCCAGGCAGATGCCCAGGAACGGAATGCCGTTCTCACGGGCGAAACGCACGGCCTCGATCTTGCCCTCGATGCCGCGGTTGCCGAAGCCCGGGGCCACCAGAATACCCGACATCCTGCCCAGCAGCGAGGCGGCCGTCTCGGCGGTGACCTTCTCCGAATTGACATAGCGGAGCTTCACCTTGCAGTCGTTGACGGCCCCGGCGTGAATGAACGATTCGCTGATCGACTTGTAGGCGTCGGGCAGCTCGGTGTACTTGCCCACCAGCGCGATTTCGATCTTCTTCGACGGGTGCTTGATCTTGCCCACGAAAGCGCTCCAGGCGGCCATATCCGGCTCCTTGTCGGCCGGGAGGTTCAGCTTGTCCAGCACCACTTCGTCCAAGTGCTGTTCGTGCATCTTGATCGGCACCTCGTAGATCGTCGGCACGTCGATCGACTCCATCACGGCGTTGGCATCGACGTTGCAGAACAGCGCGACCTTGCGTTTGAGCGCCGAGGTCAGCGTATGTTCGGCGCGCAGCACGAGAATGTCGGGCTGGAGCCCGTTCTCCAGCAGCGCCTTCACGGAGTGCTGCGTGGGTTTGGTCTTCATCTCGCCCGAAGCGGCCATATAGGGGATCAGCGTCAGATGCACCAGCGCCGTGTTCTTGTGCCCCAGCGAGTAGCGCAGCTGGCGCACCGATTCGATGAACGGCTGCGACTCGATGTCGCCCACCGTGCCGCCGATCTCGGTGATGATGACGTCGTATTTCTTGGTCTGCGCCAGCAGCTGGATGCGGCGTTTGATCTCGTCGGTGATGTGGGGAATGACCTGCACGGTCTTGCCCAGGTACTCGCCCTTGCGCTCCTTCTCGATGACGCTCTTGTAGATGCGGCCCGTCGTGACGTTGTTGGCCTTCGACGTGGGCTGGTTCGTGAAGCGTTCGTAGTGTCCCAGGTCGAGGTCCGTCTCGGCGCCGTCCTCGGTGACGTAACATTCGCCGTGCTCATAGGGGTTGAGCGTTCCGGGATCGACGTTGATGTAGGGGTCGAGCTTCTGAATGGTCACCGAATAGCCGCGTGCCTGCAACAGACGTGCGATCGAGGCCGAAATAATACCCTTTCCGAGCGACGATGCGACACCGCCCGTTACGAATATGTACTTGGGTTTGGAGAGTTTCATTACTGTATTGACTATTTGTTTTCGTTGTTCTGTTCTTCCTGGTCCTGTTTGTCGATCAGCTTCACCTTCTCGATGGCCGCCGCCATCTCCTCGCGGGCGCGGTCGATCTTCGCCCGCACGTCGGCCACCAGCGCCTCGGCGTTCTTCGACTTGGCGAAGAACCCGATGTTGTTCTCCAGCAGGGCGATCTCCTGCTCCAGCTGGCGCACCTTGTTGTACAGACGCTCGCGCTCCGTGCGCAGACGGCGGTCGCCCGACGCTTTGAGCGACGAGACCTTCTCGCGGAAGCGACCCATCGAGCGGTCGCGCTCCGAGCCGCGCAGCGTGTTGAACAGCTCATCGACGGCGGCCTTGTATTTCTTCTGAATGCTGTCCTTCTGCTTGATGGGCACGAATCCGATCTCGCCCCAGCGGCGCTGGAACTCGCGGATCACCTCGTAACCGCCGGCCTTCACGTCGGCCTCGGCCATTTCGGCCAGCAGGGCGAGTTTCTTCTGCAAATTCTCCTCGTGTTCGCCGTCAACGCTTGCGAAGTGCGACGCCTTACGCTCGAAGAACTTGTCGCAGGCGGCGCGGAAACGCTTCCAAACGGCATCCGAATGACGCCGCGACACCGCCCCGATCTGCTTCCAGCGGGCTTGCAGGGCGATCAGTTCGTCGGTGGCCTTCTTCCACTCCTCGCTGTTCATCAGCGACTCGGCAGCCTCGCAGATCTCGGTCTTCAGCTGGAGGTTGTGCTCCATCTCGGTCTTCATCCCGGCATAGAACTGCCGCTTGGCCTCGAAGAATCGGTCGCATGCCGTGCGGAAACGCTCGTAGATGCGGTTGTTGTCCTTCTTGGGGGCGAATCCGATGGTCTTCCAGGTCTTCTGAATCTCCAGCAGACGGTCGCTGGCCTTGTTCCACTCCTTGCGGGTGGTCAGCGGCTGCGCCGCGAGCTCCTCGGTCGCGGCGCAAAGCTCGGTTTTGAGTTCGAGATTGCGGACCTGCTCGCCCTTCAACGCCTCGAAATGCTCCTGATGCTGTTTGTTGATGCGGCTCGACGCGGCCTTGAAACGCTCCCAGAGCGCCTCCTTGTATTCGTTGGCCACGGGACCCGTCTCGCGCCACTCGTCGTGGAGTTTCTGCAACTTGCGGAACGCCTCGACCACCGAAGGTTCGAGGATCAGCGCCTCGGCCTGCTCGCAGAGGGCGACCTTCTGCTCGTAGTTCTTTTTCAGGTCGAGATCGCGCAGCTCCTTGTTGATCTTGATGAAATTGTAGAAATTCTCGACGTGGAGGTTATAGGTCTCCCACAGGTCTTTGACATACTGCTGAGGCACGATGCCGGTCTCCTTCCAGCGCTGCTGGAGTTCGCGGAACTTGTTGAACGTATGGTTGAGCGTCTCGTCCGAGTTGACCAGCTCCTTCAGCTCCTCGATGATCGCCTGCTTGACCTTCAGATTGGCCTCTTTTTCGGCTTCGAGATTGGCGATGAAGGCGTCGCGGCGCTGACGGTATATCTTGAACTGCTCCTTGAGCTGCACTTCGGCTCCGTCCACCGACGGGGCGAAATCCTCCTCGGCGCCGCCCTCCTCGATGAAACGGCGGCGTGCGGCCTCGACCTCGGCGCGGCGGATGCGGTAGAAGGCGATTTTCAGCGCCTCGACATCCCGGCGGATCGACTGCACGGGCTGCTCTTCGAGCATCCGGGCGAACAGCGCCACCAACTCCTCCTTGCCTTTGCCGGCGAACTTGTCCGCGGTATCGGGCGTCTCTCCGGCCAGACGGTCGGCGGCCTCCTCCTCGGGCGTTTCGTCCTCGATCTCCAGTCCGGCGTTCTGCGCGGCGAGCGCAGCCTCCTCGTCGGCGAAATCCACCTGCACGTCGGCCGGCGCAGCCTCTTCGGCGGCTTCGGCCACGGGTTCCACCGCAGGCTGGATGCGGGCGCGCTTCGCCCGCGGAGCGGCCTCCTCGGCAGGGGCTTCCTCCTCGGCAGGGGCTTCTTCCGCCCCGGCAGGCGCCTCGGCAGGTTCGGTCTCCCCGGCGGCCGCTTCGGCGGGAGTCTCCGCAACAGGAGCGGTTTCCGCTTCGGCAGGCGCCTCGGCGGCAGGATTCGGGGTTTCGGGGACTTCGGCAGTCACGGCAGGGGTCGCTTGCACATCTTCAGCCGCAGGGCTGACAGGCTCTTCGGGAGCAGGAAGTGTCGGTTTTTCAGTAGCCATCTCAGTACGCATTTTTGGTTCCCGTATATATACGGGGAGTCTATAAATCTCGCAAATGTAACCATTTTATGCGGAATCCGGAAATGATTTCACCAAAAGATGCAACAACGCCGCCATCCGGAAGAGTGAAATTCCCGAATCCCGGTGCGGCGGCGCGGTTTTCCGGCGATTTCCGGTTCGCCGTCAGCATTTGCGCCCCTTGGCGGCGAGACGTTTGGGCGCAGCCTGACGCCTCGTCGTGACGGGACGCGCCCCGCGGCGCACGCTTCGGGTTCCGCCGCGCCGGGGCTTCTCCCACGCCGCAGCCTCGGCGAAACGCTGGAAAGCCTCCCAGTCGAAGGCTTCGTTGCCGCCCGCCGGGGGCACGTTCCAGTCGTTCGCAGTCCGTTTCCGGCCCCGCTTCTCCGGGCGGCCCTCCTTCGGAGTCTCCTCCTCCGGACGGCTCTCTCTCGGACGGCTCTCCTCCTCTGCAACCTCGGCCGCATCCCTGCGGCTCCGTTCCGCGGCCTGCGGCGCAGGCTCCGCATCCCGGCGGCGGCTCCGCTTCTCGGGACGGGATTCGCCCGGCTCCGGTTTCGCCCCTGCGGCCGCATCCTCGCGGTCGATCCGGGCGATGCGGCGGCGTCCGCCCGAGGCGTTGAGCCGGCTCACGACGCTCTCGGCGTCGCTGAACGGCACGCTCACCAGCGAATAATTCTCGAAGAGACGCACGTCGTCGATATGCTTGTCGCGCAGCCCGCATTTGCGCTTGAGCATCTCGACCAGCTTGCGGCCCGAATAGCCGTCGCGTGTCCCGAGGGTCAGGAACAGCCGGGTCCTGCCCTTGCGGTCCACCGAGAACGAACGGATCTCGGGATAGCTGCTCTGGTCCAGTTCGCTGCGGAACGCCAGCCGGAGCAAAGCCCCCAGCGCCACGTCGGGCGCATAGGTTTCGAGCAGCTCGGCGGCATAGTCGGCATAGTCGCCGTAAGACTCGCTCTCGACGATCTCCCGCAGCTCCTCTTTGATTTTGGCGCGCTTCATCGCCACGATGTCCTGCGGCGAGGGGAGCGTCTCGCGCCGGATGTCGGCCTTGATGTCGCGCATCATCCAGTTGAAACGCCGCAGCTCGGCGCCCGAAATGAAGGTGATGGCCGTGCCCTCGCGCCCGGCGCGGCCCGTACGGCCGATGCGGTGGACATAGCTCTCCGAATCCTGCGGCAGCGAGTAGTTGATGACGTGCGAAAGGTTCGACACGTCGATGCCGCGCGCCGCAACGTCGGTGGCCACCAGGATGTTGACCGTCCGGTCGCGGAACTTGCGCAGGATCTTTTCGCGCTGGGCCTGCGACACGTCACCGTGCAGCCCCTCGGCAGCGTAGCCGTGCGCTGCGAGGCGCGTCGCCACCTCGTCCGCGCCGATCTTCGTGCGGCAGAAGACGATGCCGTAAAAATCCGGCTCGATGTCGATGATGCGCGTCAGGGCGTCGAACTTGTCGGCCTCGCGCACCTCGAAATAGATCTGGTTCGTCAGATCGGCGGTCAGGTGCTGCGACTCGATGCGCAGCATCTCCGTATCGCGCATGTAAGCCTCCGACAGCCGGACGATCCGTTCGGGCATCGTGGCCGAGAAGAGCAGCACGCGGCGGTCGGCGCCCGTATGATTCATGATCTCTTCGACATCTTCGAGAAAACCCATGTCGAGCATCTCGTCGGCCTCGTCCAGCACCAGGAAACGGACCTTGTCGAGTTTGAGCGTGCCGCGGCGGATGTGGTCCAGCACGCGGCCCGGGGTCCCCACGACGATGTCCACGCCGCGCGACAGACGGCGCAGCTGCTCGCTCATGGCGGCCCCTCCGTAGATGGCCGTGATCGAGAGCCGCCGCCCGGCGTTGAAGCTCAGGAGCTCTTCGGCGGCCTGCACGGCCAGTTCGCGCGTCGGGACGAGGACGAGGGCCTGCACCCCGTCGGCCGAATGTTCGGTCTGCTGGAGTATCGGCAGTCCGAAAGCGGCGGTCTTGCCCGTGCCGGTCTGGGATTGTGCTATGATGTCGTTTCCGCCGGAGAGCAGGCGGGGAATCGTGAGTCGTTGAATGGATGTGGGAGTTTCGAACCCTTTTGCGCGGACCGCTTCGAGCATCTGCTCGCTGAGGCCCAATGTGCTGAAATCAGCTTCGTTGGTCATACGGATATATTTGAAAGGCCAAAGGTACGACAATTTATTGGATTTTTCGCCGGAAAATCACTATCTTCGCAGAGTTATCCGCACGACGGCCCCGCAAGAGGGTCCGCCGAACCTGAAACCGACAACTATGAGTCATCGCATCCTGCTGGTTGACGACGAGATCGACATTCTCGAATTCGTCCGTTACAACCTCGTCCGCGAGGGTTACGAGGTTTTCACGGCCCAGAACGGCGCCGAGGCGCTCGAAAAGGCCGCCGAATGCCGTCCGCACCTGATTCTGCTCGACATGATGATGCCGGTGATGGACGGTGCGCAGACCTGCCGAGCCATCCGCGAAAACCCCGTGCTGAAAGACACGATGGTGGTTTTCCTCTCGGCGCTGGGCGAGGAGCAGCAGCAGCTGGCGGGCTTCGGCGTGGGAGCCGACGACTACCTCACGAAGCCGATCAAGATGAAGCTGCTGGTGAGCCGCGTGCAGGCGATTCTCAAACGCATCGACGCCGACGCGGCCCCCGCCGCACCGCCGGCCCCGGGCATCACGATCGACCGCGACCGCTACACCGTGATCCGCGACGGGCGGGAAATCGCCCTGCCGCGCAAGGAATTCGCGCTGCTCGACCTGCTCTGCTCGTCGCCGGGGCGGCTGATCCCGCGGGAGGAGATCTACGCCAAGATCTGGGGCACGGAGGTGGTCGTAGGCGACCGCACGATCGATGTCCACATCCGCAAGCTGCGCCAGAAGATCGGCGACGAACGCATCGTGACGGTCAAGGGCGTGGGATATAAATATGAACCTTGAAACAAAAGGTGAAAAGTGAAAATCGGATTGTCATTCCGAGGAGGGCCGAAGGACCGACGCGGGAATCTGCTGAACGCGTTGTGAGGTTACGACCTTTGATCGGATTGCCGCGTCGCTACGCTCCTCGCAATGACGGGAGGGGGGGGGCTTGTCGCACGCAACCGAACCAGTTTGTCCGGACGAAGCAATTGTGAATCGTGAATTATGAATTGTGAATCGAAAAAATACCGCCGCATCGTCATCAAGATCGGCAGCAACGTGCTGACCCGCGAAGACGGACGGCCCGACACCACACGCATCTCGGCGCTCGTGGACCAGATCGCAGGGCTCTACCGCGCGGGCGTCGAGGTGATCCTCGTCTCGTCGGGGGCCGTGGCCTCGGGCCGCAGCGTCCTCGAACCCCGGGTCGGGCGCATCGACACCGTTTCGGCGCGCCAGCTCTTCTCGGCCGTCGGGCAGGTGAAGCTGCTGAACCGCTATTACGACCTCTTCAACGAATACGGCATCGTCTGCGGGCAGGTGCTCACCACCAAGGAGAGCCTCTCCACGCGGCGCCAGTACCTCAACCAGCGCAACTGCATGGAGGCGATGCTCGCCGCGGGCGTCGTCCCGATCGTCAACGAGAACGACACCATCTCGGTCACCGAACTGATGTTCACCGACAACGACGAACTCTCGGGCCTCGTGGCCGCGATGATGGACACCGAGGCGCTCATCATCCTGAGCAACATCGACGGCATCTACGACGGATCGCCCGCGGACCCCGCGTCACAGGTCATCCGCCGCGTGGCTCCGGGCCGCGACCTCTCGCAGTATATCGACACCGCACGCTCCTCGCGCGGCCGCGGGGGCATGACGACCAAAAGCCGCATCTCGTCGCGCGTCGCGGGCGAGGGCATCGAGGTCGTGATCGCCAACGGCCGCCGCGACGGCATCCTGACCGATCTGGTCCTCACGGGCCGCGATGTCGTGTGCACACGCTTCGAGGCGGCGCCCCGCCCCGCTTCGGGGGTCAAGAAGTGGATCGCCAGCAGCGAGGGCTTCGCCAAGGGGGCCCTGCACCTCGACGCCGGAGCCGCCGCGGCCATTTCGCAGAGCAAGGCCGCGAGCATCCTCGCCGTGGGGGTCACCGCCGTCGAGGGGGAGTTCGAGCGCGACGACATCGTGCGCATCCTCTCGCCCGAAGGCGCGCCGCTGGGCGTGGGCCGCATCTCGTGCGACAGCGCCACGGCCCGCCGCAACCTGGGCCGCAAGGGCCTCAAGCCGCTGATTCACTGCGATTACCTATATCTGGAATAAAATGGATACGAAATACGAAACCCTCTTCGCCGCCGCCCGCCGCGCGGGAACCGAACTGGGCCGCACCGACGCCGCGACGCTGGGCCGCGCCGTCACGACGGCCGCCCGGCTGCTCCGGACACACGCCGACAGTCTGCTGGAGGCCAACGCCCTCGACCTCGCGGCGATGGCCGCCGACTCGCCCCTGCGCGACCGGCTGCGGCTGACGCCCGAACGCATCGCAGGCATCGCCTCCGACATGGAGGCCGTCGCCGGGCTCCCCGCACCGCAGGGCACGACGATCGACGAGTGGACCCGCCCCAACGGGCTGTCGATCCGCAAGGTCCGCGTGCCGTTCGGCGTCGTGGGAATGATCTGCGAGGCGCGTCCGAACGTCACGGCCGACATCTTCTCGCTGTGTCTCAGGACGGGCAACGCCTGCGTGCTGAAAGGCGGCAGCGACGCCCGCCGCTCCAACGAGGCCATCGCCGCCCTGCTCCACGAAGCGCTCCGCAGCGAGGGCATCGACCCGGCGGCCTTCACCCTGCTGCCCTCCGACCACGAAGCCGTGGCGGCGCTGCTCGGGGCCGTGGGCTACGTCGATGTGGTGATCCCCCGCGGCGGTGCCGGACTGATCCGCTTCGTGCGCGAGAACGCCCGCATTCCCGTTATCGAGACCGGCGCGGGCATCGTCCACACCTATTTCGACGCGGACGGCGACCTGGCGAAAGGCCGCGCCGTAATCTGCAACGCCAAGACGCGGCGCGTGAGCGTCTGCAACGCCCTCGACTGCCTCGTCGTCCACCGCAGCCGCCTCGGGGAGCTGGCCGAACTGTGCGACCCGATGGCCGCCGCACGGGTCACGATCTACGCCGACGCAGAGGCTTACGCCGCCCTCGCGGGCCGCTACCCCGCCAGCCTGCTCCGCCCCGCCGAGGAGAAGCATTTCGGCACCGAGTTCCTCGACTACAAACTGGCGGTCAAAACCGTCGGTTCGCTCGACGAAGCCCTGGCCCACATCGAACGCTACTCCTCGCGCCACAGCGAGGCGATCGTCACCGAGAATGCGGAGACGGCGCGGCTGTTCACGCAGCGGACCGACGCGGCGTGCGTCTATGTCAACGTCTCGACGGCCTTCACCGACGGAGGCCAGTTCGGATTCGGCGCCGAGGTCGGAATCTCGACCCAGAAGCTCCACGCCCGGGGCCCGATGGGGCTCCCCGAACTCACGACCTACAAGTACGTCGTTTCGGGCGACGGGCAGACCCGGGACTCCTGAGATGCAATTCCGATAATTTTTCCACCTATTCGGGCAAAAAATAGAACGAATCGTTAGCATTTTTTGCTTAAATTTGCTGCATCGTAAAATAATGCCTATATTTAGCTTATGATTCGTGAACTTTTGGCCGTGGGGCTCGGCGGCGCCGCCGGCAGCGTCGTCCGCTACATGCTTTCGGCATGGCTGCTGGCAGGACACACGCTGCTGGGATTTCCCGCCGGAACGTTCGCGGTCAATGCCGTCGGATCGCTGCTGATCGGCATCCTGCTGGAAACGATCTCGTCGGCCGCGGCAGGATGGTTGCTCATCGCAGGATTCTGCGGAGGCTTCACCACTTTCTCGACCTTCTCGGCCGACGCCGTGCGGCTGTTGCGCGCCGGGAATTACGGCCCCGCGGCGGCCTATATCGCGCTGAGCGTCGTGACGTGCATCGCTTTCGCGGCCCTGGGGATGTGGATCAGAGCGCAAATTGCACGTAATTAAAAATGAAAAATTAAGAATTAAAAATAACCTACAACCCGGTTGAAATCCCGGCTGACAACCCGGACGAAATCCCGGTCGCGCCGCGACAAGCCCCTCCCGAGGGAGGGGTTTGGGGTGGGGTCAGACTTGTAAACGACGCCGACGGCGGCGACAACACCGGCCGGTAATGAAAAAGCATACATAATAAAGTAAAACTTAAAAATAAGGTAAATGGTAATTCTGGTTTTGAACTGCGGTTCGTCGTCGATCAAGTATCAGGTGATCGACATGGAGCCGTCGTCGAGCAAGCTGCTCGCAAAAGGACTCGTAGAACGCATCGGCCTCCCGGAAGGCGATCTGACCCATAAACCCGTAGGCAAGGAGAATTTCGAACTGCATCAGCCGATCCCCGACCACACGACGGGTATCAAACTCGTGCTCGACGCCCTGACGGACCCCGCGCACGGCGTGATCGCGTCGCTCGACGAGGTGAAGGCCGTCGGTCACCGCGTGGCCCACGGCGGCGAGTTCTTCCCCGAGAGCTGCATCGTCACCGAAGATACGAAGGAGAAGATCCGTTCGTTGTTCGAGATCGCCCCGCTGCACAACCCCGCCAACCTCGAAGGCGTGCTTTCGATCGAAAAGGTGCTGCCGGGCGTTCCGCAGGTCACGGTCTTCGACACCTCGTTCCACCAGTCGATCCCCGCGGTGAACTACATGTACGCCCTGCCCCACGCCTACTACGAGAAATACCGCGTGCGCAAGTACGGCTTCCACGGCACCAGCCACAAGTACGTGGCCAAGGTGGGCGCCGAGCTCGCCGGGCTGGATTTCCACCACTCGCGGATCATCACCTGCCACATCGGCAACGGCGGTTCGGTGACGGCCGTCCTCGACGGCAAGTCGTTCGACACGTCGATGGGATTCTCGCCGCTGGACGGTCTGGTGATGGGCACCCGCTGCGGACAGGTGGACGCCAGCGCCATCACGTTCATCGGTGAGAAGGAGGGCATGAGCTACGCCCAGCTCAACGAGATGATGAACAAGAAATCGGGCGTGCAGGGCTTGACGGACATTTCGAGCGACATGCGCGACATCGACCGGGCCTACGACGAGGGCAATCCCCGCGCGATTCTGGCGCGCGACATGTACTACGCCCGCATCAAGAAGTTCATCGGCGAATACGCGGCCGAAATGGGCGGCGTGGATCTGATCGTCTTCACGGGCGGCGTGGGCGAGAACTCGTGCGAGATGCGCGAGGAGGTGTGCCGCGGACTGGAATTCATGGGCGTCCGGTTCGACCCGGCGGCCAACAAGGGCGCCCGGGGCGTGAACAAGATCCTCTCGGCCGCCGATTCGAAAGTCAAGGTAGCGACCATCGCCACCAACGAGGAGCTGGTGATCGCCACGGACACCTACAACCTGGTAAAATAAACGTTCAACTTTAACACATTAAATACCGTCATAACCATGATTCAGCATCTTACCGAAATCGTCGAGGAGGCGAGAAAACGGGGTAAAAAACGTCTGGCCGTCGCTTACGGACAGGATTCGCATACGCTGGAAGCCGTCTACGAGGCTTACAAGGAGGGGCTCGTGGAGCCCACGCTCTTCGGCGACAAGGAGGTCATCAAACAGGTCTGCGAGGAGAACGGCATCGACATCAAGGCTTTCAACATCGTCGATGAACCCAACGACGTGAAATGCGTCCAGCAGGCCGTCGCATCGGTCGTTTCGGGCAACGCCGACGTTCTGATGAAAGGTCTCGTATCGACCGACAAATACATGCGCGGCATCCTCAACAAGGAGGCCGGACTGTTCCCCCCGAAGGGCGTGCTGAGCCACGTAGCGATCGTCGAGATGCCCTGCTACCACAAACTGCTCATCATTTCGGACGTTGCCGTGATTCCGCTTCCGGACTTCAAGCAGAAGATGGTGCAGATCGGCTACCTGGCCCGCACGGCGAACCTGCTGGGCATCGAGGCCCCGAAAATCGCCTGCATCGCCCCCTCGGAGCAGCTGCTCCCCAACGTGATCTCCTCGACCGAAGGCGCGCTGCTGGCCAAGATGGCCGACCGCGGCCAGCTGGGCAAGGTCGTCGTTGACGGCCCGCTGTCGCTCGACGTGGCGCTCTACAAGGAGGTGGCCGAACACAAGAAGGTCAAGGGTTCGTCGGTGGCCGGCGATCCGGACTGCCTGCTGTTCCCCAACATCGAATCGGCGAACGTCTTCTTCAAGTCGGTGACGCACCTCTGCGGCGGCGAACTGGCGGCGATGGTCATGGGCACGAAGGTCCCCTGCGTGCTGACCTCCCGCGGCGACACGAGCAAGACCAAGCTCTTCTCCATCGCCCTGGCCTGCCTGGCAGTGAAAAAATAAAACCCGGACACGGGGCTAACCCAAACCATTAACGAACCGAGAACTTATGGGCTACAAAGTTTTAGCGATAAATCCCGGCTCAACATCCACGAAGGTCGCCCTCTACGACGAGGAGCGGCCTTTGTTGGATCTGACCCTGCGCCACTCGACCGAAGAGATCTCCCGATTCGCCAATGTCATCGACCAGCTCGACTGGCGCCGGGGACTGATCCTCTCGGCCCTGCGCGAACAGTCGTTCAACCTGAAAGATCTGTCGGCCGTGATCGGCCGCGGAGGACTGATACGCCCCATCCCCGCCGGAGTCTACGAGGTCAACTCCCGGATGCGCTACGACCTGCGCAACGCCCCGATGAAGCACGCCTGCAACCTCGGGGGACTGCTCGCGGCGCAGATCGCCCACATGGCGGGCGTGAAAGCCTACATAGCCGACCCCCCGGTGGTCGATGAGATGGACGACGCAGCCCGCATCACGGGTATGCCGATGTGCCCGCGCAAGCCGATCTTCCACGCCCTGAACCAGAAGGCCATCGCGCGCCTGCACTGCGGCCGCATGGGCTGGACCTACGAGGAATCGAACCTGATCGTGGCCCACATGGGCGGCGGCATCTCGGTCGCGGCGCACAGACAGGGCCGCATCGTCGATGTCAACAACGCCCTCGACGGCGACGGGCCCTTCGCCCCGGACCGTGCGGGCAGCATCCCGTCGAGCGAGCTCATCAAGGTCTGCTTCTCGGGACAGTACACGAAAGAGGAGCTGTTGAAATTCATTTCGAGCAAAGGCGGTCTGGTGGCCTACCTGGGGACCAATTCGGTCATTCAGGTCATGGAACGCATCGAAAAAGGCGACCAGCGGGCCAAAAAGGTGCTGGAATCCATGTGTTACAACATCTCGAAACAGATCGGCGCCATGGCCGGAGCCCTTTCGGGCAAGGTTCAGGCGATCCTGCTCACGGGCGGCATCGCCTACAACGAACCCATCGTGGAGTATATCCGCGAACATTGCGGCTTCATTGCACCCGTCGAGGTCTACCCCGGGGAGAACGAGCTCGAAGCATTGGTCATGAACGCACTGGTCGTACTTCGGGGCGTCATCACCCCGAAGGTCTACCAATAGCCCGCATCATCCATCCGGAAAACGAAAAGACCGCCTAAACGGGGCGGTCTTTCTTTTTCAGCTGCCGGCGCACGATGGCGACCACCTCGCGGAAAGCCTCCAACCGGAACAGCGCCGAGAGCAGCAGGTAACAGAGCGCCCCCGCCGCGATCTCGGCGACCAGCCGCAGCAGGTCATTGCCGGGAACCGCCGCCGTGAGCCGCACGACGGCGTACATCGCCGCGGAAAGCAACGCCGGAGGCAGCAGCGTCCGCGCGAACCGCGCGCACGAGAGCGTCGTGAAACGGGTCGTGGCGAGGAAATTGACCGCCATTTCGCAGAACGCAATGGCCACCAGTCCCCACACCACGGCCGTCACGCTGCGGGGGATGGTCACGGCGAAGATCGCCGTCATCAGCAGCTTCTTCACCACTTCGAGGCGCACGAGCAGCGGCCCCGAGCAGCGGACTTTCAGGATGTTATAGGCGATCACCGCGATCGGCGAGAAGAGCCCCGCCAGACACACCACCTCGAAATAGGGCGCTGTGGACATCCAGCCCTCCCCCAGCAGAACGGCGAACATGTCGTGCGCCACGGCCGACATCCCCGCCATGATCGGGAACATCACATACGCCACGACCATCACCACCTGGCGGTAGCTTTCGGCCAGCTTCAGGGCGTCGTCCCGGATCTTCGAAAAGGCCGGGAAGGTGACGTTCTGCACCGCCTGCATCCCGGTCGTCGCGGGCATGTCCTTCAGCTTGACCGCCTGGTCATACGATCCGAGCGTCGCCGCAGGATAGAGCTTTCCGAGGAAAAACTGAGGTATCTTGTTGTAGAAATTCGAAATCAGATCGGTCACCATCAGACTGCACCCGAAAGGCGCCATCTCGCGCAGGGGCTTCACGCTGCACCGCCCGCGGGGCCGCCAGTCGCTCAGCCACCACAGGATCGCGGTCCTCGCGCCGACGGTTATCACCCGCTCGGCCACGAGGCTCCAGATGCCCCACCCGGCCAGCGCACAGCCGATGGCGGCGAATCCGCCCACGAGCGACGATGCGAAAGTCACCTTCGACAGCAGCGCGAAGCGGAACTGACGGATGAAGATCGTGTTCTGCACGGCGCACAGGGCGTTCAGCGGCAGCAGCAGGAAAAACACCGGAGCGATCCGCGCGATCTGGGGCATGTCGTACCAGCGCGCCGCAAAGGGCATCAGCGCCATCAGCGCAACGTAGAGCGCCAGCGACACGGCCATATTGAAGAGGAATACCGACTTGTAATCGCTCTGCGAGGGGTCGCGGTGGCGGATCAGACTCTGCGAAAAGCCGCTGTCCACGACCACCAGCAGGATGGTCGCCACAGCCGACGGGATGGACATGAATCCGAGGATGTCGGGCGTCAGCAGGCGCAGAATGACCAGCCGCACGGCCATAGCCAGCAGCATCGACCCGATCTTCTCGGCCATACTCCACGCCACGCCCTGCGCGACCTTCTCTCTGAGCTGTCCCCCCAACGGTCCGGTTTTTACTTGCCCTGCGCGGCGATGATCTCCTCGTTGCGCTTGCGGATGTTGTGCACGTTGGCGATCTCGACGTAGGAGGCGCCTCCGTCGGGACCGAAACTGCCGCCCACGATGGCCAGCAGGTCTTCGTCCTGCAATTTCTTATACTGGTCGATGAACTCCAGCGCATCGACCAGGAAGTGATAGCGGTCCGTAAGCTCCTGGTTGCGGAGGATCGGCACCACGCCGTACGACAGGGCCAGAATGCGCTGGGCATGGAGCTGATAGCAGACGGCCATCACGGTCTTGCGGCCTCGGAACGCCGCCAGATAGCGGCCCGTGCGGCCCGTCTTGGTGTCGAGCACCACATATTTGATCGGCAGGTTCGTGGAGGCGCGCACGGCCGAACGGGCCAGCTGGGCCGTGATCTCGTGGTTCACCGAAACCATGTCCATGTCGATCATGGGTTTGAAATGCGTCTCGTCGCGTTCGATCTCGCGGGCGATGCGGGCCATCGTTTCGACCGACTCCACGGGGAAATCGCCCATAGCGGTCTCGTCGCTCAGCATCACGGCGTCCACACGCTCGTAGATGGCGCTGGCCACGTCGCTCACCTCGGCGCGCGTCGGGCGCGGGGACTTGACCATCGAATAGAGCATCTGCGTGGCGATGATCACGGGACGCTTGGCGCAGATGCACTTCTCGACGATGCGCCGCTGCGTGTTGGGAATCACCTCGGCCGGGAGCTCCACCCCGAGGTCGCCGCGGGCGACCATGATGCCGTACGACGCCTCGATGATCTCGTCGATGTTGTCCAGTCCCTCCTGGTTCTCGATCTTCGAGATGATCTTGATGTTGCTGCCGCGGGCGTCGAGAATCTCCTGCACGGCCCGGATGTCGCGGGCCGAGCGCACGAACGAGTGCGCGATGAAATCGACATCGTTCTTCACGGCCCACTCGATGAAGCGGCGGTCCTTCTCCGTCACCGACGGCAGGTCGATCGACACGCCCGGCACGTTGACGCTCTTGCGCGACCGCATGGCGCCGCCCACGACGAATTCGCAGTCGAGTTCCTCGTCCGTCTTGCCCACGACGCGGATCTCCAGTTCGCCGTCGGCGATCAGCATCCGCGCCCCGACCGGAATGTCGCGCACGATCGAGGGAACATTCATGTAAACCACCTTGCGGGTGGTGAGGTCCGAACCGTCCGAACCGCGCACCGCCACCCGGTCGCCCGCGCGGAAATTGATGCTGTTCCCGTATTCGTCGGCGATCGTCGTCACGCGGATCTCGGGGCCCTTGGTGTCGATCATGATCGGAATGGCCGGATTGACCCGGTGCACGATCTCGACGATACGGGTGGCGCCCTCCTCCGAGACGTGGGCCGAATTGATACGGATCACGTCCATTCCGGCGTCGAAAAGTTTCGAGACGAACTCCTCGGTGCAGCGGAAATCCGACATGGTGGCGACGATCTTGGTCTTTTTCATGCGATACATAGAGAGTAATGTTTTATTCTTTTAATCTTTTTTGCTTTTGATCTCAGAGGCTCTTTCCAGTATCCGGCTCTCAGCCGGACGTCATTGCGAGGCATCGTCAGATGCCGCGGCAATCTGCGGCAAAAGCCGGAAAGTTACGACACACCTATCCGGATTCCCACGCTCGCTGTCGTTCGCTCGGAATGACAGCAGAACCGCTTATCGCTTACCGAGCAGCAACGCCTCGACACCTAACCGATAGGAATTCAGTCCGAATCCCATGATCGACCCCGCGGCCACGGGGGCCAGCAGCGAAACATGGCGGAACTCCTCGCGGGCGAGGATCGACGAGATATGCACCTCGACCACCGGCACCGACACCGCCGACACGGCGTCGCGCAGCGCCACGGAGGTGT
The DNA here is from genome assembly GCF_040095975.1 of Alistipes intestinihominis. Lineage (NCBI taxonomy): Bacteria > Pseudomonadati > Bacteroidota > Bacteroidia > Bacteroidales > Rikenellaceae > Alistipes > Alistipes intestinihominis. The sequence continues at coordinate 35,437 of NZ_JBBMFL010000014.1, forward strand.
GCGTGTAACCGCCGGCGTTGAGCACCACGCCGTCGTAGCGGCCGTCGGCCTGCTGCACGGCGTCGATCAGTTCGCCTTCGATGTTCGACTGGAAATAGGCGAACTCCACCTCCGGATAGTGTGCCTTCAACCCTTCGAAATAGGATTCGAAAGTCTGCGATCCGTAAACTCCGGTGTCGCGCCGCCCCTGCAAATTGAGGTTCGGGCCGTTGAGAATCAATATTTTCATGTTTTCTGCTGTTTTTGTCCCTAACTTGCGGTCTGTCAAACCTCCGCAAAGATACGAATAAGCGAGGGCAATGTCAAATTTATTTGAACATTGCCGGGCGTGAGTATCTTCGGCACTGCCAAAGAGCGAATAAGCGAGGGCAAAAGCAGGTTTACTTGCATTTTGCCGGGCGAGAGTATTTGAAACATCCCGGCGATAGAAAAAGAACGAGCGGTTCCAAACCCGAATCGCAGACGGTCCGGCAAAAGGTCCCGACACTCTAAAAGCGCCGTTACGGCGCCGCAGTCAAAGTGCGAATAAGCGAGGGCAAAAGCAAGTTTACCTGCATTTTGCCGAGCGGGAGTATCTTCGGCGAAGCCGGAGATAGCTATTTTCGGCAAATTTCGGTACCTTTGCCCGTAACAACACGAAATACACATGACCGAATTCGGATTTATCGAGCAGATACACACCCGCTTCGCCTCCCTCCCCGACAACGGGTTCGAAGGCATCGGCGACGACTGCGCCGTGCTGCCCCTCGGCGGCGGCGAATCGCTGGTCTTCACCGCCGACCTGCTGACCGAGGGCGTCCACTTCCTGCGCGCCGCCACTACGCCCCGGGAGCTGGGAGGCAAATCCCTTGCCGTAAACCTCAGCGATGTCGCCGCGATGGGTGCCCGCCCCGTCGCCACGCTCCTCTCCATCGCCCTTCCGGCCGACGCCGCCGGCGCATGGGCGGCGGAGTTCATGGAGGGCTACCGGGAGCTGTCCGAAACGTTCGGCACGACCCTCATAGGAGGTGACACGACCCGTTCGGAGTCGGGCATCACGATCAACGTCACGGCCATCGGCCGCGCCCCTTCGGCGAACCTCAAACGCCGCAGCGACGCGCGCCCCGGCGACGTGATCTTCGCCGCGGGCGAGCTGGGCGCCTCGGGAGCCGGGCTCCGGGACATCCTCGCCGGACACTGCGACACCCCGCTGGCCGCCGTGCACCGCAACCCGCAGCCGCAGGTCGCCGAGGGCCTCTGGTTCGGGACCCGGCAGGAGGTGCACGCCATGATGGACCTTTCCGACGGTCTCGCCTCCGACCTGCGGCACATCCTCGACCGATCGGGGGTCGGCGCCGAGGTGGAGGTCGAACGCATCCCCGTCGCTCCGGGCGCCGACGTTCGCACGGCGGCCTGCGCGGGCGAGGACTACAAACTGCTGCTCACCGCGGCTCCCGAGGCCGCCGAACGCCTCGCCGCAGAGTTCGCGGCCCGCTTCGGAAGCCCCCTCCACCCCATCGGCCGCATCACCGCCGCACCGGGTCTCGTGTGGCTCCGCAACGGAAAACCCGAGCCGCTGGAGTGGCAGGGGTTCGAACATTACTGACGGCAAAGGAGCCCCGCGGGGCTGCCTTCTTTACTCCTTCATAATATATACGTGTTCGTTGCGCCGCTGCATGCGGTAATTCTCGCGGGCGTACTCCTCCAGATAATCGTCGTATTTCAGCCTTTCGAGCAAGGCGCTGTCCTGCCCGATCTTCTCCGTGTAGTAGGCTTGCTCGCGGGTCAGCAGGTTGATCTGGCGTTTGATCTTCACGGCATGCAGGGCGTTGCGCCCCACCATGAAAACGGTGAAGACGACGATAGCCGCCGTGGCGGCGATCCAGAATCTGCGTCCGAACTGAATTTTCATCTACGGTATGTGCATATACTTATGCGTCTGAATGGAGATATTCCACCGGGGATGCGCCTTGGCGTACTCGACCATCGCGGGCATCACCCGTTCGGCGACGCTCCATTCGGGTTGCAGGTAAAGCAGGCATTTTTCGCCCACGCGCGCGGCGTTCCGCTCGGCCCATTCGAAATCGGCCTCCGATTCGACGATCACTTTCAGCTCGTCGGCCCGCCCGTAAGCCTCCTCCAGCGGGGGCTGCTGACGCTTGGGCGAAAGGCACACCCAGTCGAAAACGCCGCTGAACGGATGCGATCCCGAGGTTTCCAAAAAGATCTCCAGCCCCTTCGCGTGCAGCGTCTCCGTCAGCACGCCCAGCGGATAGAGCAGCGGCTCGCCGCCCGTGATGACGATGGCCTGCGCCGGACACGCCGTCGCCCGGTCGATCACCGTCCGGACATCGGTCGGGGGATAGAGTTTCGGATTCCACGTGTACTTGGCGTCGCACCAGCGGCACCCCACGTCGCACCCGCCGAGGCGGATGAAATAGGCCGGCTTCCCGGCATGGAAACCCTCGCCCTGAATGGTGTAGAAATCCTCGACCAGCGGCAGCAGGCGCCCGCCGTCGAGCAATTCGCTATCGACTGTCACGGCCATCACTCCGTCACGACGTAAATGTCTTTCAGACTGCGGCCCAGCTGGTCGTAATCCAGCCCGTAGCCCACGATGAACTCGTTGCCGATCTCCATAGCGCGGTACTTGATGGGCAGCGTCTTGCGGTACGATCCGGGTTTGAAGAAGAGCGTGCAGACCTCGATCGACGCGGGTTTGCGGGCCTCCAGATCGTGAATCATGTGTTCGATCGACTCGCCCGTATCCACGATGTCCTCGACGATGATGACGTGGCGGCCTTCGATCGAGTTGTTCAGGCCGATCAGGCTCTTGACGCAGCCCGTCGAGCTGGTCCCGTCGTACGACGCCAGTTTGACGAACGAAAGTTCGTTCTGGAACTCGATCTTCTTGATCAGGTCGCTCATGAACATGAACGAACCGTTCAGAATACCCAGGAACAGCGGGGTTTCCTTTCCGGCGTAGTCGGCGTTGATGCGCTGCGCCACGGCTTCCACGGCCTCGTCGATTTTCGCGGCGGGAATCATGATCCTGAATTTCCGGTCGTGAAGTTGTATGATATTCTCCATTAAAGTACGGGATTATAGTTTAATAAGTGCAAAAATAACTATTTGCCCGAAACAAACGAAGAAACGGACGTTCTTTTTTCGCCGGACCGGATTCCGACGCGTCCGCCGCCCCTTCCGACGGATGCGGACGGCCCCGGATGCGACGGCCCGGTCCATGCCGCATGCGAAAGGAGGGGCTGACCGTCACGGCGCCCCTCCGGATGAACATTTCCGATAAATCTTGAACTTTTTATTTTATCGCTTATGGTAAGAAATGTTCATGTATCGCATTCATTCGCTCAATACGAAAGTATCATCGTCCCAATCTGTCAACTGAGCCAAAGAGCCGCCATAGGGCACCAGTCCGCAGCAGTTGAATGTGAAAGTCCGGCTCGCGCTGTCGTAGCCCGAATATTCGGGCGACGGGTCGATATAGAGCGACACCATGCCGTAACTCGGATGAGAGAATCCCGACGGGATCGTCACGCAGCCATCTGCGTCCGCGGGAACCGTGAAAGCGATCGCGGCGCCTCCGTCCCAGGTGAACTGCATGTTATAACCGGCGACGGAGTATCTCGTGCCGGCATTGTGGTACAATCCCGGCAGGCGGTAGAGTGAGGCGTTCTCCTCGGCGACCTCGATCGGCTGCTCCCAGGAAACGGTCTGTCCGAACATACCGGAGAGGATGGGCGAGGTATAGACGCCCTTTCCGTAATTTTTCCACGTATAATCCCTCGTCACCGTCAGCGAACATTCGGTGGCGTAGGGAAGATCGGTTTCGGATTGCAGGGTGACGGTGACGACATTCTCCTTGCCGATCGTCAGTTTCGCGCGGTCGAACGAGATTTTCAGCGGCGCGGCATATTCCCCGTTCTTGAACTCGACGGCCGCGGGCGCCGTGAAGGCGGAAGCGACGGCCGCGTCCGCCACAGCGACGGCGACGGACACCGACGCATTGCCCGCAGGCGTGGCGCGCAGCACCTCGATCGAATAGGCGTCTTCGAGCTCGGCGCTGACCGTATAGCTGTACGCAGTGTCGCCGAAGAAAGCCTCGTCGCCGCGGCCGGCATACGTGGTCATCTCCGTATCGTCGGAGCAGGCGGCCGCAAGGGAGAGTGCGGAAAGCAGAAACAGTGTTTTTATCTTTTTCATAGCATTATCGGATTGTGTCGTGGAACAATAGAGGGGCTAATTCTGGTCTTTCGACAGGTCGAGCGCCGAATTGGTGTCGAACTCCTTCTGCGGAATGGCCAGGATGAAACTGGGGTCGTTGGCCTTCTTCGAAACGGCACTCGGCTGCGTCTCCGTCCGCGTGTATGCGAGATTCAGACGCCTCAAGTCGGGCGTGCGGCCCATCCCCTCGCACCAGAGCTCGATGCGGCGCTGGAGCAGGATCTCATCGAGGAGCGTCTGAGGCTGCGCGTGCGTATCGAGGCTGACACTCGCCGAGTTGGCCAGACCGGATATGTCGCGCGGCTCGCTGTAACGCTTGTCGTAAAGCTCCTGCAACAAGCTCCGGGCCCCGTCGTAGTCTTCGGCGCGGCACTTGCATTCAGCCAGCGTCAACAGCATCTCTTCGGCCCGCAGGTTGATGATATCGGCGACGCCCGTCGAGGCATTCTGATAACCGAACTTGGTCTGCCAGTGAATTTCGGCGTCCTTGAAATCGGAATCATCGGCCACCAGCGGACTTTCGGCAGGCAGCGTGGCCCACGCACGGCGTTCGTCCGCATCGGTCATGCCCTCCTCGTAGAGCCAGTCGTCGAAACATTGCGGAGCCGAACTGCCGTAGGTTCCGTCGATGGCCATGTGCGAAACGAAGCTGCCGAACAGAGCGGCCTGCGAGGCGATGTATTCGAAAGCCCACAGCACGTCGCCGACGGAACGGTTGTTGAACTGCCCCAGCTCCGAAAGCGTGGCGACCCGTTTCAGTCCGTCTTTCTTCAAGGCGTTTTCGGCACAGGTCGCAGCCTGCGGATAGTTCTGCTGCCCCAGCGAAGCCCGGGCCCACAATCCGTAGGCCGTGTAGAGGTCGATGTGCGAGCTGTGCGCCTGCGGCATTCCGGCCGAAGCCAGATAATCCACCGCACGCTGGAAATCGCCGTTGATCTGCGTGAAGAGCCCTTCGATCGTACCCCGGCCCACGCCCTCGGTCTCCTTGTTCGTTCCTTTCGTATAGACGGGCACTCCGGACTTGTCCTTGTTCTCGGTATAGTTGCCCTGGCAGAACGACTCGTAAAGACAATAGTAGGAATAGGCGCGGATCGCATAGGCTTGTCCCAGCACATTCTGCCATTCGGCGTCGTCCTTGACGGCCTCTTCGTTGTCGAGGATGTAGTTCGCCTGCGAAATGAACGTATAGAACATGTTCCACGTGCCGTACTGACGCCCCGAGGTGTGGGTCCAGTCAGAAGCTACGCCGAACGAATAGTCGAAATAGAACCAGCCGTTGCCCTGGCTGTACTGGAAGTGATCCTCGCCCATCAGCGAACGGACCAGCGTGAAGCCGGCCAGTCCGGGATGTTCCGGCGACCAGTTAACGCTCCAACCGTTGGTGTACATCAGCCGGTAAATGCCATCCACGGCGCTCTGGGCCTTGCCGGCGTCTCCGAATATTTCCGCACCCGAAAGCGAACCGGCCGGAGCCGTATCCAGCATATCCTTCGAGCAGGACACGGAAAGGAGTGCGGCGCAACCCGTTATGATAAGAATATAGAGTATTTTTTTCATGGTTGTCCGAATTTAATTAGAACTTGAGATCGAGATTGAACGATACGGTGCGCGTCGGAGCATAGGCGTACGAAGTGCCGCCGGTGAGCGAATACTGCGGGTCCATGCCCTTCAGATGCGTGAAGATGCAGAGGTTGTCCACCGAAGCCGAGACACGGGCCGCCTTGAAGCCGATTTTCGAAGTCCACCGCCGGGGCAGCGTATAGCCCAGCGTGATGTTCTTGATCGAGAAATAGGAGGCATCGACCAGCTTGTCGTCCGTGACGATGGGGGTTTCGCCGATCGTGTATTTGGGAACGTCCGTCACGTCGCCCGGCTTCCGCCATGCACGCAGCATGTCCTTGTGTTTGGCCTGTGCCGTGTAGTAGCAGCTCATGAATTCGTAATACACGCCGTCGTAGTTCTTGCCGCCGATCGAATAGTTCGTCGAGATCGAGAAATCGAGGTTCTTCCAGCGCAGCGACGTGGAGAGCGACCCGTAGAGATCGGGAATGCGGCTTCCGGCGATGACGCGGTTCGCCTGGGCCACGGTCGTCGATTTGGTGATGTAGTCGTTGCCGTCCTTGTCCGTCGCCCAATACATCTTCTCACCGGTCATCGGATCGACTCCGGCCGAACGGGCCACGTAATAGGAGTAGAGCGTTTCGCCTTCGCGGATGATCTGCGTCGAACCGATGATGTCCTTGCCGTCCTCGGTCAGTTTGAGCACCTTGTTGCTGACGGTCGATCCCATCCACGTCACGCTCCACTGGAAATCCCGGCGGTCGAAGATCCGTCCCGTGACGGCGAATTCGATACCGCGGTTGCGCATCTCGCCCGAGTTGCGGTAGTAGCTGTCGAAGCCCGACGAGGAGGCGAGCGGATAGCTCAGCAGCATGTCGGTCGTCTTCCGGTTGTAGAACTCGAAGCTCAGGTCGATACGGTCCAGCAGGCGGGCTTCGAGACCGACGTTGAGATTGTGGTTCGACTCCCAGGTCAGATCCTCGTTGGCCACGTCGTTGATGGTCGCACCGGGAAGCGTGGCATTCGGAGAGCCGGTGTCATACAGCGCCTGATAGGCATAGTAGGAACCCACGCTGTTGTTGCCCTGCACGCCGTAGGAGAATTTCAGCGTCAGGTTGTTCAGCCACGAGATGTCGCGCATGAACGCCTCCTGCGACATGCGCCACGAAGCTCCCACGGACCAGAAGTTGCCCCAGCGGGTGCTGCGGGCGAAGCGCGACGAACCGTCGGTGCGCCAGCTTCCGGAAAGGTAGTACTTGTCGTCGTAGCTGTAACCGATGCGCGAGAAGACCGATTCGATGCGGTCTTCGTCCGTCGAGCTGCCCGTGCCGACGATGACGGCCGCCGCATCCAGTTCGTAGATGCCGCCGCCGGGAAGCCCGGTCTTGTGACCGGAGAGGTCCGAGGTCGTATAGGCGTAGTACTCGTGTCCGAGAAGCAGGTCGATATTGTGCCGGTCGAACGTGCGGTTATAGGAGAGCAGCTGGTTGAACGTATAGCCGAGCGACGTGGTGTTCGTTTTCTGGATACGTCCGCCGACCGACTCGGCGTTCCCGAAGAAGGGGTTATAATAGGTCATGGACTGCGAGTTGTAGTAGTCGGTGCCGAAGTTGAGCTGGAATTTCAGCCCCTCGCTCCAGTGGTCGCCGATGCCCATGAAATCCATATGCGCGCGAGCCGAAAGCGAATAGGAGGTCTGCGCATATTTGTCGTCGTAGAGCGTAGCGATGCTGTTGAAGTTGGTCTGCTGGCCCGAAGGACGCGAAGATCCGTAGTCGAACTGCTTCCGGCCGTTCGCGTCGCGCAGATAGTCGCCCGTCTCGGGATCGCGCTGGTAGACCGGATAGATCGGGGCCATCATCTGCGCCGAAAAGAACACGTTGGAGGTAGCGCTCGCAGAGGTCTGGGAGGAGTTGGTCGAATTGCGGGCGAAGTTCGCGCCCATGCCCGCCGCGAACCAGGGCTTCGCCTGCGTTTCGACGTTCAGACGCCCCGAATAGCGTTCGAAGTTGGTCGTTTTAAGCACGCCGTCCTCGTTCAGGTAACCCAGCGAGAACATATACTGGGTCTTCTCGTTGCCGCCCGAAACGCTGGCGCCGTATTCCTGCCGGAGCGCGGCGTTGTCGGTCACTTCATCGAGCCAGTCTTCGTCCCACAGCAGTTTCGCATCGTCGCGCACCTTGCCGTCGGCGGTGAAGAGCTGCGCCAGGGGAACGTCGTAGGGATTGTACATCTCATTGCTGCCGAAAATGCGTTTCGAGCCCGATGCCATCTGCGCGACGGCATTGCTGCCGTAGTCGTTGTAGAAGGCCGAATACATGATCTCCATGAAGTCCCTGGCCCCGACCGTTTCGTAGCGGGGAATGGCCCGCGAAGAGACGCCCACGTTGATTTTCAGTTCCACGTTCGTCTCGTTGCGATTGCCTTTCTTCGTGTTGATGAGCACGACGCCGTTGGCGCCGCGGGCACCGTAGAGCACCGACGCCGAAGCGTCTTTCAGGATGCTGATGCTGGCGATGTCGTCGGGGTTGATGGCCGAGATGGCTCCGTCGTAGGGAATGCCGTCCACGACGTAGAGCGGCGTCGATGAAGCGTTGATCGAGCCGAAGCCGCGGATGGCGACCGTCGTGCCCGATCCGGGCTGTCCGGAGCCGGAAGTGACCTGCACGCCCGGAGCCAGACCGTCCAGCGCCTTGGTGACGTTGGAAACCTTGCGGTGTTCCAGCTCCTCGCCCTTGACGACGGCGACGGAACCCGTGAACGACTCTTTCTTGGCCGTACCGTAAGCGACGACGATCACGTCGTCGATGGCATGCGTATCTTCTTTCAGCGCGATGTCGAGGCGCGTTTTCCCCGCGATGTTCACACTCTTCGAGGCATAGCCGATGAACGAAACGACCAGCGTGCCGTCGGCGGGAGCCTGAACGGAAAAGCGGCCTTCGGCATTGGTGGTTGTTCCGATCGAGGTCCCCTCTACGAGCACGGTAGCGCCGGCGATCGGCTTGCCGTCCACACCCTTGACCGTACCGGAGATCCGTTTATTTTGCGCCAGGGCCAATGCACCCGCACTCAAAACGATCATAATGAGTAGTACAAATTTTCTCATAAGCCTAAGTTTGAGTTAATAAAACCTTTAATATCTCCTTTTAAGAGATATGCTTTCGCGGGCAAAGGTAGGCAAAAAATCGTTACGATCAATATCCGGGCTTATAATTTTGAAGTCCCGATTGCAAAAATGTTCGCATAAAAGGGCGATTGTTGACCCAAAAACGGCCTGAAAAAATCATTAACGGCCATCCGTACAGTGCTTACAATCCGTAAGTATATCTCTTAAAAGGAGATTCGATCTCTCATCCCAGATCCTCTTCCGACAACGAATTTATAACCAACCGGTTCGCCTGATCCACGACGGCCGTATCCAGCGAAGCGAGATAAATCCTCGTGGTGGCTTCCGAATCGTGGCCCATGCTCTCGCTGATGACCGAAAGCGGGATATTCCGGCTGCGGGCGACGCTCGCCCACGTGTGGCGCGCGACGTACATGGTGAGCGGAACGGCCAGCCCCAGTTCCCGGCCGAGTTTCCGCAGGTTGCGGTTGATCAGGTGTCCGACATTCTTATACTGCCGGCGTTCGTCGGAGTCGCTGCGGACAAGAATCGGCAGCAGGTAGGCCGGATTTCCGTTGGGATAGCGCTCCACGATCTGCTGCATGCAGGGCTCCCAGCGGATCGAAAGCCGCTGCCCGGTCTTTTTCCGGCAGTAGGTGAGCATGCCGTTTTGCAGGTCCTCCCTTTTCAGGTAGGCCATGTCCACGAACGACATCCCGCGCAGGTAGAAACTCAGCAGGAACATGTTCCGGGCATAGTCCATCTGAGGGCGGGACGCCAGCTCCATGTCGCGGATTCGCCGGAGCGCATCGAGCGCCAGGGCCCGTTTCGCGGTCTTGGCAATGCCGGTGTAGACGTGTTTGAACGGATGTCGCTGCGTGCAGAAACCCTCCTCCACGGCCCGGTTGTACACCGCCCGCAGGATGCGGAGGTAGAAGGACGAGGTGTTTTTGCTCACGCCCGTCATTTTGAGATGCAGTTCATACGCGACCATGATCTCCGAGTCGATCTCCCCGAAACGCATGTCCCGTCCTTTTCGGAAACGGGTGAAGTTGCGCAGGGTCGTATCGTAGGTCTCGCAGGTCCGTATCCGTCCCTGCCGGCGCAGCCGGCCGATCATCTCCTTCATGAATCCGAACAGCGTATCGGCGCCCTCCGGGGCCGAATAATCCGCCAGAATGTCGGCGTACGTATAGGTTCTCAGCTCCTGCTCGTAAGAGGCGATGATCCGGTTCAGCCGGTCGGTATCCCCGGCGACGCGGTCTTGCAGCACGGCGAGGTAGTTTTTACGCCCTTCATCGGAGCCCGGCGGGATGAGAATGCCTCCCGAGCGTTCGTCCCACTCCGAGGGGAAGAGTTTGTAGCCGGTGCGGATGCGGTGGGACCGGCGGTTGTGGATGATCCGGTAGAACAGGGTGCCCTCCTTGCCATCGACGGTCGAGGGCCGGAATTTAGGTTTTACGGTTGCCATATTGCTGTCACTTCTTTGATTATCCTGCAATAATACGGCAAGACGGATGCAAAACAAGCACGGTCGATGCGGAATCGGCCCGATACGCCCCGGGAATTGCAAATGCCGCCCGCGCCGGGAGGGACGATTCGTGAAAACGGCACGCGAAAATCGTAAATTTTTGATATGCGATCGACAAAAATACTCCGGGAATTACAGTTAATTTGCATACCAAACCAAAATACATCATCAAAAATGAATGCCATTAAAAGTATATTTCCGCAGCGGCTCGTGAAATCTCTGCTGACCGCAGGAATGTTTTGCATGGGAATCTCCGCCTGCGCCGACGACACCGCCGCCCCGGAAAAGTCGTTTTCCATAGCGGACATCGCGGAACTGGAGCGTTTCTACGACAGTTACGCCAACAAACGAATCGAGCTTCCGGGCAGCGGATACGAATCGGGCGACATCGTGCAGTTCATCGACACGGGCATTTCGCACAATACTTATACGATGCAATACGAACAGACCGGAGACGGTTTGCTCGTCACGCTGCCGGACAATCTGGCGAGCAGCGAATACGGCATATATATCGTGCGCGGAGGCATGAAATTCCTGTATGGCAAGAGCTATTTCGGACGTTTCGACAGCCGCCGGCTGACCGCCGGGAACCATCCCCGCCTGTTGATGGACTCCTCGGATTTCGAGACGCTGAAAGCCCAGCTGGCCGTCGCCGACCCGACATCGCTGCTGGCCCGCATGCACACTGAGTGCATGGTCGTGGCCGACGCATGGGGCATGTCGGACAGCGAACTGGCCTTCGAGCTCGACGCCTCGGGCAAACGCATTCTCACCGTCGCCCGGGAGGCTCTCCAACGCATTTTCACCTGTGCCTACGCCTACCGGATCACGGGCGACACGAAATATCTGGAACATGCGGAACGGGACATCAACACAGTCTGCGATTTCGAAAGCTGGAACGCGAAACGGCATTTCCTCGACGTTGCCGAGCTGTCGGTGGCCGTGGGACTGGGCTACGACTGGCTCTACCATGAATTGAAGCCCGAAACCCGGGCCAATGCCGAACGCGCATTGCAGGAGTACGCCTTCCAGCCCGCCGAGGAGAAGGTCTGGAACCTCAATTTCTACGAGTCCGGCAGCAACTGGAATCAGGTCTGCAACTGCGGCATGGTCTGCGGGGCGCTGGCCATCTACGAAACCTGCCCCGCACGCGCCGCGGCGCTGATCGAGAAGAGCATCGACTCGAACCTCAACATCCTGCTGGAGATGTACGCCCCCGACGGCAACTACCCCGAAGGTTACAGCTACTGGGGCTACGGCACGACCTTCGAGTGCCTGATGATGGCGCTCCTGGACAGCACCGTGGGGACGGACAACGGACTGAGCGCCTCCCCCGGCTTCTCCCGCACGGGCAACTACATGCTCCACATGATCGGCCGGAACGGCAGTTTCAACTACTCGGACAACGGCTCGGCCGCCTATACGGAGCTCCCGATGTGGTACTTCGCCGACAAACTCGGCGATGTCTCCCTGCTGCACTACGAGCTCCGCATGCTGGACATCCAGCCTCACCGCAGTTCGTGCGCCGAAAAGCGGCTGCTGCCGATGGTGATGCCGTTCGTCAGCCGGCTGAATCCGGGCACGGTGCCGCCGCCGTCGGACAAGGTATGGGCGGGCAACGGCAAAACCCCGGTCGTGCTGGTCCGCACCGGCTGGGCCTGGGACGAAACGGACCGTTTCCTGGGGCTGAAAGGCGGCAAAGCCTCCACGAGCCACGGTCACATGGATGCCGGTTCGTTCGTCTACGACGCTGAAAACGTGCGCTGGGCCACGGATCTCGGCAGCGAAAACTACACGACCCTCGAAGTCAACATCGGCAACGGCCCGACATGGGACATGACGCAGAACTCCCTGCGGTGGGACGTATTCAAACTGAACAACCGACAGCACAACACGCTGACGATAAACGACTCGAAACATCTGGTTGACGGCTTCGCCCCGATCGTGTCCGTCATCGACACCGAGACGGAACAGGGCGGGACGCTCGACCTGTCGCCGGTCTTCGCGGACGAGGCCGCCTCGGTGGTCCGGACGGGCAAAATCGTCAACAACGACTATCTGCTGATCATCGACGAGGTGACGGCCCGCGCCGACAAGGAGGCGCGAATCCGCTGGACGCTGGTGACGGAGACCGCGCCGACGGTCGAAGAGACGCGGATCGTGCTGACGGCGACCAACGGAAAGACGATGTTCCTCGCGGCCGAAGCCGGAGAGACGCCGGTCACTTACAGGAGTTTCCCCGACGAACCCTCGACCGATTATGAAACGCCGCTTCCGACCGTCAGCATCGTGGGCTACGAGGCGACGGTTCCGGCCGGACAGAGCGTGACGTTCCGGACGAAGCTGGCCCGGGAGCTGTGATCCGGCGCCCGCCCTCTTCGTCGAAAAACTTTCTCTTTCCTGAAAATCGGCATATTCCGTTCGGTTTCGTTATATTTGAGTACGATATCCGCCGATTTTCAATATCCGATTACGAATGGGAAACCTTTATCTTTCGAAAGCAGCAATCGTACTGTCCCTGCTGTGTTCGGGGCTGTTCCGCACGGAGGCGCAGGCCGGACCGCAGCTCATCCGGCATCTGCCCAATCTGACGATCAACGGATTCGTGCAGGATCAGGTCGGATACGTGTGGATCGCCACCAACAACGGGCTCTGCCGCTACAACGGCCAGGTGTACCGTTACTATCAGCACGAATCGGAAGAGCCCTATTCGCTTCCCGACAACCGGGTCCATGCCCTTCACGTCGATGACTCCGGCGTGTTGTGGATCGTCTCCGACAGCGGCATCAGCACCTACGATTCGGGGCACGACGGATTCGAGAGCGTCCTGCGCGGCAGCGGGCTGCACGGCATCGTTCCGCTGGGCTCCCGGATCGTCTGCTACGGCACGGGCGGCATGGTGCTCGTGGACGCCGCGGACCGCACGGTCCTGCAACGGAAACACGCTCCCCGCCACTGCCCCGCCGTGCTCGAATCCGACGGAAAAGAGCATCTGTGGGGCGGGCTGCCCGGCAAGCGCTCTGCACTCCTCCGCTACGACCGCGATCTGAACCTCTGCGACTCGGCCGCCCTGCCCCGCGCGACGGAATTCCGGAGCAGCTGCCGCGACACGCTCGGCCGCATCTGGTTCGGGTTGCAGCAGGGAATCTTCGTACTCGATCCCGAGACGCGTCAGGCCGCGGCCGACCCCGCCCTGACGCGCTGCGCGAACCGGATGTCCGGCCATTGCGTGACCATGCTCTTTCCGGATCGGTCCGGAATGGTCCACATCGGCACCCAGGGCAGCAACATCCACATGTTCAACGTCCCGAACGGCGTCGCCGAATACAACATCGCCTATCGGTTCCATCTGAGCCACACGAGCGATTTCCGGTGCGGGTTCAGCGACTCGGAGAACAACATCTGGATCGGCACGGGAGACCGGGGCTACGCGGTGAGGCACTCGCAGCGCAAGAACTTCAACTCCGCCTCCCGCCTTGCGCGGCTGACGCAGGGCAAATACATCAACGCCGTCTCCGCCCGGAAAGACGGCACGCTGTGGATCGGGAGCCGCTACAAGGGGCTGCTGGCCTACAATCCCGACGCTCCGGCGCTGTGGTACACCGTCTCGAACTGCGATTTCATGTCGCGGATCGCCAGCAACGGCATCGAATCACTGCATACGGGCTCGGACGAACGGCTGTGGATCAACATCAACGACCGCATCGTGGTCTGCACGACGGATCGCAGCCGCATCACCGGACACACGCTGCTGGCGGAGCGCGCCACGGTCAACCGGTTCTGCGAAGACTCCGGCAAACGGATGTGGGCCGCGACCGAAAAGGGCATTTTCGTATGGAAGGACGACGCTCCTGCGGGCCGGCTCTTCGCCGGCTGCGACGTGCAGGACATCATCCCACTCGACGGCGACAGACTGCTGGCCGCCGTATCGGGCCGGGGCATCTTCACCGTCAGCACGCGCGATTTCAGCAGCAGCCTCTATCTCCAGCCGACCGACAGCATGACGGCCGGGGCGCTGCGCCGCCCGTCGTGCCTGCTGCGGAGAAGCGACGGCTCGCTGTGGATCGGCACCCGCTTCGACGGGGTCGTGCGCTACGACCCCCGGCAGGGTTTCCGCTCGTACACGCTCCACAGCGGAATGGCCAGCAACGAGATCTCCGACATGACCGAGGATGCCATCGGAAACGTATGGGTGAGCACCTCCTACGGACTCTCGCTCATTTCGCCCGCCTTCGAGCACGTCATCACCTACTTCCAGTCCGACCGGTTGCAGACCCAGCAGTTCTGCCCGCATTGCAGCCTCTCATCGCCGACGGCGCTCTACTTCGGCGGCAACACGGGACTGGCCCAGTTCTCGCCGCAGCGCATTCTGTCGAAGATCTCGCAGCAGCCCGTACCGCTGGTGCTCCGGGAGATCCGGGTCAACAGCGTGGCCCTGACGCCTTCGAAAACGGGCCCCCTGACGAAGCCGCTCAACGACACCGAACGCATCGTGCTCGGGCACAAGCAGCGCAACATCGACATCAGCTACGAAGCCGTGGCGTTCCTCTCGCCGGAGAAGATCCGTTTCGCCTATCGGCTGTGCGGCCGCAATGTCGATAACGAATGGCAATACGTCGAGAACCTGAGCATGGCCAACTACTCCCACCTGCCGGCAGGGCATTACGTCTTCGAACTGAAGGCGCGGAATCCGGACGGGTTCTGGAACGAGGAGCCGCGGCGGCTGGAGATCGTCGTCCGGCCCTCGCCGTTGCTGACGTGGTACGCCTTTCTCGTCTATGCGCTCGTCATAGTCGGGGGCACGGGCTTCGCCAACCGGCTCTATCTGCACCGGAAGCGGCAGAAAATGGAACTGGAGCTGGCGCGCACGAAACTCAAAAGGGAGGAGGAGCTCACCAACATGAAGATCAACTTCTTCACGAACATCTCCCACGAACTGCGGACTCCCCTGTCGCTGATCTACGGCCCGGTCAACATGCTGCCGGGAGTGACCGACAAGAACTGGATGCGGGAGCTGATCGGCCTGATCAACTACAATGTCCAGAAACTGCTCGATCTGGTCGATCAGACGCTCGCGCTGAGCCGCATCGAAAACGACACGCTGCCCCTCTCGGTCTGCCGGCAGGACATTCTGCCCCACGTCCGGCGGCTGATGAACAGCTTCACCTGCTATGCCCGCGAGAAAGAGATCACGGTCGATCTGGATCTCCCTGCGGAACGGCTCGTCGTCGCCGTGGACATCGACAAGTTCGGCAAGATTCTGTCGAACCTGGTCTCCAACGCCCTGAAATACACCCCGAAGGAGGGGCACGTGGAGGTGCGCATCTCCCTCGGAACGGAACTCCCGGCGGCACTTGCGGAAGCGGTCCCGGCGGCGCAGTATCTGACGGTCAGCGTAACGGACAACGGCATCGGAATGAGCGAAGAGGATGTCTCCCGCATTTTCGAACGTTACAAACGGCTGACCCACAGCGAACGAAGCACGGCCGGCACGGGAATCGGGCTCCACTACGTCAAACAGCTGCTGCTGGTGCACAAGGGAAGCATCGCGGCGGAGGTGCGCCCCGAAGGCGGGATGCGTTTCACGTTTGCCATCCCCGTGGACGAATCGCTCTACGAGCTGACGGCCGAGCCGGCGACCCCGGCCGAATTCATCAACGGACTCGGCTCCGCCGCACCCATCGTCCCCGATTTCGCACCGGAACCGGACGGAGCGGAGGTCGGAACGCTCCCGAAAATCGTCATCGTCGAGGACAATTTGCAGCTGCTGTACTACTGCAAGATGATCTTCGCGCACCGCTTCCGCGTGCTGACGGCCGACAACGGCGCCGACGGGCTCACGCTGATCCACGACGAGATGCCGGACGTGGTGATCACCGATGTCCTGATGTCGCAGATGGACGGGTACGAACTCTGCCACCGCATCAAGCACGACCTGGCTCTGAGCCACATTCCGGTCGTCATTCTCACGGCCAAGATCTCCGACCAGGACAAAATCACGGGCTACCAGGAAGGGGCCGATGTCTATATGACCAAGCCGTTCAGTCCGGAGCTGTTGCAGACGGTCGTAGACAACCTCCTCACTTCGCGCAAACGGCTGCGCGACATGCTGCTTTCGCAGGCCCGCAGGCCGCAGGAGGCGGAACCGGAGAACGGGGAGATCCATCTGTCGGCCGCCGACAGGACCTTCATGGACAAGCTCTGCGGAATCATCGACGAGAACATTTCGGACAATTCGCTCAGCACCGACACCGTCTGTACGGCCATGTGCATGAGCCGCGCCAGCCTGTTCCGCAAGATCAAGTCGCTGACGGGCGTCTCCCTGAACCGCTTCATCCTGATCTACCGCCTGAACCGTGCGGCCGAGATGGTGCGCAGCCGCGAATACCGCTTCAACGAGATCGCCGACATGCTGGGATTCTCCACCCAATCGCACTTCTCCTACTGTTTCAAACAGCAATTCGGCATGTCGCCGAGGGAATACGCCTCCCGGTCGTAATTTCCGGCCCTGACATGCGCGTATTCGCGGTTTTACGAAACTTTTTAAGACTCCTTCGACAGAAAGTTCCGTCCGGGGCGAATAATTTTGCGATACGATAACAAATAAAAAACCTCCATGAAAAGATTTTTGAATTTCGCGGTTTTCGCCCTGATGTTCTGCTGGCATGCAGGCGCGCAGGAACCCCGGTCGCTCACCGGCACCGAGGCCGAAGGCTATCGCGGCATCTGGTTCACCATCGGGCAGGCCCGGTCGGGATTCGGCCCCAAATATTCGGGCGGCCTCGGCACCTATACGATGAAGCACATCCCGGTCGCCGTCTACGCGGCGGAGGCGGACAAAACCTTCTTCGTCTACGGTGGAACCCCGGCCGCCGACCGCAAATACCTGCTCTGCACGGTCGGCTGCTACGACCACAAGACGGGCATGCTGCGCCGCCCCGTCGTAGTCTGCGACAAGGGCGTGAACAACGTGCACGATCCGCACGACGACCCCACGATCCAGATCGACAAGGAGGGGTACGTCTGGATTTTCGTCGCCGGGCGCGGCAACACCCGCCCGGGCATCCGCTACCGCAGCCGGAAACCCTACGACATCTCCGCCTTCGACTACGTCAACGAGAGCATCATGGCCTATCCGCAGGTACATTACCACCCGGACGAAGGCTTCTTCCTCTTCTTCACGCGCTACGACGGCAAGCGGCGGCTCTTCTACCAGTCGAGCCCCGACGGCGTCGAGTGGACCGACTACCGATCCCTGGCCTCCATCATGGAGCCGGGCGAAACCAAGTCGGGACACTACCAGTTCTCGACGCTCTGCGGCAAAAAGCTGATGTGCTGCTTCAACCGCCACATCGACGGCAACTGCGACACGCGGACGAACATCTATTACATCCAGTCGGAGGACTGGGGCCGGACGTGGACGACGGCGGACGGACGCCGGGTCACGCTCCCCGTCACGCGCCGGAACGACATCTCGCTGATCCGGGATTTCCAGTCCGAACGCCGCAACTGCTACATCAAGGACATCAACTTCGGAAGCGACGGCAACCCCGTGATCCTCTATCTGACCAGCGACAACTACCTAACCGGCCCGGCCGGCGGGGTCCGAAGCTGGCAGACGGCCCACTGGGACGGCCGGCAGTGGCACTTCCGGGACCTGACGACCTCGACGCACTGCTACGACAGCGGCAGCATCTGGATCGACGACGACGATGTCTGGACCGTCATCGCGCCGACCGATGCCGGCCCTCAATACTGGGGCACGGGCGGCGAGATGGTGATGTGGCGCAGCCGCGACAAGGGCCAGAGCTGGCAACGGGTGCGGGCGCTGACCCACGACAGTCCGCGCAACCACTCCTACGCCCGGCGTCCGGTCCACGCGCATCCGGATTTCTACGCATTCTGGGCCGACGGAGACCCCGACAACATGAGCATCTCCCGGCTCTATTTCTGCAACGAGCGCGGCGATCTGTTCCGGATGCCCTACACGATGCAGTCCGAGTGGCAGAAACCCGAACCGATACCCGGCGGCAGACCCCGCGACTGACCGCAGACGATCAAACCGCAAACGATTAACTTACAACCCAAAAAAACAGACCATGTACAGAAGAATTTTTTCCCTGCTGATGCTTACCGCTCTTTTCGCCGGCATCCCCCACGTATCCACAGCCGGCCGGAAAGCCGACATAGAGATCGCCAACCGCGTGGCGCAATGGCAGATCGACAACTTCGGCAAATACATCTCCTCGAAATCCGGCACGCGCCGCGACCAGAACTGGGTCAACGGAACCCTCTACCGCGGCATGGTGGTCTGGGGCGAGACCTCGGGCTACAAACCTTGCGAGGATTTCGTCATGGAGATCGGCCGCCGCACCGGCTGGAGCATGGACACCCGTCCGTATCATGCCGACGACATCTGCGTGGGGCAGGCTTACCTGCTGCTCTACGAGAAATACCGGGACCCGGCGATGCTGGCACCCGTGAAGGAGCGCGCCGATCTGGTGGTTGACCATCCGGCCAAAACGCAGCTCCACATCAAGGCCAAAGACGGGCAGAAGCGCTGGAGCTGGTGCGACGCGCTCTTCATGGCTCCCCCGGTCTACGCACAGCTGACCCGCATCACCGGCGACCCCAAGTACCTGAAATTCATGAATGCCGAATTTTACGCGACGACCAGCAAGCTCTACGATACGGAAGAGCGTCTCTTCTACCGCGATGCGAGCTTCATGGACATGCGCGAACCCAACGGCCGGAAAGTCTTCTGGAGCCGCGGCAACGGCTGGGTGTACGCCGGACTGGCGATCCTGCTGGAGACCGTTCCCGAGAGCGATCCGTCGTACGACTTCTACCGGCGTCTGTTCCTCGAAATGACCGATGCGCTCCTCGCCTGCCAGGACGAAAACGGCTCCTGGCGCCCCAGCCTGCTCGATCCGGAGGTCTATCCGACGCCCGAGAATAGCGGATCGGCATTCTTCACCTACGGTCTGGCATGGGGCGTCAACCACGGAATCCTGAAAGGGAAGGTCTACCGCAAGGCCGCCAAACGGTCGTGGAAAACGCTCTGCTCCTATGTCCGCGAAGATGGCCGCATGGAGTACGTGCAGCCCGTAGGCGCCCGGCCCCGCATCACCAAGCCGGATCAGACCGAAGGCTACGGCGTCGGCGCCTTCCTGCTGGCCGCTTCGGAGATCGTGAAGATGTGATCCTCCGCAGCGCCGCAGCGAAACCCATTCGGAATAACCAACCAAAACCATAAGCCATGATTTCCCTGAAAACACGCATATCCCGATTGCTTCTGCTCGCAGCATGGGCCGCGGGCATGACGATGAGTTCGTGCTCCTCCGACCCCGAGGTCGAAGCGGCCGATTCGGTGGAGGTCCGCAATCTTCAGGACGAGATCTGTTTCGCCTACGATTCCGAGGAGCCCCTGGCGTTCAGCATCGTCTCGAACAAGACCTGGTCCATCGCCAAAAGCAACCTCGACTGGCTCGAAGTGTCGCAGATGAACGGCGGCTCGAAATATCCGAGCACCGTGCTCCTCACCCCCTCGGTCAACGACGACCTGGAGCGCAGCGGCATACTGACCGTTTATGCCGGCGCCACCACCCGCCGGGTGACGATCGTGCAGGAGGCGTTCCCGATCGTTCCGGAAATTACGCTCCGTTCCGGGCTGCCGGACGACAAGACGCTGAGGTTCAGCTACACCGACGCAGCGCCCGTAACCTTCACGATTTACAGCAACATCGCGTGGCAGGCTTCGACATCGGGCCTCGACGGCTGGGCCGAAGTCGCACCGCTGGAGGGCGCACGCAAGCAGGAGACCGAGATCGTCGTAACCCCGACCCCGAACGAAGGCGACGAGCGCAGCGGTACGATCACGTTCACGGGCGAGGGGCTGGAAGAGCCGCTCGTGGTGAATGTCTCGCAGGAGGCCGTCGATCCGACGCCGCTGCTCATCGTCTCGGGGATCAAGGACGGGCAGGTCGCGTTCGCCAACGCGCCGGAAGCCCCCTTCACCTTCTCCGTTCAGTGCAACCGCCGCTGGGAGATCACCGGCGAGAATCTCGACTGGCTCACCGTCGAGCCCTCATCGGGACGCAGCAGCCTGATTCCCGTGGAGGTCGCCCTCACGGCCCGCGACAACGAGCTCTACGAACCGCTCGAAGGCCGGCTGACCCTGCATGTCTACGACGACGCGATCGAAGACGTGACGATCACCGTCACGCAGGACGCCAACAAACGGCTGCTGGCCCAGTGGACGATGGACGACACGGTGCCCTGGAAGACCTACAATCCGAACTTCGCCGCGGACGGACGCATGAAGGCCGACCTGCCGGAGGGTACCGGAGCCGTCGCGGCCTGGCAGCAGGTCAACGCGACGGTCGGAGGCAACAGCTATACGGCCTCCTTCAAGATCAGCAACGACGGAACGGCATACAGCTTCAACAAGATCTGGAACGACGACCACCTGCTGATCTACGTGCCCGTCGAGAACATGGGCGCCGGCGCACAGATCAACATCCGCTACTCCGTGGCCATGAACGGCTCGAAGATGCCCCGTTTCTGGGTCGTCGAATGGTCTGCCGGCGACGGCGTGTGGACACCCACCAGCATCTCGTCGTTCCCGTGGCTGGGCACGAGCGGCCAGAACTCGAAGAACATGTACTTCGACGCGACCTATGCGATGCCCAACGAAACGGCGGCTTTCAGCAGCCCCTACCGCTACATAGACATCAGCGAGACGGCGACGATCCCCGTTGACATCGAGAACGGCGCACTCTGGTTCCGCATCCGCTGCTCCGACGCGACCCACACCAGCTACTCGTCGAAAACGGAGCGCACCGAGGCCGAAGGTCCCTACAACGGCTGGATCTTCCTGAGCGGATACGGCCGCAGCAACACGGTTCCGGCCGAGAACGCGATCTCGATCTGGCAAATAAAATAACATTCATTGCAGAACCGCCGGCAGTCCGCAAGAGGGGGCTGCCGGCAGGTTCTCGATTTCCTACAAACCTAAAATACAACCGAGCATGAAAAATTTATCCACCGCTGTATTGTCGGGCGGATTGCGATGTCTGTGTATTGTTCTTTGCATGCTGCTGCTGTTGCCCGCCTCGGCCCAGCCATCGGCGGATTCGGGACGGAAAATTCGGGTCAGCGGTCGGGTCGTCGATTCCAAAGGCTTCGTGATCGCCGGGGCGACCGTTCTGGTGAAGAACGGATCAGCAGGCACGGTGTCCGACGCGCAGGGGAATTTCCAACTGACGGTTCCCCAGGGTGCGACGCTGCAAGTCTCGTTCCTGGGTTACGAATCCCGGGAGATCAGCGCGATAGGGGGGGGGAACCCCTGACCGTAACGCTTGTCGAACAGACTCAGCAGGTCGATGATGTCGTCGTCGTAGGCTACGGCGTCCAGAAGAAGGAGAGCGTCCTGGGCGCCATCTCCCAGGTCGGCACCGACGAACTGGTCAATTCGGGAACGGCCAACATCACGCAGGCCATCACCGGCAAACTTTCGGGCATCACGAGCATTCAGACGAGCGGCCAGCCCGGCAACAACGACGTGCAGCTCTATGTGCGCGGCGTATCGAGCTGGAACGGCTCGGACCCCCTCGTGCTGGTTGACGGCATCGAGCGCAGCTTCTCGGACCTCGATCCGAACGAGGTGGCCACAATCTCGGTGCTGAAAGACGCCTCGGCGACGGCCGTGTTCGGAGCGAAGGGCGCCAACGGCGTCATCATCGTCACCACGCGCTCCGGAAACACCGGCAAACCCAAGATGAACATCTCGCTCTCCTACGGTCTGGATTTCCCGACGAACATCCCCGACCACGTCAGCTCCGCGAAAACCGCCGAGCTGCTGAACGTGGCGCTGAAAAACACGCAGAGCTTCGGATCGCTGATTCCCCAATGGCAGATCGACGAATACGCCCGTCCGTCGTCGAAGATCAACACGATCCGCTACCCCGACACCGACTGGTTCGACCTGACCATGCGCACATGCGCCCAGACGATCACGGCCAACTACAACGTTTCGGGCGGCTCGCAGCGCGTCAAATACTTCCTGTCGCTCGGCTACAACCACGAGGGTTCGATCTTCAAGGATTTCTCGGAGTGGACCGCAGCCAACTTCCGCTACGACCGCATCAACTACCGTTCGAACTTCGATTTCGACGTAACGAAGAGCACCCGGCTCTCCGTGAAGGTCGGCGGCGTGCTGGGCATCCGTCAGGCCCCCACGGGGGCTTCGGTCTCGGGGCTCTTCAACATGATGTATTCGGCCTCGCCGATGATGTTCCCGGCCTACTACCCCGCCTGGATGCTGGATATGGTCTCCGACCCGGACTACCCCGACGCCTCGGGAGAGCGTCTGGCCAGTTCGAAAGGCAGTTTCTACGGCAATGCCAAGACGACGCTCTCGACGGGCGACTACCAGCAGACGACGAGCAACAAACTCTACACGGACCTCGTTTTCGAGCAGAAACTCGACTTCATCACCAAGGGGCTCTCGCTGAAGGCCAACGTCTCGCTGAGCACTTACTATTCGCGCGTCTCCCAGGAGGCGAGCAGCGCGAACCCGATGTACTACATCGACTGGGACGCCTACGACTCGGGCGAGGGCAATCCGTGGGTGCTGTCCACGCAAAGCGACTACGTGTACGAGCGCGATCCGTATTCCGTCACGACGGGAGTCATGCAGGACAACTACTATACGACCTTCTACTGGGAGGCGGCGCTCAACTACAACCGCACCTTCGGCGACCACACCGTGACGGCCCTGGCGCTCTTCAACCAGCGCGAGAACGCCAAGGTCGTGGATTTCCCCTACCACTCGCAGGGCCTCGTGGCGCGCGCCACCTACGACTACAAGCACAAATACCTCTTCGAGTGCAACATCGGCTACACCGGCTCGGAGCAGTTCTCGCCGAAGAACCGCTACGGATTCTTCCCTTCGGTGGCCGTCGGCTGGGTGCCCTCGCAGGAGCGTTTCTGGAAAGAGGCGATGCCCTGGTGGTCGAAACTGAAGATCCGCTACTCCGACGGTCTGGTCGGAAGCGACAGCGCGGCCGAACGCTGGCTCTACTACACGAGCTACGTCAGCGACAGCAGCGGCAACATCACCGAAGACAAGAGCGCCAACCTCGAAGCCCAATGGGAGGAGGCCCGCAAGCGCGACCTGGGCATCGAGATGGGGTGGCTCGACAACCGGCTGACGCTCAACCTCGACCTCTTCGACGAGAAGCGCACGAACATGCTGGTGGAACCCAACGTCACGATGCTCGTCGGCACGCAGTACAAGGTCGTGAACCGGGGCAGCATGAAGAAGCACGGCATCGACATCGAACTGGGCTGGAACGACCGGACGAAATCGGGCTTCAACTACCACCTGACGGCCCTGCTGTCGCTCAACGAGAACCGCATCACCAACTACGAGGACGCACCCTACGCCCCCGACTATCAGAAAGTGGCCGGCAAAGCCTACATGGGGCAGACCGGCGGCATGAGCGTCGTGGATTCGGGGTACTATGAAAACGTCAACGACATCCACAACTACCCCGCCTACTCGGACAACTGGCTGTACGTCAATATCGGATCGTACAAATACCTGGACTATGCGGTCGATGGCTCCCTCAACTCGCAGGACCTGCACGCCATCGCCGGCAGCCAGTATCCGCCGGTCAGCTGCTCGTTCCGGGGCGGATTCGAATACAAGGGGCTCGAATTCAACATGCTGTGGACCGCCGACTTCGGCAAGTACGTCAACTACAACAACAGCTGGGAGATCGAGTTCACGAAGGGCGACTACCGCGCCTCCAAGTCGCAGCTCGACTACTGGAGCCCGACCAATCCGAATGCCAACCACGCCACGCTGGTCTTCGGCGGCTCGTCCGGCCACCCCATGTACTCGTGGGCCGGAACCACCGGCGCCGGCTCGACGATGATGCTCGAAGGCCGCACGTGGCGCAAGGCCGACTACATCAGTCTGAAAGAGGTCTATCTGGGCTACACGTTCCGCTCGAAACGGGTGCTGCAACGCGCCGGATTCCGCAACCTGAGCCTCTATCTGACGGGCACCAACCTGCTGACGCTCTCCGACCTGATCGAGGGCGACCCCAAGAGCACCACCTTCACCACGGGCTTCTACCCCATGATGACCAGCGTCAAACTGGGCGTAAAAATCGGATTCTAAGATTCTAACCAAGAAAAGAGCATGAAAAAAGCGATCATATCCATTCTTTCGACCCTCACGTTGAGCGTCTCGGGATGCAACTACCTGGACATCAACCCCGAGATGGGTCTCGACGAGGATCAGGTGTTCACCGTATGGGACAACTTCAAGTCCTACTACTACAATATCTACACGACACCGACGGGAATCCATTGTGCCTATCCGCTCTATCTCGACATGAACGCCCGCCGCTACACCTGGTATCAGTTCACCGATCTGAGCGACGCCGGCCGCCTGCTGCGCTGCCAGCAGATCAAGTCGGGGACGATGGGCGAGAACGCCGCGGAATTCACGACTTCGACGGCCGGACGGGCGATCTCCTATTCGATGTTCCGCATCATCCGCGTCTGCAACAAGTGCATCGAGAACATCGGCCGCGTGCAGAACGTCAAACAGGAGAACAAGGACGACCTGCTCGGACAAGCCTATTTCGTCCGCGCATACGCCCACTTCACGCTGTGCCGTATCTTCGGCGGCATGCCCTATCTCGACAAGGCGCTCGACGAGAACGACGAGTGGGACATGGCGCGGCTGACGGCCTGGGAGACCTATTCGCGGTGCGCCGAGGATTTCGACCGCGCCTACGAGTGCTTCGTCTCCGCCGGCAAGGTGCGCCGGGATGCCGCTCCCGGAACCGAAGGCCATCTGACGAGTTCCGACATGGCCTATCCCAACGGCGTGGCGGCCAAGGCGATGAAAGCCCGCGCACTGCTCTATGCGGCCAGCAAGCTGAACAACCTGCACGGCCAGAGCGACTGGGAGGATGCCGCCGAAGCCTGCGGCGAAGCCATCCGCATCGCCGAAGAGTACGGCTACGACCTGGTTCCGGGAAGCGAGTGGTCCAGCAACTTCTGGGGCGCCGCCTACACCAACGAACACATCTGGGCCTGGAACTACGGAAGCGGCAGCTACTACCAGACGGATGTCTGGTCGGCGGTCTTCGCCTATCCGCAGGCGAATTTCTCCAAATCCAGCGGAGAGTGCCCGACGCAGAACTGCGTCGATCTTTTCGAGACCGTCTGGGGCGACCCGCTGGAGACCGAGGCCGAGCGTCAGGAGGCGATCGCCCAGGGACACTACGACGAGCAGGACCCCTACTCGAACCGCGACCCGCGTCTGGATCTGACGGTCGTCCACGACGGCAGCGTCGTGTCGATGTGTCCGACCGGGATCAACATCCACTACGACCCCTCGACGGGAACCTATCCGATGACGGTGATCAACAGCCAGTCGCGCCAGTTCGGAATCGCATGGGGCTCGATGGACAGCAAATCCACGGGATATTCGAATACGGGCTATTACATAAACAAGTGGTGGAACGGCGGTTACGGATCGGGCACCGCATCGAGGACCGAGCACACCGACCCGCTGATCCGCATGGCGGAGCTCTACCTCAACTACGCCGAAGCCGTGAACGAGGTATCCGGACCGCAGGGCACGGCCGGCGGCCTTTCGCTGACGGCGCTGGAGGCCGTGAACAAGGTGCGCAACCGGATAGGAATGCCCGACGTGCTCGACAAATTCACGGGCAGCGCCCCGCTGCTGCGCGAACGCATCCGCAACGAACGCTGCGTCGAACTGGCCTTCGAAGGCCACCACTACTACCACGACATCCGCCGCTGGATGATCGCCCCGCAAAAGATGACCGCGACCCTGACGGGCATGTACATCGAGAAAACCGATGTCTCGGAACAGTATCCGAAAGGCCGCATCTACACGCGCCGTGCGATTCCGCAGAACCGGCAGTCATCGTGGAAGGATGCCATGTACTACATCCCGTTCCCCACGGAGGAGGCCAACAAGATGAAGAACTTTGTCAACAACGAAATTTGGTAGAACCACATCATGAAGAACACCTGCATATACCTATGGGGCATCCTGACGGTATGCGTCATCGGAACGATTCAAGGCGCTCCGCATCCGGAAGAGGCGGAAAACCGCGTCGCCGCGATGTCCGATTCCGCGATTCGGACGGACTCCGCGATTCGCGCCCGGCGCGTCCTGCGTATCTATCAGACTTTGGACATGCCTTTCGCCCGCACGCTCGACAAGCGCAGTTCGACGAGCAGCACCGCGGCCTATTACGAAAACGACCTGGACAAATATCCGTCAAACGACCTGCGCAACGCCTTCACGGGCGTCGTGGACGGACTGACGGTCACCGAGCGGAGCGGCATGCCGGGGCTGCACTACGGGGAGGAGTCGCTCCGCGGGTCGATCACCAGCCGGGGATTCACGCCGACATTCGTCGTTGACGGCATGCCGATATACCTCTCGCAGCTGCAACTCGATCCCGAGGAGATCGAATCCATGACGTTCGTCCGCGACATCGCCGACAAGGCCCTCTTCGGATCGCGCGCCAGCGGCGGCGTAATCAACATCACCACCCGTCGCGGACATCCCGGCGAACGGCGCATCCGCGTGGGGTTCGAAAGCGGCGTGAGCGTGGTGGACCGCAGTCCCGAATGGGTCAACGGCGTCGAATACGCGCAGTTGCAGAATCAGGCGCGCATCAACAGCGGATACGCGCCGCTCTACTCCAACGAAACGATCGAAGGGTTCACGCTCCGCGATGCGAACAGCCTCACGGCGCCGAACGCCGACTACCGCAGTCTGATGTTCAAGGACACGAAACCCTATTACAAGGCCAACGTCTCGTTCGACGGCGGGTCGGAGCGGCTCGCATACAGCACCTACCTGGGGTATGCCGGCGAAGGGGACATCTTCAAGGTCGGGAGCACGGCCGACTTCAACCGGCTGACCGTCCGCACGCACCTCAACGCCGCCATCACGCGGGACCTGAAGATCGACTTCGGATTCGCCGGCGGCCTGAGCTTCCGCCGTTCCCCGCGCTACGGCAACAGCGGAGCGGCCTCCGCCGCGGAGTTCGACAATGCGTTCGTCGGGGCCGTGCGCACGCCCGCGGTGGAATTTCCGCTGATCGTCTCGCGCGACGAGACGACCGGAAACGTCGTCTACGGCGTCAGCCAGAACTACGGAACCAACCCCTACGCCGCACTCACCGAAAACGGCTTCTTCACGGAGAAAGGACGTTCGGGCACCGTTGCGACCACACTGACCTACGATCTGCACGCCCTGCTCAAGGGGCTGAAGTTCCAGTCCTATGCGGCGCTCGACCTCTTCAACATGACCCGCATCGGCAAGAATCCCGACTACACGGCGGTGATCTACGACCAATCGACCGGTTCGACCATCAAGACCCCGCACGAAGGGGCGCAGGTCTCCGGCAAGTCCATCATGGGCAAATGGACCCATCAGGGGCTCTTCCTGCACGAAAAGCTGAGCTACGACTACCGGAACGACGACCACCGGGTCGGCGCGGCGGCGGTCTTCTATCTGGAGACGGTCGAGCGCTCGGGAAACTCCTACCGCGAACGCCAGCTGGCGCTGATCGGCTCTCTGGACTATGCGTTCCGGGAGAAGTATCTCTTTCAGGCCGTCGTGAACTACGCCGGTTCGTCGATGTTCCGGCCGGGGAAACGCTTCGGGGTTTTCCCATCGTTCGGCGTGGGCTGGGTCGTATCCGAAGAGGGATTCATGCAGGACGTGAAATGGATCGACTACCTCAAGGTGCGCGGTCAGGCGGGCGTGATCGGCTACGACACGTTCGGCTCGCAGGACCTCTACGAGGACTACTACGTGAAAAGCAAGGGAATCAATTTCGGGTCTTACACGACGAATTACCAATGGCTGGGCTCCTCGAACCGCTACCAGTCCTACATCAATACCATCTCGCGGCTGGGCAATCCCGACCTGACCTGGGAGAAACGCAAGGAGATAACCGCGGGCATCGACGTGCTGCTGCTGCGTAAACGGCTCTCGCTGGAGGTCAACTACTTCAACACGAAGCGCGAGGGCATCATCACCAACATGAGTTCCGTACTGCCGAAACTCTACGGCATGGACGGCATCGGCACCTACGAGAATTACAACGACATCCGCTATCGGGGCTGGGAGGCCGCGCTCTACTGGTCCGACCGGATCGGCAAGGTGGAGTACACCGTAGGCGGCAGCATCTCGACGCTCAAGGGCAAATACCTGCGCTACTCCGAAAACGTGGTTTACGATTACCAGCGCGTCACAGGATCGGCGACGGGTTCCTACCGGGGCTATGTCTGCCTGGGCAAGTTCACCTCGCAGGAGGAGATCGACACCTCGCCCCGGCAGCTCTTCGACGACGAAGTGCAAGTCGGCGACCTGAAATACGCCGACCTGAACGATGACGGACTCATCGACAGCAACGACACGCGGGTGATCGGCAACACGACGCCCAAAGTGAACTACTCGGTGAGCATCAACCTGCGCTACCGGAATTTCGACCTGACGATCGTCGGAACGGGCCGGGCCGGATTCGACACGGCGCTGACCAACAGCTGGTATTGGAACGGCTGGGGAACCGACAACTATTCGACCTTCGTGCGCGACAACATCGGCGGCGACTATCCGCGCCTGGCCTACGTCAAGTCGAACAACAACTTCCAGAACTCCTCGTTCTGGCTGCGCGACGGCGGATACTTCAAGATTCAGAACGTCGAACTGGGCTACAACCTCCGCTTCCGCAGCCAGTCGGTCTTCAAGGGGCTGCGCGTCTTCCTGCGCGGCGCCAACCTCTGCACCATCAGCGGAATCAAGGATGTCGATCCAGAAAACATCAACTCGGGAGTGACCGAGTATCCGCTCTACCGCACCTTCACGGCAGGGTTCAAACTCTCTTTCTAAATGTTTCCGATCATGAAAAATACAATTTGGGGGCTGACAGCCCTGCTGGCGCTGGCCGGATGCTCCGACTTCCTCGATCCGCTGCCCAACGGCCACTATACGGACGAAAATCTGAATGAATACCCCTCCATGATCCGCGGTTTCGTCGAAAAAAGCTACGACCTGCTGCCTACGGCCTACACGAAGGCGGAGTATCTCTATCTCGACGGTGCGACGGACGACCTGGTCATAACAGAGCGGAACCATGCGATGCGCAGCTTCGCCCTCGGCACCGGAACGCCCGCCAGCGACCCGTTCAAGACCTACTGGATACGCGACTACCAGGGCATCATGTATGTGAACAAGTTTCTGGACAACGATCTGGGCCTCACCACGCGCTATATGATCAACGAGGAGCAGAACAGGATGTTGCAGAAGAACCTGCAAGGCGACGCCTACGCCCTGCGGGCCTGGTGGCAGTACGACCTGCTGCGCAAATGGGGCGGCCGGGGCACCGACGGGCGGCTGTTAGGATTCCCCATCGTGCTCGAACCCGTCGATGTCTTCGACGCCGACGCCGGCTCGTTCGAACGAGCCACCTACGAGGAGTGCGTGAAGCAGATTCTCGACGACTGCGACCGGGCGCTCGAATACCTCCCGGAGGCCAACCGCGACTGGCTCACGACCAATACGAACCTCGAAGGGGCGATCCGCTGGCATCGTTTCGACCAGCTGTCCGTCAAAGCCTTGAAGGCGCTGGTCTACCTGCAATGGGCCTCTCCGGCGTTCAACCCCGACAACGACCTTTCGCGCTGGGAGAACGCGGCGAAATACGCCGCCGAAGTGATGGATTTCAAACTCACGCAGGACGGAGCCCACGGATTCGATCCCGCAGCGGCGTTCGCCTGGACTGATCCCAACAGCCCCGAGATCATCTGGTCGTCCGACTACTCGAAAGGCAGCACGCTGGAGAAGCTCTTCTACCCGGCCGGATTTCTCGGGACCGGCAGCCTGGGCCCCACCCAGGAGCTGGTCGATGCCTTCCCGGCGGCCAACGGCTATCCGATCGACCATCCCCTGTCGAATTACGATCCGCTCCGGCCCTATGCCGACCGGGATTCGCGCTTTTACAGCGCCATATTCCATAACGGGGCGGATGTCTGCCGTGTCGGCAACGGCGAAGTGATGTACACTTTCGACACCTCGGTCGGCGGACGCGACGAGGCCGGAGGCATCAACAATTCGATGACCAACTACTACATCCGCAAGTACCTCTACCTGGGGTGGAACGGCAACGACGAGTCGATCCAGACCATGCCCAAGTCGATCTTCTTCATCCGCTGGGCCCAGATGTGCCTCACGTTCGCCGAGGCGGCCAACCGGGTGTCGGGCCCGACGACGGAACTCTACGGCTACACCCCCAAGCAGGCCCTCGCCTATCTGCGAAGCCGCCCCACCAACGACGGAATGCCGGGCGTCGGAGCGACGGCGGACCCCTATCTCGACGAATGCGCCGCCGCGGGCCCCGAGGAGTTCGAGAAGCTCGTGCGCAACGAACGCCGCATCGAACTCTGCTTCGAGGGGCAGCGTTTCTACGACCTGCGCCGCTGGGCGACGGACGCCACCGCACTGAACGGCTCGGTGAGCAAGCCGGTCATCTCCGCCGCGCAGATCAACCGCGTCGAGGTCGAAAAGCGCAGCTACCAATCATTATGGGTGCCCATCCCCTACACGGAGATGATCCGCATGGAAAAGATGGTGCAGAACGAAGGATGGTCCAACTGGGAATAAAAAACAACGCATTATGAAAAATAGAATTGCAGCGCTGCCGCTCTTGCTCGCACTCTTCTGCTCGGGCTGTTACGACGATTATGTCGAGGATTACGACCACAGCGGCGTCTATGTCGCCTATCAGTACGATCTGCGCTCGTTCATCGTGGGCGAGGAGATGTCGTTCGAGATCGGTTCGGTGCTCGGAGGCGTGATAGAGAACGAACGCGACCGTTCGGTCTACTACGTCCTCGACGACGATCTGGTCGATGGCGACCTCTCGCCTTACAGCGGAGCCGCATCGCCGTTCACGGCATGGCAGGCGATGAGCGGAGCCGTCACGGTCTCCGGCATCAGCCAGTCCTATGTCACCGAGGCCGTAAAAGCGAGCGGCATCG
The DNA here is from genome assembly GCF_040095975.1 of Alistipes intestinihominis. Lineage (NCBI taxonomy): Bacteria > Pseudomonadati > Bacteroidota > Bacteroidia > Bacteroidales > Rikenellaceae > Alistipes > Alistipes intestinihominis. Next base: position 66,972 of record NZ_JBBMFL010000014.1, read on the forward strand.
GCCGGCTGACGCCGCTGCCGCGGGAGTATTTTACGGTCAGCGACGACCGGAAGATCTCGATTCCGCGCGGCCGGCATACGGGCACGGTCACCGTAACGGCCGATCCGGAGGCTCTGCTCGCAGATCCGAACATGAGCCACGATCCGTACTACGCCATCGGATTCCGCCTCACGAGCGCCGATGCCGACACCGTGCTGATCGCCAAATCCTATCAGGTAGTCGCCGTGCGCTATGAAAACATGCTTTTCGGGCACTACTACCACGGCGGAAAGATGCACACGGTCAATGCGGCAGGACAGATAACGGCGACCAAGGTCTATCCGACGACGATCCCGAGTCAGGAGGGCACCCACGCCGTCTATACGCTGACCACGGTGGCTCCCGACGCCGTGGAGACGGACTACATCGGAAACGGCACCAAACAGGGAGCGCTGCGGCTGACGCTCGACGGGGATAAAGTCACGGTCTCGTCGTCTTCGATCTCCGTCGAGGATCTGGGGTCCGGTTACAACCGGGCCCGCCTGCTCCAGGACCGCAAGATCTTCCTGCACTACCGCTATCCCAACGGGGACGGAACCTCGACGGAGGTGATCGACACGCTCTCCTTCCGCAACCGCATGCACGACGGCGTGAACGAATGGCAGGACAGCGACCCCGCCCATTACGATTGACCGGCGGATCATGAAACGCTTTCTGACATACGCCGCTCTGCTCGCCTGTTCCGCCGTTCATGCCGGCACCGGGTCCCTGGACGCCCTCCGTGCGGCGTTCGTCCGGGCCTCGACGGCATCGTACGCCCCCGACAGGCAGCTCGCGGAACGCTTCATCGAGTGCTCGGACAGCGGCCGCGCCAACGACGTGCTGCTGTTGCAGCTCTACATGTCCGTACATCTTCCGGCGGAGGAGGTGCGGCGTCTGCTCGGCCTGATCGACGAGCAGGGGCGCTGGAGCGACATCGACTACGCGGACCGCACCCGCGGACGCTGGCAGCCGACGCTCCACCTGACGCGGCTCTACGCCCTGGCCAAACTCTGGGCGGACCCCGGTTCGGAGAGCTACCGCAGCCAGCGGCTGCGCGACGTGCTCCATGCCGGCATCGGGCTCTGGCTGCGGATCGACCCCCGGTGTCCGAACTGGTGGCACAACGAAATCGGCGTTCCGAAAAAGCTGACCGCCATTCTGTTGATGCTCGGCGACGAAGCGACCCCCGAAGAGATCGCAGGAGGACTGCGGATTCTGAAACGGTCGCAGTTCGGACGCACCGGCCAGAACAAGGTCTGGCTCGCGGGCAACAACCTCATGAAGGGGTTGCTGACCGACGACGGGGAGCTGGTGCAGCGGGCCCGCGACGCTATCGCCGAGGAGATCCGGCTCACCACGGGCGAGGGCATCCAGCCGGACTGGTCGTTCCACCAGCACGGCCCGCAAATTCAGTTCGGCAACTACGGACTGGCCTACGCCGAGAGCATCTCGTTCTGGTTCCGGGTGCTGGAGGGTTCGCCCTATGCCTTCCCGGCGGAGCAGTACGACATCGTGCGGAGGCTGCTGACCGACGGCATCTGCCGAAGCGTCTGGCAGGGCACGATGGACCCGAGCTTCTGCGGCCGTCAGGTCTTCATCGACGCCGGACGGGGCAAGGCGCTGTCGCTGGCCGTAACGGCCCGGAACATGGCGGCGACGGGGCGTCCCGGAAGCCGGGAGTTCGCCCGCATCGCAAAGCGGAATCTCCGGCCGGGAGGCCGGGAGGCTGCGGGCAGCAGCTACTACTGGCGTTCGGACTGCGGCATCCACCGTTCGAAACGATGGTATGCCTCCGTGCGGATGCACTCCGAACGCACGGTCGGATTCGAGATGACCAACCGGGAGAACCTGTTGGCGAACTTCTCGGCCGACGGTGCGCTGCTGACCATGCAGCACGGGGCGGAATACGAGAATATTTTCGCCTGCTGGGACTGGCGGCGCGTCCCGGGAACCACGGCTTACGACGACGGAGCCCCGATCAAGTGCAGCGACGACGCCGACGAAAAGCGGAACCGCTCCCGGTGGGTCGGCGGTCTGGCCGCCGACGGCCTGCTCTGCACGACGATGGAGCTGCGGCGCGACAGCCTCCGGGCCGTCAAATCGAACTTCCTGTTCGAAGAGATCGTCGTGGCGCTGGGCTCCGGCATCCGGAACGACGCACCGCCGCGGGAGCTCTTCACGACGCTGGAACAGAACCGGCTGCGCGGCGAGGTCGTCGCGGGAACCTCCGGCGGCAGGCTCAGCATTCCGGAGGAGCGACCGACCGGGCGCAGTTTCCGGCCGGGAGAGGTGCAGTGGATTCACCACGACGGACGCGGCTATCTCCTGCTCGACGAACAGGAGGTGCGGCTCTCGACCGCCATGCAACACGGCAAATGGGACCCGATCGACCCCTTCTACCGCGACCGCGCGGACTCGGCCCGGATCTTCAAATGCTGGGTGGAGCACCGCTGCGACACGGCCGGCAGCTATGCCTATGCGATCCTGCCCTGCCGGAATGCGAAGCAGACGGCGCGCACGGCAGCCAAACGCCCGGTGGAGCTCCTGCGCAACGACGACGCCTGCCAGGCCGTGAAATACGGCCGCACGATCTGCGCGGTGTTCCGCAGGCCCGGAAGCGTCGGGGCCGGAGGGCTGACGCTCCGCGTCGATGCCCCCGCCGTCGTAGCGATCGACCTGCGCACGAAACGCATTGCGGCCTCCTCGCCGTGCGCGTCCGCGCTGAACGTATCGCTGTCGGACGGAAAAAGGCGGCGCGCGGCCAGCCTCAGCCTTCCGGACGGCGACGCCATGCAGGGCGCGACCGTATGCGGACGATTGAAATAACAAAAAACCATAAAAATATTCCTATGCGAACCGATTTGTTTCTCTTTCTGACCCTTTCTCTGGCGGCAATCACCTCGTGCGACGAGGCATCCGGCGACAGATACGACCCGTCCACCTACAAAAACCCGGTCACGACACAGAAGATGCCGGACCCCACGGTCATCCGCGACGGCGACACGTTCTATCTTTATGCGACGGAGGCCGTCCGCAACGTGCCGATCATGAAATCGCGCGACCTGGTCAACTGGACGCTGTGCGGCACGGTCTTCTCCGAGGCCACGCGCCCCGACTTCACGGAGGGCGGCGAGATATGGGCCCCCGACATCAACTATGTCGGCGACCGCTATCTGCTCTACTATTCGCTCTCCTCGTGGGGCGGCATCGAGGACTGCGGCATCGGCGTCGCCGAGGCCGAGACGCCCGAAGGACCCTGGATCAACCACGGCAAGCTGTTCATCAGCAAGGAGATCGGCTGTCTGAACTCGATCGACCCGTTCTTCATCGAGGAGGACGGCGCGAAATACCTCTTCTGGGGAAGTTTCCGCGGCATCTGGGGCGCCCGGCTGTCGGACAACGGGCTCACGCTGGACACCTCGACCATTCAGCTGGTCGCCGGCACGGCTTTCGAGGCGACATACATCCACAAACGCGGAAACTACTACTACCTCTTCGCCTCGACCGGCAGCTGCTGTTCCGGACTGAACAGCACCTATTCGGTCGTGGTGGGACGCTCCGAGAATCTCTTCGGCCCCTATGTGGACCGCAACGGCGAGGAGATGCTCTCGAACCATTACGAAACAGTCCTGAAGGGCAACGGAGCCTTCGCCGGACCGGGGCACAACGCCGAGATCGTAACCGACCGCGACGGCACGGACTGGCTCCTCTACCACGCCTACTGGGTCAACAGCCCGAGCAGCCGCACCCTGATGCTCGACCGGGTGAACTGGACCGACGGCTGGCCGCTGGTCAACGACGGCTATCCGTCGAATCAGGCCGCTTCGCCGCGCCTCTGATCCGGGATTCGGCCCATGCCGCGGTCCCTGCTCTTCGGGCCGCCCGAAATATCCGTCGCGGCCCGAAGAGATTCGAAGCCCGAATAAACGCGCCGACGGCAAATCGCCCCGAGGATTCGCAGGTTATCAAAACCGACGATCTCCGGGGCTTGTCGTATCCATAGAGGAGGCCATGCCGAAAGGAGGCGGAGAACCCGCCGCACAGGCCGATCGGAGCCATTCCGTACCGACCAACAGCGGCCATATGCGAGCAGGGTTGCAGCTTTGAAAGCTGCAACCCTGCTTGAAAACGGGCGGAACCTGCCGGGCAGGCCCGTTCGGAAATTCGGGGAATATGCGGCGACTGGCGCCGCAACCGTCGGAATCAGACCAGACCGGAGAATCCCATGAACGCCATAGCCAGAATTCCGGCCGTGATCAGCGCGATGGGAATGCCCTTGAACGCCTTGGGAACGTCCTCGAAATCGAGACGCTCGCGGATGCCGGCGAAGAGCACCAGCGCCAGCGCGAAGCCCAGGGCCGTGGCCACCGAGTAGGTGACGCTCTGCAAGAGGTTGAACTCCTTCTGGATCATCAGGATCGCAACGCCCAGCACGGCGCAGTTGGTCGTGATGAGGGGCAGGAAGATACCCAGCGCCTGATAGAGCGACGGCGACATCTTTTTGAGCATGATCTCGACCATCTGCACGAGGGCCGCGATCACGAGGATGAAGACGATCGTCTGCATGTAAACGATGTCCAGCGGCACCAGCACGTAGGTCTGGATCAGCCACGCCACGACGGCCGCAATGGCCATCACGAAGGTTACGGCGGCTCCCATGCCCATCGAGGTCTCGACCTTGGACGACACGCCCAGGAAGGGGCAGATGCCGAGGAACTGCGCCAGCACGACGTTGTTGACGAAGATGGCGCCGATGATGATTGCAAAATAGGAAATCTCCATAACTATTTCTTGGCTAATTTGTTAAACAACACCATAAGGTATCCGAGCACCAGGAATGCACCGGGAGCCAGCACGAAGATCAGCGGCGTGTAGTCGGCGATTCCGAGGCTGACGCCGAAGATGGCCCCGCTACCGAGAATCTCGCGCACGGCGCCGACAACCGTCAGCGACAGCGTGAATCCCAGACCGATGCCCACGCCGTCCAGCGCGGAGTCGAACGGCGAATTCTTCGAGGCGAACGCCTCGGCGCGTCCCAGGATGATGCAGTTCACCACGATCAGCGGGATGAAGACGCCCAGCGCATCGTACAGCGCCGGCACGAAAGCCTGCATCAGCATCTGGATGATGGTCACGAACGAGGCGATCACGACGATGAACGCCGGAATGCGGACCTTGTCGGGAATGATGTTCTTGATGAGCGAGATCACGAGGTTCGACATGATCAGCACGGCCATCGTCGCCAGCCCCATGCCCATGCCGTTCCCGGCCGAAGTGGTCGTTCCCAGCGTGGGGCACATGCCCAGCACCAGCACGAACGTCGGGTTGTTCTTGACGATACCGCTCAAAATAATCTGCAACTTATTCATTTTGACCTCCTTCCTGAGCCTCAGGCCCGTTGGTTCGTTCGGCGGCGGCCGCTGCCGTCGCTCCGGATGCCGCGTCCGCCGGGGCTTCGCCCGTCACGACGCTCTTATAAGCCATCCATGCACGGTTGATCGCATCGACATAGGCGCGCGAAGAGATGGTCGCAGCGGTCAGCGCATCGACATCGCCGCCGTCCTTCTTCACGGCCAGTTTGCCGTTCACGAGCTTCTTCTCCTCGAGTTTCTGTCCTTTGACGCTGGCGAGCAGGACGTTGCCCTCGTCGGCCATCTTGGTTCCCAGACCCGGGGTCTCGGTCTGCTCCAGCACGTTGACGTTCACCACCTCGCCCTCGGGCGTAAAGCCCACCATCAGGCGCACCACGCCGCCGAATCCCTGCTTGGTCATCGACTGCACGGCATATCCGCTCACGGCGCCCTCCTTGGTGGCCGTGTAGACCGTAATCGGCATTTCGTCGATCGTCAGCTCCTCGGCCTCCGTCGCATCGAACGCCGGGAGTACCTCCGTAAGCGCCGCCTTCGTCGCCGCCTCCTTGGCCGCGGCGATCGGCTCTTCGGTAATCATGTTGACGACGCCCACTCCCGCCGAAGCCGCGAGGGTGATGCCGAAGAGGACGGCCGTCATGTTCAAAAGTGTGCTTTTCATACTGCCACCTCCGTTATTTCACGCCGAAGCGCTTGGGTTTGACATACTTGTTGATCAGGGGCACGCAGGCGTTCATGATGAGGATGGCGAACGACATGCCCTCGGGATAGGCGCCCCACAGACGGATGCACATGGTGATCGCGCCGATTCCCACGGCGAAGATCACCCCGCCCCGCACGGTCATCGGCGACGTGGAGTAGTCCGTCGCCATGAAGACGGCGCCGAGGATCGCACCGCCGGCCAGCACGTGGAACAGCGGCAGCTGCCACAACGCCGCACCCGACTCTCCGGAGCAGAGCGCCACGACGAAGGCGAACAGGGCCATCGTCACGAGCACCGTCACGGGAATCTGCCACGTGATGACGCGCCGCCACAGCAGGTAGACGAAGCCGCACAGCAGCGCCAGCGCGGCCACCTCGCCCATCGAACCGGGCATGTTGCCCAGCAGCAGCTCCTGCACGCCCAGCACATCGGCCGCAGCGCCGTGCTTCACGGCGGCCAGCGGCGTGGCGCCCGAAAGGGCGTCGAACGCGCCGTTCACCGGCATCGGGAAGGTGGTCATCTGCACCGGGTAGGCGATCAGCAGGAACACGCGGCCCACCAACGCGGGATTGAAAGGATTCTTGCCGAGACCTCCGAAGGTCATCTTGGCGATGGCGATCGCCACGAACGCGCCGATCACGACGATCCACCAGGGAATCGACGCCGGGAGGTTGAAGGCCAGCAGCACGCCGGTCACCGCGGCCGACCAGTTGGTGACGGTCACCGCGCCGCGGACCAGGAATTTCTGAATCAGGTACTCGAACGCCACGCACGCCGCCACCGAAAGGGCCGTAACGCGCAGCACGTCGGCTCCGAACACCACGGTCGAGACGACCAGCGCAGGCATCAGCGCGATCACCACGTCGCGCATGATCCGTGCCGTTGACTGCGAGGTCTGGACATGCGGCGCAGGAGCTACAATGAGTTTGTTTGCCATAAGTTATACTATAATTTTACATTCTTCGTATTATCGGACCGTTCCTGCCATTCCCGAGGCATCGTCCCGCGGCTTGCAGCCGCGTTTACAAATCCTGCCCCACCCTAAACCCTCCATCGAGAGGGACTTACGGCCGCAAGCGGCCGCCGGGCCGGAATCTTCGGAACGGAAATCCACCCTTATTTTTTCGGCGCTGCGGCAGCGCGTGCGCGGATAATTCCCATCACGGTCTGTTTTCCGAGACGTATCCAGTCCAGCAGCGGCAGGTACGAGGGGCACGTGGACTGGCAGCATCCGCACTCGATGCACGAGGTGATCATCTGCTGTTCCAGCACGTCCCATCCCTTCTTCTGCGTCATTTTCGAGAGGTAATAGGGTTCCAGACCCATCGGGCAGGCCGACACGCACTTGGCGCACTTGATGCACTGCGCGGCTTCGCGGCGCACGGCCTCGCGGCCCGAGAGGACCGTGATTCCCGAACACCCCTTCGTGACGGGCGAGTCGAGGTTGACCATCGCACGACCCATCATCGGACCGCCGTTGATCACCTTCGCAGGCTCGTCGGGAACGCCCCCGGCAGCCTCCAGCAATGCCGAAACCGGCGTACCCATGCGGGTCAGCAGGTTCTTGGGCTCTTTCAGACGTTTGCCCGTGACGGTCACCACGCGCTCGATCAGCGGCATCGACTTCTGCACGGCGCGGTAGACGGCCACGGTCGTCGAAGCGTTGCACACCACGGCGCCCACGTCGATGGGCAGCGCGGGCGGGGGCGGCACCTGGCGGCCCGTGACGGCCGCGATGAGCTGTTTCTCGCCGCCCTGCGGGTACATCACTTTCAGGGGCACCACCTCGATACCCTTGTATCCCTCCGCGATGCGTTTCAGATGCGCGATGGCGTCGGGTTTGTTGTTCTCGATGCCGATATAGGCTTTCTCCACGCCCACGGCCTTCATCAGGATCGTCACGCCGACCACCAGCTCCTCGCCGTGCTCCAGCATCGTGCGATGGTCCGAAGTGAGATAGGGTTCGCACTCCACGCCGTTGATGATGACGCACTCGGCCTTCTTACCGGGAGGCACCGAGAGCTTCACGTGCGTAGGGAACGTCGCTCCGCCCATGCCGACGATACCGGCATCCTTGATCTTGGCGACGATCTCCTGCGCCGAGAGGGGGCAGACCTTCACCAGCGTCTCCGAGCGGTCGATGCCCTCGGCCCACTCGTCGCCCTCGCGCTTGATCGTGATCATCATCTGGCGCAGGCCCTGGCCGTTGGGAACCATATCCACGGCCGTGACCGTTCCCGACACCGGGGAGTGAATGTTCGCCGACATGAAGCTGCCGGCTTCGGCGATGAGCTGTCCCGTCAGCACCTTGTCGCCCTTGGCGACCTTGGCCACGGCGGGAGCCCCGATGTGCTGCGCGAGGGGAATCGTCACCACCTCGGGCAGCGGCAGAACCTCGATCGGTTTGGCGCAGCTCAGCTTATTTTCCGACGGATGGACTCCGCCCATTGGAAATGTCTTCATATATTATTTGGTTCGTTTTTACGTTTCTAAAACCGAATTTGTTTTCGTTCCGCTTTTCCGGACCGGAGGGTTTTACCATTCGCCGCCAAGGCGGCGTCTTTATTCCGCCCCTCCCCTAAATCCTCTCCTCGGAGGGGACTCGTCCGCCTGCGGCGGAAAATCACGACTCCGACGGAACTTTCGTATCAGGCGTAGCCTCGGCCTTCGGGGCTGCGGGAGCCGCAGGTTTCTCCGCCGCAGGGGCCGTTTCGGCCTTGGGAGCCGCAGGGGCAGCCGGAGCTGCCGGAGCTGCCGGAGCGGCCGGGGCGGCCTTCGGGGCCTTGGGCAGCGGGTCCATGCCGACGAGCCGGATGGCGCCCGTGGGGCACTCGTTCACGCACTTGCGGCACAACTTGCACTTCTGCGGGTCGATGTAGGCGAGGTTGTTCTCCACGGTGATGGCGTCGAAGGCACAGACCTTCACGCACTTGCCGCAACCGATACACCCGGCCTTGCAGGCTTTCATCACCACGGCGCCCTTGTCTTTCGAGACGCACGACACGTAAACCGCGCGGTTCTTGGGCCACTTCTTGCGCAGTTCGATGATCATTTTCGGACATGCCTTCACGCAGGCGCCGCAGGCCGTACACTTGTCGGGATCGACCTCCGGAAGCCCCGTCGCGGGATTGATGTGAATGGCGTCGAAGGCGCAGACCGCGACGCAGTCGCCGAATCCGAGGCAGCCGAACGCACAGCCCGTCTCGCCCACATAGAGCGACGAAGCCACGGCGCACGACTTGGCCCCGTCGAAATCGTTCGTCCGGGGACGCTTCTCGCACGTACCGCCGCAGCGGACGGTCGCCACTTCGGGCTGCTTCTCGGCAGCGGCCTTTCCGAGGTAGGCAGCCACGGCCTTCATGCAGTCGCCGCCGCCCACGGGGCAGAACAGCGACGAAATGTCATCCTGCTTGACCAGCGCATCGGCCATACCCCGGCAGCCTGCGAATCCGCAGCCGCCGCAGTTGGCGCCGGGGAGCATCTTCTCCACCTCGTCGATGCGCGGGTCCTCCTCGACCCGGAACTTCTGGGCCACGAAATAGAGGATCACCGCCGAGAGCACGCCCAGCGCGCACAGCGTCAGGATCGTGTAAAGTAATACTTCCATCAGATTTTAGTTATTGTAAATTGAATTGTGTGTTCGATTTTCGCGCGGAAGAGCCACAGCACGAAATAATAGACGCCCACGCCGGCGATCGCCGCGAGGGCGCCTGCGCCTTCACTCCACCCCATGCCGGCGATGGCCGCCACGAGCACCGCCATGAGCACCGCCAGGGCGCCGACGTATGCCAGCACGACGGCCCGCATGCCTGCGCTTCGGCGCACGCCGACCGACACGGCATCGCCCGCCGCGAACGACGCGGCCTCCGGGGTCGCCACGACGACGACCTTTTCCTGAGCCTCGGCCAATCCGCACGCCTGACGGGCCTTGCAGCTTCCGCAGGCGCTCCGGGAGGTGATACGCACATGGACCGCGCCGCGCTCCGTACGTTCCACCACGCCGCTGTGTTCGATCAGTTCCGCCACGCCGCTAATCTCCGTATTTATTGGTCAGGGGCATCAGCCGCTCGTGACCGAAGGTGCACGACGACAACCGCAGCACGGGCGGGAACTGGTAGCGTTTCTTCTCGTTGTGCATGATCATCGCGTGGATCTTCTCCACGACTTCCGAATCGAATCCCGCGTTGACGATCTCCTCGCGGTGCTGTCCCTCCTCGATCATGCGCGTCAGAATGGCGTCCACCACCTCGTAGGGAGGCAGGATGTCGCTGTCTTTCTGCCCCGGATGGAGTTCCGAAGAGGGTTCTTTCGTCAGAATGCTTTCGGGAATCGGATTGCCCTGCGTACGGTTGATGTAGCGGGCCACGTCGTACATTTCGCTCTTGTAGAGGTCGCCCGTGGGGCTGAACGCACCTGCCGTGTCGCCGTACAGGGTGCAGAGTCCCAGCGCGTTCTCGCTCTTGTTCGAGGAGTTCAGCAGGATGTAGTCCGTCTTGTTCTGCAAGGCCATCAGCAGCACCGTGCGGATGCGGGTCTGGATATTCTCCTCCGTGGCGTCGAACTCCGTGCCGCCGATGACGGGTTTCAGGGTGTTCACCACGCTGGTATAGATTTCGGAAATGGGAATGACGTTGTATTCGATGCCGAGGTTGCGGGCCAGCTCCTTGGCGTCCTCCACCGACTCGAAAGAGGAGAACGGCGAGGGCATCAGCAGCGCCCGGACATTCTCCGCGCCCAGCGCATCGGCGGCGATGCAGGCCACCACGGCCGAGTCGATACCGCCCGAGAGGCCGATCGAAGCCTTTTTGTAGCCGTTCTTGCGGAAGAAATCGCGCAGTCCGCAGCGGGCCGCCTCGTAAACCAGCCGCGTGCGGTCGTTGTAGGTCGAGGGGAGAGCGATCGGCTCCGCAGCGGCCTCGGTGTCGAAGATCTGGAAATCCTCCTCGAAATTCTTCATCATCAGCACCACTTCGCCGCGGCCGTTCATCGCCCCCGACGTGCCGTCGTACACGATGTCGGTCGAACCGCCCACCTGGTTGACCAGCACGAGGTTCTTGCCCTCGACGAACGCCAGATGGCGCATCATTTCATACCGGTAGGTCATGGTTCCCTTGCCGTACTTGCGGGCATTGATCGAGATGACGGTTTCGACCGACTGGTCGAAATCGTGCTCGCGGCTCAGGTCGTCGCCCACGATGATGGCGCACTTGTGGCCCTTGATGGTGGCGTATTCGAAGCCCTTCGAGGGGGTCAGGAAGCCCATCTCGCGGCGTGCCGTGATGTATTTCTTGCCGACGTAGCGCAGCACCTTGCGGTCCTGGATCAGCGCCGCGGCGCTGATCGTGCCGTTGTTCGTGAGGATCGGCAATCCCACGATGGCGGCGATGCCGTCGCAGCACGAGGCGATCTCGACCAATGCGTCCTCGCACAATTCGAGGAAGGTCGTTTTCCGCAGCAGGTCGAAGGCAGGGGTTCCGCTCACGGCCTGTTCGGCGAAGATCACCAGGTCGGCGCGCTGTGCTTTCGCTTTGTTGATCGAGTCGATGATCTTCGATGCGTTGCCGTCCACATCTCCGATCGTGTAATTCAACTGGGCAATAGCTATTTTCATGGCGATAGTTTAAGTCGGGGCATTACAACTCCGCAAAGTTAAGGATTATTTGCAAAAGTCGGAAGAAATTTCAATGTTAATAAATTAACATTCTTCCATTTACAAAAATTCTTAAAAACGAACGAAAGGCTCCCGGAAAACCGGAAGCCTTTCGCCGTCGCTGCAATCCCTATTCCTGCGATTCTTCGGGATCGGCCACCAGAATACGGCCGCAGTACTCGCAGATAATGATCTTCTTACCCTGGCGGATGTCCACCTGACGCTGGGGCGGGATGCGGTTGAAACACCCTCCGCAGGCATCGCGCTTCACGGTCACCACGGCCAGCCCGTTGCGGACGTTGCGGCGGATGCGCTCGTAGGCGGCGAGCAGCCGCTCGTCGATCTTCTCCTTGACGCCGTCGGCCTGCACGGAATACTCCGCCACCAGCGGCGCGGTTTCCGCCTCGATGCCCTCCAGCTCGGCCTTCTTGGCCCCGAGGTCCGCGGTGCGCTCCTTCGAGAGCGCCTCGGCCTCCTCCAGCTGGGCTTTCTTGACCTTCACACCGGCAGCATACTCTTTCAGACGCTTTTCGGCCAGCTCGATTTCGAGTTCCTGATACTCGATCTCCTTGGTGATGGCGTCGAACTCGCGGTTGTTGCGCACGTTGTTCTGCTGCTCCTTGTAGTTGCCGATCATGATCTTGGCTTGGTCCACCTCGCGCTTGCGCTGCTTGGAGAGCGTGTTGAGCTCCTCGATCTCCGCATTGATGTGCTCGATGCGGGTCTTCATCCCGGCCATCTCGTCTTCGAGATCCTGAACTTCAAGAGGCAGTTCACCTTTCACCTTGTTGATCTCGTCGATCTTGCTGTCGATCTTTTGCAGCTCGTAGAGCGCCAGGATCTTCTCCTGCATCGAGTAATCAACCTCGGCCGTCTTCTTTTGTGTTGCCATATAATGTACTGTATAGTTTAGACTTGCACCAGATAATTCACCGGATTGCGAGAGTGTTCACTCTTGCGAACCGCAAAGGTACATAAATTTTTCGATAAAATATCAAATAATAGCTCAATTACGCAATATTCGCTCTCAAAATGGCCTATATCCGCTACCGTGAGGGCCTTATCGGGTGTCATGAAGTCGTTGTACTTCAAGTCCGCGGTGATGTAGATTCCGGCTCCGGCGCGGCGTGCGTCGCCGATCAGCGAGGCCCCGGCACCGGTGCAGACCGCCACGCGGCGCACCTCGGGAGTCGCCACGTCGCTGTGTCTGACGACCTTCACTCCGAGCTTCCGCCGGACGAACCGCATGAACTCCACGGTATCGACGGCTTCGGGCAGATCACCCACCACGCCGAACCCCACGCCTCCGCCGGCTTCCGCGGGTTGCAGCACTTCGAGGTTCCCGACGCCCAGCATCCCGGCCAGCCGCCAGCTCATCCCTCCGGGGGCGCTGTCGAGGTTGGTGTGGCAGGCATAGAGGGCGATCCGGCTGCGGATGGCCCGCTCGACGCACCGCTGCACGGGGTCCGCGGAGTTGAAACGCTTGAGCGCATGGAAGACGATCGGATGGTGCGTCAGCACGATGTCGCACCCCTCGGCTTCGGCCTCGTCCAGCACCTCTTCCGTGACATCCACGGCCAGCAGGGCTTTGTGGACCTCGTCGTCGGGACGCCCGACGATAAGTCCGGCATTGTCATACGATTCCTGCCAGCCCAGCGGGGCGAAGCGTTCGATGACTTCGGTTATCTGACTGATCTTCATAGGTTTTTCCTTAAAACAACGATTGTTCGTAGAACGCGAACAGCTCCTTGTGCTCGACCTCCTCCTTCTTGCGGCGGGGCTTGCGGACGGTGCGTTTGGCAGCGGCCTGTCCGTCATCGGAAAGCTCCCCGCCCGTCGATTCGTCGATCTTCACCACAGCCTTGGCACGGCGGCGCACGGGAGCGGCCTCCGGCGTCCCGTCCTCAGCGGCGTCGTCCGTATCGGCCACGATCTCCCCCTCCCCGGCTTTCAGGTCCTCGCGGACCTCGACCAGCAGGGCGCGGATGTGTTGCAGACGTTCCATCAGTTCGGCGTCGCGGTCCACGCCGCTCCCGGCAGGCCCCTTGCGGAGCGCCTTGCGGGCCCCTTCGAGCGTCATGCCGCGCTCCTTGACCAGATGGTAGATCAGCTTCAGATTCTCAACGTCCTGCGGCGAGAAGAGGCGGTTGCCTTTCTTATTGCGCTTGGGGCGGAGGATGCTGAACTGCGACTCCCAGTGGCGGATGAGCGACGTATTGACATCGAACATCTCGGCCACCTCGCCCATCGAATAATAAAGTTTTTCGGCCATATCTATTGTTTTATGATTCGCAACGAATTGGGATACATGTTGTTCACCCGGGCGCCGATCCGCTTGGCGAATCCCAGCGCACGACCCCGCGCGCAGACGAGATTCACCCCTTCAGCCAGCCCTGCGGCGGCGATCTCCTGCTTGCGCAGGTAGCGCAGCGCCTCCGCTTCGTCCAGCTCCGCGACGGGCACCGCCCCGCGGTTCAGCCCGTCGAAGAGAGCCAGCGCGGGATCGGGTTTCAGCGTCCCTTTGAAGACCTGCCCCAGCGCCACGCCCGAACAGATGACGGGCAGCGCCTCGGACAACGCCCGCACGGCGTCGGCCTGCGCCGCATACCACGCATAGAACGTGTCGGCGACCTGCGCGAAACACATCCGGTCCAGCTCCCGGACCCAGCGGGCCAGTTCGGCGGAGGTCTTCCTATCCGCCGCCGCAAATACCGTGCGCCGCGCCTTCGGCGTGCGTACACGGCCCCCGGCGTCGAACGACTTGCGGGCCACGGCGGCGAAGAATCCCTCGCCGCAGGCCCTGTGGGGATAGAACCGGAACGTCCGGAACGCCCCGACACGCCCGCAGACGATGCCCCACGCATCCTCCACGGCGATTTCATCCGATTCGGCGACCTCGTCGCCGGCCCATGCGAGCATCCGCTCCAACGCCCCCTCGTCCTCGTCGCGGTTGAAGGTGCAGGTGCTGTAAACGAGCGTTCCGCCCGGCTTCAGAGCCCGCCACGCCTCGCGCAGGATGCCGTCCTGACGCGCCGCGCAGAGTTTCACACTCCCCTCGCTCCATTCGCCGCGGGCCTCGCAGTCCTTGCGGAACATCCCCTCGCCGGAGCAGGGGGCGTCCACGGCCACGATGTCGAACCACGCCTCGAAGTCGCCCAGCATACGCGGTTCGCAGGTCGTGACGGCCACGTTGCCCGTGCCCCACTTGCGCACGTTGTCCGCCAGCACGGCGGCACGGCGGCGGTCGATCTCGTTGGCGACGACCAGTCCGCCGGGCCCGGCCAGCGAGGCGTAGAGCGTCGTCTTGCCGCCCGGAGCCGCACACAGATCGAGGATGCGGGCCCCCTCGGTCCGCACGCCCTCCAACAGGTGTCCCACGAACTGCGACGAAGCCTCCTGCACGTAGTAGGCCCCGGCGTGGAAATCAGGGTCGAGCGTGAAGGACGGACGCACGGCGAGGTAACGCCCGTCACGGCACCACGGCACCTGTCCGGCGATCTCCAAAGCCGACAGTGCATCGGCGGCAGCCTTCGCGGGATTGATCCGCACCGACACCGGCGGCATCCCGTCGAGCGCGGCGCAGAGGGCGCGTCCCTCCGCCTCACCCAGGTCGCACAGGACCCGTTCGACGAATTTCGCAGGCAGCGTCATCCTCAGCGTTTTCGGGCCTTGATCGCATCGAGCCGCGCGCAGATCTTCTCCAGCACGTCCGGATTCGACACGAAATCCTCATGATCCTTGTCCACGACGAGCACCTCGCCCCCGTAAATGTGGTCGATCCAATGGTTGTACTTGTCGTTCAGGCGTTTGAGATACAGTTCGTCGATATTCATCTCATACTCCCGGCCGCGCTTGCGGATCTGCGAGATGAGCGTCGGAACGCTCGCCTTGAGGTAGATCAGCAGGTCGGGCTTGGGGATGAGCGTCGTCACCAGCCGGAAGATTTTCATGTAGGTCTCGATATCACGCGTGGCCATCAGCCCCATTTCATGCAGGTTGTCGGCGAAGATGTGCGCATCCTCGTAGATCGTGCGGTCCTGGAAGATCACCCCCGAACGGCAGTCGGCCAGCATGTCCATCGTCTGCTGGATGCGGCTCCCGAGGAACGAGATCTGGAGATTGAACGCCCAGCGGTTCATGTCCTCGTAGAAATCGCCGATGTAGGGGTTGTCGCACTCTTCGAGATAACACTTGGCGTCGTAGCGCTTCGTGAGAATCTGGGTCAGCGTGGTTTTCCCGCTCCCGATGTTTCCGGCTATGGCTATGTACATATAGTATAGGTATTTGTTTATCTCTCCGTTCCCGCCGGCTCCGCCCGGAAAGCCGCCAGGTCGTCGGCCACACGGCGGTCGTTCACGAGCCGCGGCACCTTGTTCTTGCCCCGCGCACGCATCCACGCGAGGAACGTCCCGCGCTCCGCCACCGTCAGACGCTGGCGTTCGAGCGTGGTCCGGCGCTTGGCGTCGTAGTCCGAATTGACGGCCCGCAGCTCCTCGTCCAGCACCCCGGCGAAACGTTCGAGGCTGTCGGGCTCGCGTTCGAACTCCACTATCCACTCGTGGGCTCCGCGTTCGCGCAGCGACATGTAGCACGGCGCGACGCTGTATTCGCTCACCGCGGCCCCGGTCCTGCGGCAGGCCGCCAGCAGGGCGCGCTCGGCGTTATCGACGATCAGCTCCTCGCCGAAGACATTGATATACTGCCGCGTGCGGCCCGCGAAACGGATGCGGTAGGGATTCGTCGAGGTGAACTCCACCGTATCGCCGATCTCGTAACGCCACAGTCCGTTGTTCGACGTGATGAGCACGGCGTAGACCTTCCCGCACTCCACGCCCTCCAGCGGCACGATCTGCGTCCCGCTGCGGAACTCGAAGAAGGTGCCGTAGTCGAGCATCAGCAGCATGTCGCTGCGCGCGGGATCGTCGGCCATAGCGAAAAAACCCTCCGAGGCGTTGTAGGTCTCCATGTATTTCATCCGCTCCGAGGGGATCAGCTCCTCGAACGACGCCCGGTAGGGCGCGAACTCCACGCCCCCGTGGGCGAACATCTCCAGATCGGGCCACACCTCCAGCAGATTCCGTTTGCCGGTGTATTCCAGCACGCGGCGCATCATCGCCAGATTCCACGACGGCACGCCTGCAAAGGCCGTGATCCGTTCGCCGACGCACTCGCGGCAGATCGCCTCGACCTTCTCGTCGAAATCCGGAATGATCGCCGTCTCGGTCCGCGGGGCCCGGAACCAGCCGCTCCAAAACGTCGTCTCGTGGATCAGCAGCGCCGAGAGGTCCCCCACCAGGTTGCGCCCCTCGCGGCTGCACGAACCGCCCAGCGTCAGGGTCTTGCCCTCGAAAACCCGCGACTTCGGATAGTTGGCCGAAAAGACCGTCGCCACGTCGCGCATGCCCAGCGTATGATTCCACCACAGCGACTCCATCGTCACGGGGATATATTTGCTCCGGTCCGAGGTGGTGCCCGACGAACGGGCGAACAGCGACACCCGGCCCGGGTAGGCGACGCTCCGCACCCCCTCCATCATCCGTTCGACGTAGGGTTTGAAGGTCTCGTAGTCGAAGGTCTCGACCTGCGACTGGAACTGCTCCACCGAGCGGATATGCCGCAGGTCGTAGCGGTCGCCGAACTCCGTCAGCCGCCCCCGGCGCAACAGCCGGCGGAACATCCGTTCCTGCGTTTCGACGGGCCGGCGGCGGAACCGGTCGATCGACCGTTCGCGCTGCGAAAACCACGCCCTGAGAATTACACTGCGGAAAGACATTTCGCTACGCAATTAAAAATTAAAAATGAAAAATTAAGAATTGAAAATTTGCCTGCAACTTGCATTGGCCATTTTTAATTCTTAATTTTTAGTTAAAGTAATATCCCACTTTCCCCACGGCACCCGGCATGGCGAAGACCACCACCCGGTCGTAGGGGTTTATTTCCATGTTGTCCACCGCGATGAAGACCTTGTCACCGCGGACGATGCCGCCGATGATCGTATCCTCGGGCAGCCCGAGGTCCTTGATCCGGGACTTCGTGGCCGGGGAGTTGGGCTTCACGATGAACTCCAGCACCTCGGCGTCGCTGCCCGTCAGGCACTTGATGGCCTGTACGTCGGTTGACATCGTGAAGCGGAAGATATTCGACGCCGTCACCAGCTTCTTGTTGATGATCGTGTCGATGCCGATCGACTCGGCGAGGTTGATGTAGTTCATGTTCTCGACCTCCGCGATGACCTTCTTGACCCCCATGCGCTTGGCGAGCATCGCCGCCAGAATGTTGGTCTCGCTGCGGCCCGTGACGGCCACGAAGGCGTCCATATTGGCGAGCCCCTCCTCCATCATGGCCTCCGTATTGCGCCCGTCCTCGTTGATTATCAGCGTCTTGTCGAGCATCTCGGCCAGCCGGTAGGCTTTGTCGGCATTGTAGTCCACCAATTTGATGTTCACCTCGTCCTGCAACTCCGTGGCGATGCGGATGCCGATGCGCGAACCGCCGAGGATCATCATGTTCTTGATCTCGATGTTGGACTTTCCCGAGAACTCCATCACCTCCCGGACGGCGTCCTGCCGGGCGATGACATAGACCGTGTCGCCCTCCATGAACTGCTCGCCCTCACGGGGGATGATCGTCTGTCCGCCGCGCGTGATAGCCACCGTGCGATAGCTCAGCGGCGTTTCGTCGGCGAAGCCCGTGAGCACCTGCCCCACCAGCGGCGAGGCCGGTTCGAGGCGGAAAACCACCAACGAGAGCTTGCCGCTCGAAAAATCGACGTATTCCGTGGTCGAAGTGTGTCCCAGCAAGTTGATGACCTCGCGGGCCGCGACCTTCTCGGGATAGAACAGGTAGTCGATGCCCATGTCGATGAACATCTCCTTGTTGTTGGGTTCGAGGTATTCGTTGTTGTCGATGCGGGCGATGGATTTCTTGGCCCCGAGCTTCTTGGCCAGCATCGCCGCCACGACATTGGCGTTCTCCTCGTGGTTGACGGCGATGAACAGGTCGCATTTGCGCACCGAAGCCTTGCGCAGCACGGCGAAGATCGTCGAATCGCCCTCGACCGTAATCACGTCGGCCAGGCTGCTCACTTCGGAAAGCAGCTTCTGATCGCCGTCGATGACGGTAATGTCGTGGCCGTTTCCGCTGAGCATCCGCGCCAGGTGGCTGCCCATCTCGCCCGCACCCGCTATCACGATTTTCATAGATACAACATTATTGGGTTGCGCTCCATACGCCCGGTCCCGAACGTACGGGCAACATTTTTGCAATTTATCTTACAAATGTATACATTTGTCCCGGAAACCCCAAATTTCGGGCACTAAAAAACTGAATCCCATGCCGACCTGGTTAATCGTCATACTGTGTGCCGTCGCGGCCGTCGGGCTGTTCGTCGTCGGCATGTCGCTGACCCTGATGATCAAGGGCCACCACATCGACTCCGAAATATCGACCAACAAGAACATGCAGCGGCTGGGCATCAAATGCGCCGTGCACGAAACCCGCGAGGCGGACGGCAGCTCCGACTGCGCCGACGGGCAGCCCGCGGGCTGTTCGGGCAACTGCGGGGCGTGCGACATCGAGTCCCACGAGGCGGGAAAATAGCGCCTCGCGCGGAAACAGGAGAGGAGCCCCGCCCGGGCTCCTCGTTTTTCACAGCTTGCAGAATTTCGACCGGCAGACGAACCACGGGTTGCGGAGGTCCGGTTCGTTGTAGAGCAGCTCCCCGCCGCCGGGCAGCGTGCGCGTGCTTCCGCCGGCTTCGGCGAGAATCAGCTCCCCGGCCGCGGTGTCCCATTCGTAGGTGTGCGTCGTGCGGACGTAGTAATCGACCCGTCCCTCGGCCAGCAGGCAGAATTTGTAGGAACTCCCCTGCTCCACGATCTCCAGATCGGGATGCGTTTCGCGCAGGCGTGCGATGTGCTCGTGGGTCTCGGGGGTCTGGTGCGACCGCGACACGGCCACGACCGGATGTCCGTGGTTCATCTCGGATGCGAGCGGCAGAGGCGTCCAGTCCTGCACGATCTCGTCGTAGGTGAAGGCCGCCGCCGCGTCGGGCGCGATGCGCTCTTTGAGGAAGGCGCCCCCGCCGCGCCCCGCGACATACATCTTTTCGAAATAGGGAACATAGATGACTGCCCCCATGCAGACGTTGTTCTCCATCAGGGCGATGTTCACCGTGAATTCGTTGTTGCCCTTGATGAATTCGACCGTGCCGTCCAGCGGATCGACCAGCCAGTAAAGCTCCCAGTTGCGGCGCTCTTCGTAGCGCATCTCCCGGCCCTCCTCCGAAAGGACCGGAATGCGCGTGGTGCCGAGGTATTCGCGGATGGTCTTGTGAGCCACGCGGTCGGCCACCGTGATCGGGGTTTTATCTTCCTTGAGGCTTATATCGTAATCGTCGAGGTTCTTGTATACGTTCATTATCGAAGCTCCGGCTCGGACCGCTGCGTTGAACAGAGGCGGCAGCAGATACATTCTCACCTTGTCGTTAATCATCGAAACTCTTATTTTGGGGTCGGATACTTTTATTGTCATGGTAAAGGTAACAAGAATTTATGATATGGTGAAATATTTCGGGTCCTTAATAGTAACGGAAAATACGCCGTATTGGTATGAAACGCCGGAGTCCGGACCAAGCCTCTCCAGAGACGGCCCGCGAGACGCATGCGGCGGCAGCCCACACCAGCGCGGCGGTCACGACGGCGGCCGCAGCCGTCCACCGTCCTGCGGCGACCGACAGGCCGAACGCCGCGGCCAGCAGCAGCGCCGGCAGGAAAAGCCACCTCCGGGACAGGCTCCGTCGGGCTTCGGACGGCGCTAGCAGCGGTTCCCAAAGAGTCCGCCGCCGGCTGCGGGGAATCCCCCGCAGAGGCCGCATTCCGAAGCCGCCCGCGGCGACCAGCGCCTCGCGGCTCAGGAGCGCGGCGGGTTCGCCCAGATGCGAGCGCACGAGGTCGAGCGATCCGGGCAGTTCGGAGCCCAGTTCCGCGACGAGGCGTTCGACGGTCCCGGGAAGCAGGCATTGCCCCCTGCCGACGGGAAGCAGGTAGTCGTAGGTGGCCACGGCGGCGGCCGCGTCGAGATCGCCCGCAGCACCGTCGAACACGCGATCGACAAGCACCAGCCGCCGGAAGCACCGCTTGCGCGAACGCCCCAGCGCCCGCACCCCCGTAACCTCCAGCTCCCCCGCGAAGGTCCACTCGACGCGGATCATGCGGTAGCGGGCGACCAGCGCCCCGAACTCCGCAGCCTGACGCCGGGAGTCGAGCACGACGACCACTTCGTAGCGGGAGTATTCGGGCGAAAGCAGGTTTTCGAGCTGCGCGGGGTCGGTCACGCCGCTGCAAAGGACCGAGATGCCGATGCCGTCGGGAGCGTCGCTGTACGCGGTGCGCGCAGCGGCGACCAGCAGACGCCGGTCCCGCGCCCGCAGGACGGCCAGCAGCAATGCACAGGCGCACCCCGCCGCGACGACGAAAAACAGAAGTAGAAAAAGTTTCATGCCAGGGAACGTTTATAGGATTGCACGAGCGATTCGCAGTAGCTGCGTTCGCGGGCGTCGAAAAGCCGGCGGAGAAGTCCCGGAGAGTACCCTTCGGCAGCCATGTAGCGCATCAGGGCCTTGCGTTCGGTGGGGCTCATGGCGGTCAGGCGGCGGCCGACGCGGCGGCGCGTCAGCGGACGCCGCAGGGTGCAGAGCGTATAGAGCGCCTCGCGTCCCAGCTCCGGCGCGTCGTCCCCGGCGACGATGCGCAGCAACTGCCGCTCGGCCTCCTCAATGCCGAACTGCCGCACGATGCCCAGCCCCACGATCCGCAAGTTGCGGCAGGGCGACTCCACGAGCGGTCCGTAGGCGATCGGCAGCATGCCGCGCCGCAACAGGATCAGAATCTCCCCCACCTCGCAGGCCGAAAAGGGCGCGGGATATTCGGCCATCAGCCGCAGGGCCGTCGAAGGGTCGGCCGACAGCTGCACCATCAACGCCTGGAAGCGGACCCAGCGGTTGCGGCTCCGAACGTAACGCGCCGCCCGGGCTGCCACGGCTTCGTCGAGCGGCAGACGGGCCAGCAGCATCAGCCCACGGGCCCGGCGGCATCCGGAGGCGAGACGGATGCGGCCCAGCAGCCAGCAGTCGAGGCCGTATGCCGCGACGACGCGCCGCAGAGGCGCGGCATCGAGTCCGCAGGTCACGCCCGTCAGTCCGGCGACGGTCTCGGCCAGCAGGCGCCGCGCCCCGGCACGGCGGATCATCGGGAAGCGCGGCACGGGGCCTGCGCCCGAAAGCAGGTAAAGCATCAGAATGCGCAGGTATCTGCTTCTCAGCACGGTATCGCGGCCGCTCCGGCGGCGGGTGCGAAGCTCCGAGATGCACAATGCCGCGAGCAATGCGGCCGTGGCGAGTGCCGCAAGCGCCGTATAGGCGATCAGAAGTCGTTCGGTCATAACTGGCGGTCCAATTCGTTGGCGACCTTCGTCCGCAGCCGCTGCAAGCTCACGGGAAAGGTCAGATACTGATCGACGCCGCATTCCAGCAGGCTCAGCACCGACTGCTCGGCCTGCTGCCACGCCACGACGTAGACCAACGGCCTCCGCAGTCCCGGAGGACGCAGGAGGCGGACCACATCGCAGCCCGAAAAGAAAAGCGACGTGCCCACGACGATCACCAGGTCGAAAAGCATGCGCCGCGACAGACGTTCCATCGCGGCCACCCCCGACACACAGCGCACGTCGGTCCGCATGTCGGCCAGCGACAGGCGGATCACATCGCTCAGAAACTCCTCTTCGGATACGATCAATATTCGGTGCATGGGCGTCATGCCGGCTTTGCCGGCCGGGAATGGCGCGCCCAAAATCGTGCCAGAACGCCGTGCGGACAAAAAAAATTGCCGGACGTGTTGTTTATAAGATAAATATGCGTATATTTGCACTCCGAATTTATGTTCAAATACATAACCGAATTCAATGTACGTTATAGTAGAGATTGCAGGTCAGCAATTTAAGGCTGAGAAAGGTCGGAAACTTTATGTCCACCGTCTTCCGGGCGAGGAAAATTCGTCCGTAAGTTTCGACAAGGTCCTGCTCACAGACAACGACGGTCAGGTCAAAGTCGGCGCACCTGTAGTGAAAGGCGCCGCAGTGAAGTGCAAGATCCTGAAGCATCTGAAAGATGACAAGGTTCTGGTGTTCAAGAAAAAACGTCGCACGGGATACCAGAAGTGCAACGGCCATCGCCAGTACCTCACCCAGATTCTCGTCGAGGAAATCGTTGCATAAACCTTTATAAACTGAATCAACATGGCACACAAGAAAGGTGTAGGTAGTTCGAAGAACGGCCGTGAGTCGGAAAGCAAGCGACTCGGCATCAAACTGTTCGGCGGTCAGTTCGCAAAGGCGGGCAACATTATCGTTCGTCAGCGCGGAACGGTGCACAATGCCGGCGAAAACGTAGGCATGGGCAAGGACCACACGCTCTTCGCTCTCGTAGACGGAACCGTGGAGTTCTGCAAGAAAGGCGAAGGCAAATCGTATGTAAGCGTATCTCCGCTGAGCGAATAAGCACAGCGTCAAGAGCATAAGGAAACGGCCTCCCGAAATCGGGAGGCCGTTTCCTTTTCGGGGCGGTTAGGCAAAACCAAAACCCGCCTCCGGTCATTCCGGAGGCGGGTTCATTCGCCGGACGAATCCGGACGGTTACTTCTTGGCCGGGGCGGGCACGGCGCGGAACTCGGCGACGACCTTCTTGTCGTCGTAGAATTTCAGCTCCGAACCTTCGATCGCATAGCTGTCCACTTCGTCGAGCATCTTCACGAAAGCATCTTCGTACTGCATGTCGGGGCAGGCCATCCGGGTCATGCCCAAGTTTCCGAACGACAGCTTCTGTCCTTTCAGTTCGTATTTGCCGAAGAAACGGTTGCAGTTGGTGCGTCCGGCCACCATCGTATCGGCAGCGTTGAATTCCAGGGTGAAGAAATCGGCCTCGGCGGCGACGGCCTTCGCGGGAATGGCCTCCATCCTGGCGAGTTTCCATTGGGTACCCTCCAACGGCAGGGCTTTCTGCTGCGAGCCGCCGCAGGCGGTCATCGTTCCGAGCAGCACAGCGGCTGCGAAAATCTTTTTCATCATATCATTATAAATTATTCTCCGTTCCGAGCAATTTATACGCCAAACGCGTTTCAGCAGTAAAGATAGCAATTTTCCGGCCGGCGTCCAAATCATCGGTCCGAACGGCACAAAAAACGGCCCGGAAAATCCGGACCGTTACCGTATCGGCAGGCGGCCGATCAGATACGCTTCAGGGGAAGAGCTATCTCCAGTTCCGTCGTGTTGTCGAGAACCTTATTGACGATATCTCCGAGTTTGACGCCCATGAACGCGGCATCGTCGCCGAGCAGCGAGAACACCATATCGAGCACCCCGCGGAAAGAGAGGATCATCGCACGATCGACATAGAGTTTGGTCACGCCGTCCTTGACGCTGTATTTCAAAGGAATTCCGTAATAAGCGTCCGTCGAGACGATATCGAGCTTATAGGTTTTGATCATCTCGTCAACGATCGACAGCACGTCAAGTTCGGCAGACACTCCTTTCAGGAAATCCTTGCTGATCGTGAAATAGAAGCGGGAATTCTTCGTGTAATAGCCCAGCGCCCCTTCGGGAAGCAGTTCGGCAGTAGCGGCACCGGGGAAAGTTTTCAGTTCGGTCCCGAAAGTGGGGTCCATCAGCGAGCTGATGATATCCGGCTCCCCGCTTCCGTCCGTTTTGATGACCAGATCGTAGTAATTCGCGCCGAACGAACCGTCGTTGCCGAGGTCCAACTGATCCAGACCGCCTTTGACGATGGCAGATGCCATACTCTGAATCAAACCGCAAATCGTGTTCATCGGCATAACGAAGGAACCGGCAGGCATCCCCATCGACTCCGACATGTCGATGCCAGGGATATTCTCCGGATCGGACCACGTCGGGAGCAGGATGAAATAAAAATCCGAAGGATCATCGACCACATCGGGAATGGTCATCGTGACGGGAGTCGGTTTGTAGCTGCCGATCAGTTCGGATTTGAACGGTTCGGGACCGTCATTGTCGTCGTTGCATGCGGTAAAGGTAAATGCCGTCGCGGCAACGGTCAGCAGCATCGCTGCGCGTGTGAAAAGTCTTTTCATAATAAGGTGTATTAGAATTCAATTTGCGCCGTAAAATTACCTTTCGGGACCATTACGGGCAAATAAATTCAATCGGGGGGGGGAAAGCGACAACGAAACGGAAGGTTTTCATCACGAACCTTTTTGCCGGAAGCCGAAAACAGGCCGCCGGCGCAAAAAAAGCCGCGGCATTGCTGCCGCGGCTTTCACCTATTATTTAATGGAGATATCAGAACTCCATCTTCGAAAGACGGACATAGCCGTTGTAACGCCACTTGGCGTTCTCCTCGGCAGCGGCGAACAACTCGTCGGCCTCGGCGGGGAACGACTTCTGGAGCGAGGTGTAACGAACCTCCTTCATCAGGAATTCGCGGAACTTCGACCAATCGGGCTCCTTCGAATCCAGCACGAACGGATTCTTGCCCTGCTCTTCGAGCATCGGGTTGTAGTGCCACAGGTGCCAGTAACCGCAGGCCACAGCCTCCTTGCCGACGGTCTGCGTGCGGGTCATGCCGCCTTTGATGCCGTGGTTGATACACGGGGCATAGGCGATCACGAGCGAAGGTCCGGGATAGGCCTCGGCCTCCTTCAGCACGTTGAACAGCTGCTGCTGCGAAGCGCCGATCGAAACCTGGGCCACATAGACATAACCGTAGGTCATGGCCATTGCGCCGAGGTCCTTCTTGCGGATGCGCTTGCCGCTCGATGCGAACTTGGCGACGGCGCCCACGGGGGTCGATTTCGACGACTGGCCGCCGGTGTTGGAGTAAACCTCGGTGTCCACGACGAGGATGTTCACATCCTGACCCGAAGCCAGCACATGATCCACACCGCCGTAACCGATGTCGTAGCCCCAGCCGTCGCCGCCGATGATCCACTGCGACTTCTTCACGAGCCACTCCTTGTGTTCGAGAATCTTCTTGCAGGCGTCGCAGCCGCAAGCCTCCATCAGAGGAATCAGGCGCGCCGTAACCTCGGCCGACTTGGCCGACGAACCGCGGTTCTCGATCCACTCCTTCATCACGCCTTTCAGCTCGTCGGAGCACTTCGCGCAGTTGGCAATGGCATCCTCCATCGCCAGCTGGATGCGGTCGCGGAGTTTCTCCACACCGACGTGCATACCCAAACCGAACTCGGCGTTGTCCTCGAAGAGCGAGTTGGCCCATGCGGGACCGTGGCCCTCCGCGTTGGTGCAGTAGGGCGTCGAGGGAGCCGAACCCGAATAGATCGAGGTACATCCCGTGGCGTTGGCGACCATCATCTTGTCACCGAAGAGCTGCGAAATTGCCTTGATATAAGGGGTTTCGCCGCAGCCGGCGCAGGCGCCCGAGAACTCGAACAGCGGCTGTGCGAATTGCAGGTTCTTGACCGACTTGGTCTTGTCCACGACCTGCTTGTAGCCGATATGCTTGGTGATGTAGTCCCAGTTCTTCTGCTGAGGCATCTGCTCCTCCAGCGGACGCATGACGAGCGCCTTCTCCTTGGCGGGGCAGACATCGACGCAGTTCGAGCAGCCCGTACAGTCGAGCGGCGAGATCTGGATGCGGAACTTGTACTCCTTGGTTTCGCCCAGGCCCTGCTTCCAATCCACGCCCGAAGCGGCGGCCTCCTCCTCGGTGGCGAGGAACGGACGGATCACGGCGTGGGGGCAGACATAGGCGCACTGGTTGCACTGGATACAGTTCTCGATCTTCCACTCGGGAACGTTGACGGCGATGCCGCGCTTCTCGTAAGCGGCCGTGCCGTTGTCCCACGTGCCGTCCTCACGGCCGTTGAAGGCCGAAACGGGCAGCATGTCGCCTTTCAGGCCGTTGATCGGCTCGACGATCTTGCGCACGAACTCCGGATACGAGGCGTTCGAAGCGTGTTCGAAGCCCTTGTCCTCGATCGAAGCCCACTCGGCGGGAACGTCGATCTTCACGACGGCGTTGCCGCCGGCATCGACGGCCGCATAGTTCATGTTGACGATGTCCTCGCCCTTCTTTCCGTAGGATTTGAGGATGGCCTTCTTCATCTCCTCGACAGCCTTGTCGAACGGGATGACGTTGGCGATCTTGAAGAACGCCGACTGCATGATGGTGTTCGTACGCGAACCCAGACCCAGTTCGGCGGCGATCTTCGTAGCGTTGATGATATAGAAGTTGATCTTGTTCTTGGCGAGGAAGACCTTCATGTGGTCGGGCAGCGTCGCGCAGGTGGTCTCGGCGTCGTGCACCGAGTTCAGCAGGAACGAACCGCCGGCCTTCAGGCCCTTCAGCACGTCGTACTTGTCAACGTACGAGGGAACGTGGCAGGCCACGAAGTCGGGGGTGGTCACCAGATAGGGCGACGTGATGGGCAGGTCGCCGAAACGCAGGTGCGACGAGGTGTAACCGCCCGATTTCTTCGAGTCATAGGAGAAATAAGCCTGGCAGTACTTGTCGGTCGTGCCGCCGATGATCTTGATCGAGTTCTTGTTGGCACCCACCGTACCGTCGGCGCCCAGACCGAAGAAGAGCGCCTCGAACGTGCCGGGCTTCGCCAGCGAAATCTCCTCGCCGACGGGCAGCGAACGGAACGTCACGTCGTCCACGATACCCACCGTGAACTGATTCTTGGGCTCGTTCATCTTCAGGTTCTCGAACACGGCCAGCATCTGCGCCGGGGTGGTGTCCTTCGACGAAAGTCCGTAGCGGCCGCCGATGATGAGCGGTTTCTTGTCGCACGGGCAGGTTGCGAACGCCTCGACGACATCCAGGTAGAGGGGATCGCCGTTGGCTCCCGGCTCCTTCGTGCGGTCGAGCACGCAGATGCGCTTCACGCTCTCGGGAAGCACCGCCATCAGGTATTTCACCGAGAACGGACGGTAGAGGTGCACGGTGACGACACCCACCTTCTCGCCTTTGGCCGTCAGGTAATCGACCGTCTCCTTGAGAGTCTCGGTCACCGAACCCATCGCAACGACGATGTTCTCGGCATCCTCGGCACCGTAATAGACGAACGGCTTGTAGTCGCGGCCGGTGATCTTCGAAATCTCCTTCATGGTGTCGGCCACCATGTCGGGCACGGCGTCGTAGAACTTGTTCGAAGCCTCGCGCGTCTGGAAGTAGATGTCGGGGTTCTGGGCCGTACCGCGGGTCACGGGGTGCTCGGGGTTCAGGGCCCGGTTGCGGAACGCTTTCAGAGCGTCGCGGTCGAGCATGGCCGTCAGCGCGGCTTCGTCGATGAGCTCGATTTTCTGAATCTCGTGCGACGTGCGGAAGCCGTCGAAGAAGTGCAGGAACGGCACGCG
Organism: Alistipes intestinihominis; assembly: GCF_040095975.1. Classification (NCBI taxonomy): domain Bacteria; kingdom Pseudomonadati; phylum Bacteroidota; class Bacteroidia; order Bacteroidales; family Rikenellaceae; genus Alistipes; species Alistipes intestinihominis. The sequence continues at coordinate 95,125 of NZ_JBBMFL010000014.1, forward strand.
CGATTTCAGCGACACGAGGTGTGCGACGCCGGCGAGGTCCATGACCTCCTGCACCGACGAGGTGGCCAGCATGGCGAATCCGGTCTGGCGCGTGGCCATCACGTCCTGATGGTCGCCGAAGATCGACAGCGACTGTGCGGCCAGCGCACGCGCCGAAACGTGGAACACGCCCGGGAGCAGCTCGCCCGAGATCTTATACATGTTGGGGACCATCAGCAGCAGGCCCTGCGAGGCCGTGAAAGTCGAAGTCAGGGCACCGCTTTGCAGCGATCCGTGCACGGCGCCGGCAGCGCCGGCCTCCGACTGCATTTCAACGACCTTGACGGTCTCGCCGAAAATATTTTTACGTCCCTGGGCAGCCCACTCGTCCACGAGTTCGGCCATCGTCGATGACGGCGTGATGGGATAGATGGCTGCGACTTCCGAGAACATATAAGCCACATGGGCCGCAGCGTAGTTACCATCACAGGTGATAAATTTCTTTTCTGCCATTTTAGTTGAAATTTTAGATGATATTTGTGTGCATTTCCTAACGATTCAGACACAGCCCGGACAAACGAGCGATGCAAAGATACGAATTTCGACCGAAAAACGATGTCGATTTTTTCACAAAAAAGTGTAAATTTTTACCTTTTCGAATGTTATTGAAATAACAATCAATCTGTTATTTAGCTAACAGAAAAGTCGCGGAAAATCACTGAGTTGACGAACGTTCTATCCGATAGCGCGTTAACCCGGAGCGCACACCGGAAACCGGAGTCCGACGCAAAATACGGACCTAAAAATAGGACTTTCGGATCAGCAGCGTTCATGTCCGGAAAAATTGTTAACTTTGTCCGCGCGATATTCCGTTATCCGCAACCGTTCTTGAATAATCGGATATAAAAGACGATTGTATTGGGGCTCCTGAAATCTGGTAAATTTTTGTAAACCCACGATGATCGTACCTAAGGGTGCGTGCTGATGCGAAGGGTTTACAGGCTTACCAGAGCCGCAGGAGCCAGACTGTCGGCAGCACTCTTCTCGTTTCTGCCGGTCATGAATGAAAAACATGCAGCGGCGGGAGCGATGGATTCTCTACATCCCAAACTTCTTCATAGTCACCGAATCCATTTTTCTGAAAACAATGAGGCGTCACTTGTGCTCCCCGCCGCTGCTTTTTGAAAAACTGCACGCAATTTGAACCTGTCCTCAGTCCGGTATTTTTATTACCTTTGGTGCCGTAACGGCACTTTTACCGGTCGGGACGTTTTGACGAACCGCACGCAACCCGGTTTTGCACTCGTCCCCGCTTTTTTGTACTTTCGGTGTCGTAACGGCACTTTTACCGGTCGGGACGTTTTGACGAACCGCACGCAACCCGGTTTTGCACTCGTTCCTGCTTTTTTGTACTTTTGTAAATTATGATTCCATACACTAAGAAAATACTGCCGAACGGCCTCACCGTCGTCGTCAACCGCGACCGGGCCTCGAAACTCGCCGCCGTGAACATCCTCTACAAGGTCGGAGCGCGCAACGAAGATCCCCGGCGCACGGGATTCGCCCACCTGTTCGAACACCTCATGTTCCGCGGCACGCGCGAAATCCCCAACTTCGACCTCCCGGTGCAGATGGCCTCGGGCGACAACAACGCCTTCACGAACAACGACTATACCGATTTCTACATCACGCTCCCGAAGGACAACCTCGAAACGGCCCTCTGGCTGGAAAGCGACCGCATGGAGGGGCTCGACATCACCCCCGCGAAGCTCGAAGCCGAAAAGAAGGTGGTGATCGAAGAGTTCCGCCAACGCTACCTCAACCAGCCCTACGGCGACCAGACGATGCTGCTGCGGGGGCTGGCCTACAAAGTCCATCCCTACCGCTGGGCGGCTATCGGCCTCACGACGGACCATATCGCCGAAGCCACGCTGGAGGATGTGGAGGCTTTTTACCGCACCCACTACCGTCCGTCGAACGCCGTGCTGTCGATCTCGGCGGACATCGAGGAGGAACGGATGCTGGAACTGGCCGAAAAGTGGTTCGCACCCCTCGCCGACCGCCCGGCAGACGCCGCGCCGATCCCGCAGGAACCCGCACAGACCGAAGCGCGCCGCGAGGAGGTCGAACGCGACGTGCCGGCGCCGACCGTCACCGTGGCCTACCACATGGGCGGGCGCACGGACGCCGGATTCTACACGGCCGACCTGGTTTCGGACCTGCTGGCGGGAGGCGACTCGGGGCGGCTCTACACGCATCTGGTCAAGGAACGCCGATTGCTGTCGAGCGTCAACGCCTATGTCACGGGCGACGTGGACCCGGGGCTGTTCGTCTTCACGGGCCAGCTGCTTCCGGGCGTGACGCCCGGAGAGGCCGAAGCGGCGTTCCGCGAGGAGATCGAAACCCTGCAAACCGCATCCGCGGCCGCCCGCGAGATCGAAAAAGTCAAGAACAAGTTCGAAGCCAACACGCTCTTCGGCGAACTGAACGTCATGAACAAGGCGATGAACCTCGGATTCTACGAGATGCTGGGCGACCTCGCCCTGATCAACCGCGAGGTCGGCCTCTACCGCGCCGTCGGCGACGACGACATCCGTTCGTTCAGCAGCCGCACGTTCCGGCCCGAAAACAGTTCCACACTCATTTACAACACGAAAAAATGACACAACCCCGCATAACCCCCTCGGAGGTCGAGGTCGCCGAGGCCGCAAAGACGCTGCTGCCCAACGGCGTCGCTCTCTACACGCTCGCTTCGGAGGAGTTCGAAGTGCTGCGCATCTCGTTCGTTTTCCGGGCCGGATCGGCACTCCAGCAGGTGCCCTTCTCGGCATCGGCGGCGGCCAATCTGCTCGCCGAAGGCACGCGCGACATGACGGCCCGCGAGATCGCCGAACAACTCGACTACTACGGCTCGTGGTACGATGTCAACATCGACCGCGACTACGCCTATATCAATTTCGCCACCCTCTCGAAATTCTTCGACCGGACGCTCGCCGTGGCGGAAGAGATTCTGCTCCGCCCCGTATTCCCCGAAGAGGAGCTGCGCACCTACGCCGCCAAACGCAAACAACGGCTGGCGATCGACCGCACGAAAGTCGATGTCGAGGCCCGCGAAGCCTTCGCCCGGGCGCTGTTCGGGGCGCACCACCCCTACGGCATCTCGTCGGACGAACGCGAATACGACAACCTCACGCGCGAAGCCGTGGCCGATTTCCACCGGAGGTTCTACACCGCCGAGAACTGTTTCGTCGTATGCAGCGGCCGCATCGGGGAGCACGAATTGCAGGCCGTCGGGGCCCTCGCGGCGCAGCTCCCCCACGGGGAGGCCGAAACGGCGATCCGGTTCCCGGCGCCCGAGACCACGCACACGGCGTTCGTCGAGCATCCCGGAGCGGTGCAGTCGTCGCTGCGGCTGGGACGCCTGCTGTTCCCGCGCCAGCATCCCGATTTCGTGGGCATGCAGGTCGTGGCGACGGCACTGGGCGGATACTTCGGGTCGCGGCTGATGCAGAACCTGCGCGAAGAGCACGGATACACCTACGGCGTGGTGTCCGCGATGGTCAATTTCGAGCGCGAGGGCTATTTCGCCGTGGCGGCGCAGGTCGGAACCGGCGTCACGCAGGAGGCTTTGCAGGAGATCTGCAAGGAGATCGAACGCCTCCGCACGGAGCCGATGCCCGAAAAGGAGCTGGCGTTGGTGAAGAACATGATGACGGGCGAGATGATGCGCATTCTCGACGGACCGTTCGGCATCGCCGACGTGACGATCGAGAACATCCTCTGCGGCACGGACAACACGGTGATCGGCGAAAACATCCGCCGCATCCGGCAAATGACGCCCGCCGACGTACAACGGCTGGCCCGAAAATACCTGGCGAAAGAGGATTTGGTGACGGTTATTGCCGGTGCGCGGCAACCCAATTCGTAAGCTCCACGAAATCGGCCACCGAGAGCTGCTCGGCGCGCCGGGTGAAGAAGGGATGTTCGGCACCGCCGAAGTCGCCGAACACGGATTTCAGCGAGTTGCGGATCATCTTGCGCCGCTGGCCGAAGGAGGCTTTCACCACCTTGACGAACAGCGGCTCGTCGCACCCCAGGCGCTCCGTGGCGTTGCGGCGCAGGCGGATGACGGCGCTCTTGACCTTCGGGGGCGGATTGAAAACCGTCTCGTTGACGGTGAAGAGATATTCAATGTCGTACCACGCCTGCAAGAGCACCGAGAGGATGCCGTATTCCTTCGATCCGGGAGGCTCGGCCAGCCGCACGGCGACCTCTTTCTGAATCATGCCGACGCATTCGGGCACGAGGTCGCGGTTTTCCAGCACCTTGAAGAAAATCTGGGACGAGATGTTGTAAGGGAAATTGCCGATGATCCGCAGCCCTTCGGGAAAGCGTTCGCGGAGGTCCATCCGCAGGAAATCGCCCTCGATCAGCCGCGGCGAGAACTCCGGGTAGTGTGCGTGGAGGTAGGCGACGCTCTCCGAGTCGATCTCGGCGCCCCACGTCACTATATCGCCGCGGCGCAGCAGAAACTGCGTCAGCACGCCCATGCCGCACCCCACTTCCAGCACCGGGCACGGCGCAGAGGAGGTGCCGCCCGAAAGCGAGTCGCAGATCTTGCGCGCAATGTTCAGGTCGGTGAGAAAATGCTGTCCCAGCGCCTTTTTAGCCCTTACTTCCGTCATAATTCCTTTCAAACAGGATACAAAGGTAGCAAAAAACCGGACGGGACAAAACCGAATCGCACAGAGTCCGGCAAAACTTTCCGACAGTCAAAGGCGTCGTCGCGGCACCGGAAGCACGAACCGTCGCCGCCGTCATCGCCATACGCCCCCGAAAATCCGTCCTGCGGAGTGCCTCAGCGTCTCCTGCGGCGGCTGCGCTTCTTTTCGAGGCGCTCCTGCTCGCGCCGGGCACGGGCCGCACGCCGCTGCGTCAGGCGGAACGTATAGAGCAATCCCACGAATCCCACGCCCAACAGCGTGATCCAAAACCACACGGCAATGCCGCGCTCCATGAATTCGAGGGCATAGATGATGCCCGCGACAGCCAGCACCATCGCCACCAGGCGCACGAGCTGCATAAGATTGTTCTTCATATCAATCCTCGTTTTGAGCATGTCTGTTTTTCCGGTGCCGGAGCGCTCCGAGGGTCATCAGGGCCGAGGCGACGGCCAACAGCAGCGGAACATACCAGATGTCCCGGCCGCCGGCGACGGCCACACGCCACGACGCGGTGACCGCAGCGACGAAGAAAACAGCGGCCATAATCGCCTGAAAACGGTCTATCGCACGCATCCGGCTACGGAATCTGATGCCGGTTCACCTCGTCGAGATGGCGGCACCTTTTCTTTTTCATTTCGTTGTAAACCATTCCGATTCCGGCCGCGACGAACAGCACGCCCACGACCAGATCGAACACATTCACACAATTGGAGCGCGTCACGCGCCAATAGACATTGGCTCCGAGCCACCCCAGCGCGCAAATCAGAAAAATCACGGCTAAAGTAAAAGTTTTCTTGTTCATAGGCATCTAAATATAGGTTGTATGCTGTCCGATCAGTTTCCCTGTTCGCACATGAACTTGATGCGCACGAGGCGAATCTCCTCCTCGGTATAGTCCGCCCCCAGCTCCTCGATGGCCGCGTCGAGCGAATCGCTCTCGGCGTCCTCCTTGAAATAGAGGTAAATATCCTCGATCTTGTCCTCGTCCATGAACCCCTTCAGGTAATAGGAGATGTCGAGTTTCGTACCCGAATTGACGATACCTTCGATCTCGGTGAGCAGTTCGTCGAAATCGAGGTCCTTGGCCCGTGCGATGTCCTCGAAATCCATCTTGCGGTCGATCGACTGGATGATGAAGATCTTGTTGCCCGACTTGCTGGCCACGCCCTTGACGACCATGTCCTGCGGACGGATGATCTCCTTCTCCTCGACGTAGGCTTTGATGAGTTTGACGAACTCCTCGCCGAACTTGCGGGCCTTGCCCACGCCCACGCCCGTGATGTTCTGCATCTCCTCGATGGTGATCGGGTACTGCACGGCCATGTCTTCCAGCGACGGGTCCTGGAAGATGACGAACGGCGGCAGCCCGTGCTGCTTGGCCACCTTCTTCCGCAGGTCCTTGAGCATCGAGAACAGCTCCTCGTCGGCGGCTCCGCCCTTGCCCATCGGGGCCACGGACTCGGCCTCCTTCTCCTCCTCGTCGTAATCGTGGTCGAGGGTCACGGTCACCGGGAACGGCAGGGCGATATACCCCTCGCCTTTCTTGTTGATCGAAATGAGGCCGTAATTCTCGATATTCTTGTCCACGAGCCCCAGAATCAGCGCCTGCCGCAGCACCGCGCCCCAGAAGCGGGCGTCGTGGTCGGCGCCGGCCCCGAACCATTTCGACTTGTTGTGGCCGTAGCTCTTGATCAGCGCCGTGGTCTTGCCCACCAGCACGTTGACGAGATAATCGGCCTTGAACTTGTCGCCGATGTCGCGCAGGGCTTCGAGGGCCATTTTGAGCGCCGCACGGGCGTCGATCTTCGGCTTCGGGTCGCGGCAGTTGTCGCAGTTGCCGCAATTGTCCTCGGTGTAGTCCTCGCCGAAATAGTGCAGCAGCGTCTTGCGGCGGCACATCGAACTCTCGGCATAGGAGACCGTCTCCAGCAGCAGCAGTTTGCCGATCTCCTGCTCGGCGATGGGCTTGCCCTGCATGAACTTTTCGAGTTTCTGAATATCCTTGTAGCTGTAAAAGGTCAGACAGTGGCCCTCGCCGCCGTCACGGCCGGCGCGGCCCGTCTCCTGATAATACCCCTCCAGCGACTTGGGGATGTCATAATGGATGACGTAGCGCACGTCGGGCTTGTCGATGCCCATGCCGAAGGCGATCGTGGCGACGATCACCTCGACGCGCTCCATCAGGAAATCGTCCTGGTTGGCGGCGCGCGTCGCGGCGTCCATCCCGGCGTGGTAGGCCCGCGCGCGGATGCCGTTGGCCACCAGCAGTTCGGTGAGCTCCTCGACCTTCTTGCGGCTCAGGCAGTAGATGATGCCGCTCTTGCCCTCGTTCTGCTTGATGAAGCGGATGATGTCGTGATCGACGTTGCGCTTGGGACGGATCTCGTAGTAGAGGTTCGGACGGTTGAACGACGACTTGAAGACCGAAGCGTCGGACATCCCGAGGTTCTTCTGGATGTCCATCTGCACCTTGGGCGTGGCCGTGGCCGTGAGGGCGATCAGCGGCGCCGTGCCGATCTCGTTGATGATCGGTCGGATGCGGCGGTACTCGGGGCGGAAATCGTGGCCCCACTCCGAGATGCAATGCGCCTCGTCGATGGCATAGAACGACACCTTTATTTTATGCAGGAACGCCACGTTGTCCTCCTTGGTGAGCGACTCGGGGGCGAAATAGAGCAGTTTGGTCTTCCCGGCGAGCACGTCGGCGCGGACCTGCGCCACGGCGGTCTTGTTGAGCGACGAATTGAGGAAATGCGCGATCCCCGACTCGGCCGAGAAGGTCCTCATCGCATCGACCTGGTTCTTCATCAGGGCGATCAGCGGCGAGATGACGATGGCGACCCCGTCCATCAGAAGCGCCGGCAACTGATAGCACAACGACTTGCCGCCGCCCGTGGGCATCAGCACGAAGGTATCCTTGCCTTCCAGCACGTTGCGGATCACCGCTTCCTGGTTCCCCTTGAACGACGAAAAGCCGAAATACTCTTTCAGCTTGTCATGCAACAGGGATGAATCGAATTGTTTCATTTCGCCGTTTGTCTGCTTTAATCTTTTATAAATCGGAAAATTCAATGTAAAGATAAAAAACTTTTCGGAAAAAAGCATAACTTTGTAAAAAATTTTATCGCCGATACGCAATGCGTCTTTACACCAGTGAACTCGTAAAAAAATACAAGGCCCGCACGGTCGTGGACCACGTGTCAATCGATGTCAACCAGGGCGAGATCGTCGGACTGCTGGGCCCCAACGGAGCCGGCAAGACCACTACGTTCTACATGATCGTCGGACTCATCAAGCCCAACGAAGGACGCATCTTCCTCGAAAGCGACGAAGGAGAGGCCACCGAGCTGACCGATTTCCCGGTCTACCGCCGCGCCCAGTTAGGCGTGGGCTATCTGGCCCAGGAGGCGTCGGTGTTCCGCCGCCTCTCGGTCGAGGACAACATCCGCGCGGTGCTGGAGATGACCTCCTACTCGAAGGAGTACCAGGCCGAACGGGTCGAGGCGCTGATCGAGGAGTTCCGCCTGCAAAAGGTGCGCAAGAGCCTCGGCATCCAGCTCTCGGGCGGCGAGCGGCGGCGCACGGAGATCGCGCGCGCGGTGGCCATCAACCCGGCCTTCATTCTTTTGGACGAACCGTTCGCCGGCGTGGACCCGATCGCCGTGGAGGACATCCAGTCGATCGTGGCGACACTCAAACACAAGAACATCGGCGTGATCATCACCGACCACAACGTCGATGAAACGCTGGCCATCACCGACCGCACCTACCTGCTCTACGAGGGCAAGATTCTGAAAACCGGTACGGCCGAGGAGCTGGCCGCCGACCCGATGGTCCGCAAGGTCTACCTCGGGCAGCATTTCGAGCTCAAGAAGAGCCACCAGCTCACCCAGGAGATGAAAAACCGCAAAGGACAGGAGACGAAGGAGTAATTATGGACAAAACGGCTGGCCCGGGCCGCGTCAAAGGCACACTGACGCCGCCCTGTTCGAAAAGTTATGCCCAGCGCGCCCTCGCGGCGGCGCTGCTTTCGGAGGAGGTTTCGGTGCTGCGCAACCTCGAATTCTGCGACGACACCCGTTCAGCCCTGCGCTGCATCGAGGCGCTGGGCGCCCGGGTCCGTCAGGCGGACCCCACGACGCTCTCCATCCAAGGGGGGCTCGACCCCAGGGTCAGCCGGCTCGATGTCGGCGAATCGGGGCTTGCGACACGCCTCTTCACCCCTCTGGCATCGCTCTGCTCCACGCCCATCGTCATCGAGGGGCGCGATTCGTTGCTGCGCCGCCCGATGGGAATGATGCTCGAACCGCTGCGCCGGCTGGGCGTGACGGTCCGCGACAACGACGGCTACCTGCCGGTCGAGGTCCGCGGCCCGATCCGCGGCGGGGAGGTCGAGGTTGACGGATCGGTCTCGTCGCAGTTCATCACGGGGCTGCTGCTGGCCCTGCCCAAAGCCGGACAGGACACGACGCTGCACGTACACGGCGCAGTATCGACACCTTATTTAGATATGACGCTCGACACGGCGGCCCGCTTCGGCGTGGAGATCAGCCAGCGCGACTACGAGGAGTTCTACATCCCGGGACGCCAGCACTACCGTTCGACCTATTTCAGTATCGAGGGCGACTGGAGCGCCGCGGCCATGCTGCTGGTGGCGGGCGCCACGGCGGGAGAGGTCACCGTGCGCAATGTCTCGATGCTTTCCAAGCAGGCCGACACGGCCATCTGCACGGCGCTGGTGCGCGCCGGGGCGGCGGTCATCAACGAGCCGGAGTCGGTGACGGTCCAGCACCGTCCGCTCCGCGCCTTCGAGTTCGACGCCACCAACTGCCCCGACCTCTTTCCGGCGCTCGCCGCGCTCGCCGCGGCGGCCGACGGCGTGAGCGAGATCCGCGGCACCTCGCGCCTCGAATACAAGGAGTGCAACCGCGCCGAGGCCATCCGCGACGAATACGCCAAGCTGGGCATCGAAGTCGATACCTCGGAAGAGGACCTGATGCGCATACGCGGCGGACAGGCGCACGGAGCGCACACCCGGAGCCACGGCGACCACCGCATGGCCATGTCGCTGGCCGTCGCAGCGCTGCGCGCCGACAGCGAGATCACGATCGAGGGGGCCGAAAGCGTCGCCAAAAGCTATCCCGGATTCTTCGAGGACCTCGAACACATCCGGTATTAAACCCATTTGCCCATGAACCAATTCGGACACAATTTCCGGCTCACCCTCTGGGGTGAGTCGCACGGGGCGCAGATCGGCGTCTCGATGGACGGCGTTCCGGCCGGAATACCCCTCTCGGAGGCCGATTTCGCCGAAGACCTCGCACGCCGCCGCAGCGGAGCCCCCGGGACCACGCCGCGCCGCGAACCGGACCTGCCGCAAATCGTCTCGGGCATCTACGACGGCCGCACGACGGGAGCCCCGCTGACCGTCGAGTTCGCCAACACCAACACCCGGTCGCAGGACTACTCCAACGTCGTGCTCCACTACCGCCCCTCGCACGCCGACCTGGTGGCCCGTCACAAATTCGGCGGGTTCAACGACCCGCGCGGCGGAGGCCACTTCTCGGCCCGCCTGACGCTGGGGCTGGTCGCCGCAGGAGTCGTCGCCAAAAAGATACTGCCCGCCGGGGTGCGCTTCGCCACACGGCTCACCGAGATCGGCGGATGCACCGACCCGGCGGGATTCGACGAGGTGCTGCGCGCAGCGGCCGCCGACCGCGATTCGGTGGGCGGAGTCGTCGAATGCCGCGTGCAGGGCGTTCCGCTGGGGCTGGGAGAGCCGTTCTTCGACTCGGCGGAGAGCATGATCGCCCACCTGCTGTTCGCCGTTCCGGCGGTCAAGGGGGTGGAGTTCGGCAGCGGATTCGCGGGCTCGCGTCTGCGCGGCTCCGAGAACAACGACTGCTTCACGGACGGCGAAGGCACGACCGCGACGAACCGTGCCGGCGGCATCAACGGCGGCATCACCAACGGCAACGAGATCGTGGTCCGCGCGGCGCTGAAGCCCACGCCGAGCATCAGCCGCGAACAGATGACCTACAACGAAGCCACCGGCCGAGTGGAGCCGCTGGAAATCCGCGGCCGCCACGACACCTGCGTCGCCCTGCGCGGTGCGGTGGTCGTCGAGGCCGCCGTGGCCATCGCCCTGGCCAACTTCATCCGCCGATGACCCGCCGCGATGCCGTCAACCGACTGACCGCACGCCTCGTGCCCCTCTACGGGGAGCGCGAAGCCCGCGCAATAGCCCGCAATGCCGTCGCAGAGCTCGCGGGAATCCCGCTGTCGGCGCTGCTGACCGATCCCGGGGCAGAGTTCGCCGCGGAACGGTCGGAGGAGGCCGCGGAACGTCTTGCGGCCGGAGAGCCGCTGCAATACGTCGTCGGACACACCGAATTTTACGGGCGCCGCTTCGCCGTGCGCGCGGGGGTGCTGATTCCGCGCCCCGAAACCGAGGAGCTGGTGGACCGGATGCTGCGCGGCGAGTGCGGATCCCGGAGGATTCTCGACGTGGGGACCGGAAGCGGCTGCATCGCGGCGTCGCTGGCGCTGGGGCTTCCCGACGCGGAGATTTTCGCGGCCGATATTTCGGATGACGCGCTGGCCGTCGCCGCGGAGAATTTCCGGACGCTCGACGCCCGGGTCACGCTCCGCAAGGCCGACGCGCTCGGCGGACTGGCGGAGGCATTCCCGGAGCGTTTCGACGCGATCGTGTCGAACCCGCCCTATGTGCCCGAAAGCGACCGCGCGGAGATGCACTCCAACGTCCGCGACCACGAACCCGCCGTGGCGCTGTTCGTCCCGGACGACGACCGCATCCGCTTCTACCGGGCCATCGCGCAGGCAGGGCGGCGGATGCTCGTGCCCGGCGGACGGCTCTGGTTCGAGATTTACGAACACGCCGCGGACGAAATCGTCCGCATGCTGGAGGGCGAAGGATATACCGACATTGCGGTCCACAGGGACCTTTTCGACAAACCCCGCATGATATGCTGCCGGCTGAAGTGAAAAAACGACGCGACAAGACCCCCGAACAGGCGCTCGCCGCGCTGATGCGGCTCTGCGCCCGGGCCGAGAAGTCGGAGAGCGACGCCCGGCGGCTGATGCGCGGCTGGGGGCTGGCCGAACGGGACGCCGAGCAGGTGCTCGGAAAACTCGTCCGCGACCGTTTCATCGACGACGGCCGCTATGCCGAAGCCTTCGTGCGCGAAAAGCTGCGGCTGAGCGGCTGGGGCGCATACAAGATCCGCACGGCGCTGCAACGCAAGGGCATCCGCCGGGAGCTGATCGACGCGGCGCTGGCGCAGGCCGAAGGCGCGGACATGGGCGAACGCCTGGCGCAGATGCTCGCCCGCAAGGCGCGGACGGTGCGGGCCGCCACGCCCTACGAACTGAAAACGAAACTGATACGCTACGGGCTTTCGCTCGGATACGAATACGAGGCGGTGCTCGATGCCGCCTCGGCAATGGTGAGGGAGACAGATACATGCGAAGATTTTTGACCGTTCTGCTGTTCAGCGCGATCGGTGCCGGGGCGCAGGCCCAGCGGCTCGATCCCGGCGATTACATTTATCCCATACGCGACGTGGCGCGGCTCTACTCGGCCAACTTCGGCGAGATGCGCCCGGGGCATTTCCACGCGGGCATCGATATCAAGACCGACGGCACGGAGGGCAAACCTCTGGTGGCTGTCGCCGACGGCTACGTCTCGCGCGTGAGCCTCGCGGCGGGCGGCTACGGCAGGGCCGTCTACCTCACGCTGCGCAACGGCACGACGGCCGTTTACGGCCACTTGCAGCGCTTCCGCGACGACATCGAGGAGCACGTCCGGCAGGAGCGCACGGCCCGCCGAGCGAACGGCGTCAACCTCTTCTTCGGTCCCGGAACGTGGCCCGTGAAGCAGGGCGACGTGATCGGATTCTCGGGCGACAGCGGCTCGTCGATGGGCCCGCACCTCCACTTCGAGATCCGCGACACCCCGACGCAGCGGCTCTACAACGTCGTCCGCGAGGGGGTCATCCGCCCCGAAGACGACCTGCCGCCCCGCATCATGCGTCTGCACTACGTCGAGGTGGACACCCTGCAAGGCGTTCCGGTGCGCAGCCGCATGGAGAGCTACGCCGTGGTCCGCGAAGCCGAAGGCCGCTACCGCCTGACGCGCGAAGAACCCGTCGGCGCGGGACGCAAGGGTTATTTCGTGGCCGAGGTCACCGACCGCCGCAACGGCGTGCACAACACGTTCGGCATCTGGCGTGTCACGGCTTCGGTTGACGGCGTCCCCTATTTCGAATACCGCATGGACGGCTTCACCCACGACCTGTCGCGCTGCTGCGACGCCGTGAGCTGCTATTCGCTCCAACCCGCATCGCGCAACGAAGTGATCCGCCTGGCCCGGCTGGCCGGTTCGCCCGGCTGTTTCTACCCGGTGATGGAGGAGCGCGGCGTGGTGCGCACGGCCGAGGGGCAGCTGCGCCGCATCCGCATCGAGGCCGAAGACGACTGCGGCAACCGCTCGGCGCTGGAATTCACGGTCCGCGGACGCTCGGAGAGTTTCCAGGCCGAAGCCGACACGGCGGCCGTCGCCCTCTACCCCGGCCGGACCTCGCTCGTGCAGGTCGGACGCGAAGCCCGGGCCAGCATCCCCGAAGGGGCGCTCTACGAACCGATATTCGTGAAACCCGAACGCCGCGAAACCCCGCAGGCCGATTCGGGCGTCGTGGTGCTCTCGCCCGCCTACCGGTTCCTCAGCCCCGACACACCGCTGCGGCATCCCGCAGCCGTCACCGTCCGCACCCGCGTACCGCGGCGGCTGCAATTCCGGACCGCGCTGGCCGTGCGCAACCGCAAAGGCCGGCTGGCGTGGGTCGGAGGCTCCTATGCGAACGGCGCCGTGACGGCCTCGACCTACGCCACGGGCGACCTGGTCGCGGTGGCCGACACGCTCGCACCCGCGGTCCGGCCCCTCTTCGCCGAGGGCGCCGACCTCTCGAAATCCGAAAGCCTGCGTTTCCGCGCCGCCGACAATTTCTCGGGCATCGCCTCGTGGACGCTGCGCATCGACGGCGAATGGGTCCCCTGCGACCGGTTCCCCGTGAAGGGCACGCTCGTCCACTTTTTCGACGCCCCGCCGCAGCGGCGCAGGCACGACGTGCAGCTCTCGGTGAGGGACGGATGCGGCAATACGGCACACTTCAAGGGCACATTTTACCGGTAACGCGCAAGGGATTGTGAAAAAATTGCTATATTTGCGATAATCGTAACACTAAGCGAAATGAGCGACAACAATACATCAGAACGTAAACCGCTGATCCTGATCGCGGAAGATGTCGAGAGCAACTACAAGCTGCTGGAAATAATCCTCAAAAAAGAGTACGATCTGCTGTGGGCCAAAAACGGCAAGGAAGCCGTGGAGTACGCTTTCGCAGAGCATCCCGACGCCGTGCTGATGGACATCAAGATGCCGGTGATGGACGGGATCGAAGCGCTGAAAGAGATCCGCCTCCGCACGACCGAACTGCCCGTCATCATGCAGACGGCCTATGCCTTCGACACCGACCGGCGCACTGCCGAGGAGGCCGGATGCAACGGATTCATCACCAAGCCCGTCATGCCGCGCGAACTGAAAATGTATCTCGACAAATACCTCAAATAGCGGCTTCGGCGGCCCTCTTTCCCGAAAAAACAGGCCGGAGATTCGTCCGGTCTGCTTTTTTTATCCATATCGTCCCAGCCCGCACGAACGCCGGAAAGCGGCGGACCCTGCCGCGCAAACAAATCCCGAACGAATATATGGAACCGCTACCACCCGAAACCGGTTTGCTCCTGAAACTGAAACGCCGCATCGCGGAGTATTTCGAGTTCCGGCAGGAGAAAGAACCTGCGAGGGCTTCGGACATTTACGATTATGTAAAGAACAAGCCCGAATTCCGACAGTCGATCCCCGATTCGACCGAATTCAGCCGTTTCCTGCGGAAAATGCACGACTGCGGCCTGATGCGGCAGTTCATCAAAAATTACGAGGTTGACACCTCCTGCCATTCGAGGTATCAGTGGAGATTCTTTCCCGCAGAAAAGAGCGTTCCCGAAAAGACGACCGAAAACGACCGGAACGAAGCGACCTCGCATCCCGACGACGCCCCCGGGTTCCTGCCGCAGACCAAATCGTTCAAAGCGTCGAACGGCGTGACGGTACGTTCGAAGGCCGAACTGTACATTATGAACCGGCTGCTGGCCGTCCGGCATTTCGATGTCTATTACGAACGTCCGCTGACCGCCCGGGGGCAAACCCGATACCCCGATTTCACGATCCGGAACAAACGGACGAACACGGTCTTCTACTGGGAACACTTCGGCATGACGGACAATCCGGCGTATGCGGACGGCATGGCCGAGAAACTCGCCTGGTACCGGCAAATCAGCTACAAAAGCATCGAGGAAAACGGACGGCTCATCGTAACCGTCTATGAGAACGCCGCGCAGTTCATCGACGCCGTGGCACGCATGATTCAGCGCATGGACGAAATCATCGCACCGTGCGGTTTTCTCAGTCCGTCGGCCAAAGAGAGGGAATGACGGCAGATCACTCCGGCAGTTTGCGGTTTATTCTGCATTTCAGCTCTCCATAGGTGCAGTTCAGGATTTCGTAGCGTCCGGAAATTCCTCCGGTCTTATATTCCTCGACCAGATAACACCGCTTCCCCCGGGCCTCGATCGAGTAGCGGCAATGCACGGATTCCCGGACCAGCGCATGTCCGTCCATAATATTCCAGAAGATATTGCGCAGCACGTCGAATCGGGTTCCGAATGGCACGAAATCGCCCGATTCATCCTTGAAATTCACGTCGTTGAAGTTTTCTTTCGCCCGTCCCATAGTCAGTTGTTTTCGACACCCATAAAAGTACGATAATTTATCGACAATCGAAAACGACGGCAAAAAGAAAACTTCCGGCCCCGGCCGAAAGTTTTCCGGATGTGATTCCGGAGCGGTTCGAACGCTCGACCCACAGCTTAGAAGACTAAGGTATTATCTATCCTATTTCAATTCATATTCAGCAATTTGCAACCTTGTACGAAATCTTATTTGGGCAACATTTGGAATTTATTTAATTGATTTTAATTCTGTTGCGAGGTTATGCAAAGTAGCGCAATAGACGCCATTTATGATTTTAAGGCCCCGAATTTCGTTTTTCTCCAAGAAAATGAATAAGAGTCCATATTCGATTTAAGGCGGATAATTAAGGCTAAAATACGCGATTCATTTTATTGCGTGTTTCTCGCCTCTCCTGCGTACTATTCTTTATCAACTGGACTTAGTGAATGTTTTGCCTCCGATTCTGCAAGATGGGGGGGGGTATAAATTCCTGTATTTGTGTGTTTTGCAATCATTTCCTGTTGCTGAAGTATGGTTTCATTTGCCGCAGATAACGCTTTATTTGCATCAGCAAGTGCCTGAACAAGTTTAGCATTCACAAAATCGGGAGCCTCATTTTGAGAAATTGCTTCGTCTTTTATCATATTCCCTTCACCACTCAGCAACCAATCCGCGGATATATTTTCGCATTTAGAGTAAATTATTTCAAGATCAAATGTTCCTCGCGTAATCCAGCTGCTTAATCCTTGGGGAGTAATGCCAATTTTACGTGCAAAGTCTGATTTATTGCCATTCGAATAATAATTTACCAACATCCTGATTTGCTGCTTTTTAACTTTTTTATCAACCATACTGTCAAATAAATTGAGTAAAAAATACGCAAATTGTTTTGTTTTTACTCAAAATGCGCATATATTTGCATCGTGGTACGAACGTACCATACGTTCATACCCCAATAAATCGGGGTAAGTTACTGAAAAAATAGGAATTAACCAAAAATGGGCAGAATCTTAAAAAAGCGACCAGAATCCGCGCCGTCCAACTGGCAGGCTGTACTGACAGAAATGGAGATAAATGATGCTTGGTCGCTGAAATTAGAAGACAACACGGCAGATAATGCTCGTGCCGCAATTAAACGATTGCGAAGGAGCGCAAGATATTCTCATTTACGATTTAAGACACACAAACACAGGAAACCGAAACTGTTTATTATAACACGGATCACTACTGTCCCGTAAAAGTTGATAAATAGTTCTTTGAAATTATTGAAATATAGTCAATTACGTGGTTTCTTGAG